>JAZUBK010000027.1:0-4951 GCA_045638465.1 Clostridia bacterium | reverse complement strand
AAAATATAAAAATATAAAAACTATCTTCTATACGGGAGATAGTTTTTTTTATGAAAAGAAAGATATTTGGGGTAGTAATAAGTGTTACGATTTTGGCATCTTTTATTATTTTCTTTGCAATACCACTTTTTACTGTTTATTCTTTGCCAGATAATATCTCTATGTTTTCCCAAGATATAAAAGATTCAAATAGGGTCAGTGGCTTTGGAAGTTTTGTTACGACTAGCTTTTCTGAAACAGAAAGGGCAGTTTCGACAAATAAAGAAGGTAATACTTATATTGATTTTAAACTCTTTAACCTTATACCTATAAAAAGGCAATCTGTAAAACTTTTGGATAATAATGAAGTTTTGGTTGGAGGTGTGCCTGTAGGACTTGCTCTCAAAGCAAATGGTGCACTTGTAATTGGTAGTAGCGGTATAACAACTGAAGATGGCCTTTATGATATCGCAACATTTGGAAGTTTAAAGGTGGGGGATATCATAACTAAAATTGATGATAAAGAAATAAATTCAACTAGTGACATCTCGCATTATCTAAATACAAAAAAATCAAAAACCGAAGCGGTAAAAGTGTCATACCTTAGAAATGGTAAAGAAAATACAATAGACATAACCCCTGTAAAAGATATTCTAACAGATAAATATAGGCTAGGGGTGTGGGTAAGAGATGATGCTTCAGGGATTGGCACTTTGACTTATGTTAAAGAAAATAATAGATTTGGGGCTTTGGGGCACCCACTTTGCGATGTAGATGCAAAAAGTATTGTATCTGTAAAGACAGGCAAGGTATATAACTGTTCGGTTTTGGGCGTAAACAAAGGAAAAGTTGGTAATCCTGGAGAACTTAGAGGAATGTTTTTACATGGAAGCGAAGAGCAAGGCCTTATCGATAAAAACAATAAATTCGGAATATTTGGCGAATTAAAAGATGATTCGTCTATTTTGCAAAAATTGAGCAAGGCCAAAATTGGTGGGCGATTTTCGGTTAAACCTGGCAAAGCTCAAATAAAATCGTGTATAGATGGCAACGTAAAACTATATGATATAGAAATAATAAAAACTTATAACAAAAATTACAAGACCGATAAAAGCATGGTAATTAGGGTAGTAGATGATGAATTGCTTAGAAAAACAGGTGGAATAGTGCAAGGTATGAGTGGGAGCCCTATACTTCAAAATGGCAAAATAGTAGGTGCGGTAACACATGTTTTTGTTAATGACCCAACAAAAGGTTTTGGGGTATATCTTGATTGTATGTTAAGTGAATAAAGGTTTTTTTCGACATAAACATACAATAATTGAATATTTTTGTAAAAAATAATTAAAATTTTTGTAAAATATTTGCATAAGGTATAAATTTTAGGTATTATTTTAGATATAGGGTAGGTTTTTTATATGTATACAGCCTTCTTTTATACAAAAAATAATAATGAATTTGTAGAAAAAGTTAAATTTTATTGTAAAAAATATTGTATAGAGTTGTTTGAGATTAAAGACCTTAGAGAAATGCTGCTTAAAGGTTCTATTTTTCAAAAATATGCATTGTTTGTTGATACAACATCAGTTGATATCAGCAGTGATTTGCTTGATTATATGCTCAAGCAAAATGGCAATTCAAAGCTGCTAGGAGTTTTACTTATCGGTGATGAAGGTTATAATAATGCTGCCATTGATGAATATTATGTTTACAAAGTATCTATCGGTGATACCTTTGCTAAAGAGTTTGTATCAAAAGCTGATAAATTAAGAGAAAATATAAAAGATGTTGCTACGCAGTCAACTGGCGAGATAGCAAATGAAGTATATGAGTTTTTGACTTCGACAAAATTACTTTCTAAATATTCTGGCTTTAGTTATATAAAAGAGGCGATTATTTATTGCCTGGCGCAAGGTGGAGGGGTAGACAAATTAACAAACTCAATCTATCCTTATGTTGCGGCAAATAACAAAACAACAATTAATAATGTAGAAAGAAATATAAGAATAGCGATAGAATGCTCTTGGAATAAAAATGGTTTAGTTGGCTTTACAAAAAAGCCTTCTAACAAAGAATTTCTTGCTTATGTCTTAAATAGTGTTATTCAAAAAATAAATAAATTAGCATAATTTGTAGTTTTTTGGCATATTGTGTTATATGGAAAATAACTGCTATAACTTATCTTATTATGCAAAACAAAAAGCAAAAAAATATATTTCTCTCAATAAATTTATCTTATTATTTTTGGGTTTAATATTTTTAGTTGCTCTTATTACTGGTATATTTACAGGGATAAAAGGTTCTGATAATATTTCGATATCAAATATTAATGATAAAACTTTAATAAAGTTTTTTAAGTCTGATATAGGGCCTTTTTCTTTTTTTATAACTAGGGTGGCAAAATATTTATTGACCCTTTTGTTTATTTTTATTTGTGGCAAATTAAAATTTTGTTTTCCGTTACTTGCAATATTTATTGCTTATATGTCGTATTGTTTAGGGCTAAATTCGGCAGTTTTTATTATATTGTTTGGTCTTAGTGGTACTATCAATGCAATTATCGTTATAATACCAATTAATGTGTTGGTTTTGGCGGTATATATCTTTGCCTCGTGTGTGGCGATAAAAAATAGTCAGATGATTAAAAAGTATGGGATATGTCTTTTTGATGGAAAGATGCTTTGCAAGTGGCTTTGGTTTTTAGTGGTTTTGGTTGTAATTACTATCATAGAAACACTCCTTATAAATGTATTTAGCAGCGCATTTATTTTTGATTTTTAATAGTCAAATAAAAAATGATATGTTATAATAAATTATATTTAGAGGTTTTCTATGGAAAAAGTAAATGTTTTAATTGATTATATTAGATCAAAAACAACTATTGTACCAGAAATAGGACTAATTTTGACTAGTGGCTTTGGTGGTTTTGAAAAGGAATTTGACGAAAAGGTTGTTATTCCGCTTACTGACATCAAAGGTTTTCCTTGCATTGGCAAAGATAAAAAGAACAAAATTGTTATTGGTAGAGTAAATGGCCGTAGCGTTATTGCTTTGCTTGGTAGGATGCACTCTTATCTAGGGTATGCTCCAGAAGTATATGCAGCGCCAGTTTTTGCTATGAAAGAGCTTGGTTGCAAATATTTTATTACTGGTACTGGTGTAGGTGCTATTAATACACGTTATAAAGTCGGAGATTTATTTGTTGCCAACGACTATATCAATAATAGCGGTGAAAATCCATTAAATGGTCTAAAGGACGTTTATGGTAGTAAATATTTTGATATGAGTATTCCTTATTCTGTAGAGGGCAGAAAGAAAGCTATGAAGGTGGCAAAAGACCTTAGAATAAAGACTAGAGATGGTATCTTGATTGAATTTTGTGGTCCAAATGGTGAAACTGCCGCAGAAATAAGAATGGCAAGATATTTTGGTGCAGACGTTGTTTGTTCTCATATCACTAAAGAAACTATATTGGCAAGATATTGTGGACTAAAGGCAATGAGTATCAACCTTATTACAAACTTTGCTAGTGGTTATTCTGATTCTCGTGTTAAATATGAAGATATCCATTATAATATGGACGTATCATCAGATTATTTCTGTGATTACCTTGCAGACGTAATAAAAATATTATAAAACAAAGACTGCTAGAAATAGCAGTTTTTTTATGTATAAAAAATATTGTATTACAAAAACTAAAACAAAAGAGGAGTTTTGTATGAAAAAACTATTATTTGCTTTTGTTTTATTTTTTTCTGTTTCTTTGGCACTTTTACCATCACCATTTGCATATGCAATGAGTGATAATATACAAGCCAAAGCATGTATTTTGGTTGATTATAATACGGGCAAAGTCTTATATGAGCAAAATGCTAACGACAAATACCCAGTAGCTAGTATTGTTAAACTTATGACCATACTTTTGACACTAGAGAGCATTGAGTCGGGCAATATATCGATAGATGATAAAGTAGTTGCATCGGCTAGTTCTTCGTCAATGGGTGGCTCTCAAGTCTTTATAGAAGAGGGTGGAGAGTACCTTGTCGGTGATCTTTTAAAAAGTGTAATTATAAGTTCGGCTAACGATGCAAGTGTGCTACTTGCTGAAACTATAGCGGGGTCTGAAGAGAATTTTGTTACTTTAATGAACGAAAAAGTTAGAGCCCTTGGTCTTGAAAATACAAACTATGCAAACTGTACTGGACTACCTGCGCCTAATCAATATAGTAGCGCAAAAGATTGTGCGATGATTTTAAAAGAAGTTTCTAAACACAGTTTGTATCATAAGTATAGCAATATTTGGATAGACAAATTGTCTCACCCAAAAGGAAGGGAAACAGAACTTGTTAATACTAATAAATTGATAAGATATTATAAAGGTTGTGTTGGTGGTAAAACAGGTTCAACTGGTGAGGCTGGGTATTGTTTATCTGCGGTAGCAAGTAGAGGTGGTATGAAGCTTATTGCAGTTGTTCTTGGTACCGAAACTAGCAAAGAAAGATTTGCTCAAACATCTAAATTATTTGATTACGGGTTCGCAACTTTTGAAAATAAAAAGATAATTGAAAAGGGTAAACCTATTGATAGCTTAGTTAGTGTATCTGGAGGCAAAAACAATAAAGTAACAGGAGTCTATGCTGAAGACTTTTATTATGTTTGCAATAAAACAGATAAACAAGAAATAATTACAGAAATAAAAATAGAAAAACAAATAAAAGCACCTATTAGAAAAGGTGATAAGTTAGGTTGCGTTTATATTGCGGCTGATGGCAAAGTGATAGGTGAGGTCGACATTATTGCAAATGAAGATGTAGCAAAAGTTACAATCATTGATAACCTTAGCAAAATTGCAGAAAACTACTTTTTATAAAATAAAGAGGCTTTTTACAAAGCCTCTTTTTATTTGCGTTTTTAGGTGGTTTTTTATGGATTTTTGAGCCAAAGAGAAATGATAATATAACGTAATACTATG
>JAZUBK010000026.1:0-1523 GCA_045638465.1 Clostridia bacterium | reverse complement strand
AAAGAGAATAGTGTTCAAAAGCTGCGATATCATTGTAGAACCATTGTTGCGAATCCACAAATATTTACTGCTGCTACCAAACTTTCTACTAGTGTAAGACCACCAGTAATGATAGAGCCATACGTCAATTTTTTGTACTACAGCATAAACCACTAGTCCCATAATCATTACACGGGGAGTGTTACTGAAAACACTGACAATGTGCGGAAAAATTACATCTTCTGCCGCTGGAGTAAAGTGTAACCAAAATTGGGAAAGCATTATAAATCCAAAAGAAGTTAAAATACCAATATTTACTGCAGTATTAGCATGCTTTTTACCGTAGAGCTCACTAAGGATATCTGTCACAAGGAAGGTAGAGGCAAACAAAATGTTACCTAGGGTTTGCTGCATACCAAAAGCATCAATCAAAATCATTACTTCAATGTTAGCTGCAACAGTAGCAAGCACCGTCCAACAGAATAAACCTTTATCTCTTAAAAAGTAGTACCACAAGATAACACTACCATAAACAACTATTAAGTTTAAAATCAGTAAAGCTTCATTACTCATTAAACACCAACTCCAAAATCAGTATTGTTTAGCAAAATATCAACACGGTCATCATCTTTATATAAGGGATAGATTTCTTTAACAAAAGTTTCTACAACTTTGGGATCAGGCAAAATCGGTTTAGTATTAGGAACCATAATATTTACGCAAACTCGCTCAAAGTATTGCAAACCTAGAGCGATATCTTTTAGCATGCTCTCCTTGCTTTGTCCAGGTAAGCCCTGCAATAAGCATACTTGTTGAAAATATTGAGCAATATCTTCTGCAGTTGCTTCACCCATTCCCTTATCAAGATAGCTTTCACGGAACAAACTATCAAAAGTTTCTACGCCTATCTTAAATTTAACGATTATCCCTACATCAGTAAATCTTTGCTTGACAGCTGCAATAAGTTCTCTATGCATCCAATGACACTCAAAATAGAGAGTAGCAATCTGTTTTGCGATACAAGTTTCTAAAATTAAAGAGATTGTTTGCTCGTCTAAATCACAGAAGCTACCTGAATTGATTACTTCCAATCTGCCAAACTCACCTGTAATTTGAGAAAGCACCTCACTATTTAAAGCAAAGTTTTCTTTTTCATCAAGGCAAAAATCTAGATGATAGTCACAAAAGCGACAACGTCTCCATTTGCAACCACTACCTCGCAACAATACAATCTCACGCGGGTTCTTCTCTATTAATTTGGAATATCTACATTCAAAAGGAACTTGTGCCATAAGTTATCTCCTAAAAATTACCATAAAACTTGTTAGAAGTGCTGGATAGCAAGTTTTATATATAAAAAAGGCGTGCCTACGGCACGCCAATATACACCAAGTCATTTCACTTAGTTACGCCCGTAGTTTTGTTTATAGACAGGATGGTTACGAACTGTCTGTTATTTAATTGCATAGTTATTATAACGGCAGTACTTCTTCTTGGCAAGCATTACTTTCCCATAGCAAACCAAAACGCACCTATAGCGACCC
>JAZUBK010000025.1:0-3838 GCA_045638465.1 Clostridia bacterium | reverse complement strand
GGGCATAAGTTTTGTCGCCGTCATCAAAAGCTTCTAGCCATTCGTTTAGAAGTGTTACTAGTTCGCCTTTGTTTTCTTTTACATATTCTTCTACTTTTTCTTTTAGAGCAAGTCTCTTAGCATATATAGGTCGCTACCTTTGTCTAGTAGTGGGTTGATTTTTAGTGATAGGGCATAAGTTTTGTCGCCGTCATCAAAAGCTTCTAGCCATTCGTTTAGAAGTGTTACTAGTTCGCCTTTGTTTTCTTTTACATATTCTTCTACTTTTTCTTTTAGAGCAAGTCTCTTATTTTTCTTAGCTACTGCTATACCAAGGCCAAACTCTGCGTTGTCCTCAAACAAGCTACTAGCCCAAGCTGGACCTCTGCCTTCGTCGTTTTTAGAGAATGGGCAAGTTGGAGCAGAGCCTGAGTAGATACTGCTGCAACCTGTAGCATTAGCAACAACCATTCTATCACCGAATAATTGAGATACTAGTTTGATATATGGTGTTTCACCACAACCAGCACAAGCTCCGCTAAACTCAAAGTAAGGTTTCTTTAATTGGCTACCTTTTAGAGTGTTTGCTTTAAATACTGTTTCTGGGTTTGTGATGTTTTTAGAGTAGTCATAGTTTGCTTGTTCTTTTGCTTCTTCTTCAACTGCTGGTTTCATAACCAAAGCTTTTTCTTTAGCTGGACATACTGCTACACAGTTTTTGCAACCTGTACAGTCTGCAACGTTAACTTGCATTTTGAATTTGTATCCAGGAACGCCGATAGCGTCTTTTGTATCAAAGCTTTCTGGTGCGTTTGTCATGTCTTCGTCTTTTACAAGAACTGGTCTTATAGCGGCGTGTGGGCAAACCATAGCACACATATTACATTCGATACAGTTATTCTTTTCCCAGCAAGGAACTTCTACTGCAATACCACGTTTTTCATATTTTGCAGTGTCAGTTGGGATATAACCTGCAGCATCAAAACTAGATACTGGTAGTTTGTCGCCTTGTTTGTGTTCGATCTTTTTGATAAAGTCTGTGTAGTAACTGTCTGTGATTTTGTTTTCGGCTGTTTCGTTGCCAGTTTTTAGCTCGTCTAGGCTGATTTCGTACATATGAGCAGTTGAATCTTTGATCGCTCTTACGTTTGCGTTTACGATTTCTTCGCCTTTTCTCTTATATGTCTTTTTAGCAGCTTCGATAAGCATATTTTCTACTTCTGAGTATTCGATAATGTTAGTTAGTTTGAAGAAACAACTTTGCATTACAACGTTGATTCTTTGACCAAGACCAGCATTTTTAGAAACTTCGTTAGCATTGATTGCGTATAGTTTTGCGCCTTTTGCTTTAAGAGTATTGATAAAGTTATCTGGAAGAACTTTTAGCAATGTTTCTTTGTCAAATGGTGCGTTAAGTAAGAATGTTCCGCCTTTCTTTAGGTCATCTGCCATATCATATTTGCTTACAAAACTGATATTGTGACAAGCGATAAAGTCTGCGTTAGAGATAAGGTAAGGTGCGTTAGTTGAGTTTTTACCAAATCTCAAGTGAGATATTGTAAGTGAGCCAGATTTTTTAGAGTCGTACTCAAAGTAACCTTGGCAGTTTAGTTCGGTGTTTTCACCGATGATTTTGATTGAGTTTTTGTTAGCACTTACTGTACCATCACTACCTAGACCGTAGAATTTACAACTATAGTTGCCATCTTCTAGGTGGAATGAAGAGTCTACTGTTAAAGATGTGTTGGTGATATCGTCGTCGATACCTACTGTAAATGATTTTTTGCCATTTGCAGCTGCGTTATCAAATATTGCCTTTACCATAGCTGGTGTAAATTCTTTACCACCAACGCCATATCTACCAGCAAATAGAGTAACGTTTGTTCTGCCTTCTTGCATAAGTGCTGTTGCTACGTCTTTATATAGTGGTTCGCCGTCTGCACCAGCTTCTTTTGTTCTATCTAGAACAACTATATTTTTAGCAGATGCAGGAATTGCTTTTACAAAGTCTGCTGCGCTAAATGGTCTATATAGTCTTACTGATACAACACCAACTTTTGATTTTAGGTGTGGCATAGTTTCGATTACTGTTTGAGCTCCGCTGCCCATCATAACGATTACTGTTTCTGCGTTTTTATCGCCAAAGTAATCAAATGGAGCGTATTTTCTACCAGTGATTTTTGCAAGGTCGTTCATAGCCTCGATAACGTATTTTGGAGCGTCGTTGTAATATTTGTTACAAGCCTCTCTGTTTTGGAAATAGATATCTGGGTTTTGTGCAGTACCTTGTTGGTGTGGGTGAGTAGAGCAAAGTGCTCTTTCTTTGAAAGCCTTGATTGCGTCCATAGGAAGAATCTTTTTCAAATCTTCATAATCAATGTCGTCAATCTTTTGGATTTCGTGTGAAGTTCTGAATCCATCGAAGAAATGGATAAAAGGAACTGAAGATTTTAGAGTTGCGATGTGTGCAACTGCTGCCATATCCATAGCCTCTTGAACAGAAGAACTACATAGCATACCAAAACCTGTTCCACGACAAGCCATAACGTCTGTATGGTCGCCGAAGATAGATAGTGCATGAGTAGATAGTGCCCTTGCGCTTACATGGAATACTGTAGGCAATAGTTCACCAGCTATTTTGTACATATTAGGAATCATTAGTAGCAATCCTTGGCTACAAGTAAAAGTAGAAGTTAGTTGTCCAGCTACAAGTCCGCCGTGAACAGCACCTGCTGCACCAGCTTCACTTTGCATTTGTGTTACAGAAACTTCTCTGCCGAAAAGGTTTTTTACGCCTCTACTTGCCATTTCATCTACGTTTTCGGCCATATTAGATGATGGTGTGATAGGATAAATAGCTGCCATTTCGCTAAAAGCATAAGCGACTTTAGAGGCAGCGGTATTTCCGTCTACTGTAATTTTACTCAAAATCAAACCTCCATAAGTTTAATACAAGGTTAGTATATAATTTTGACCTAAAAAAGTCAAATTATAGGCATATTTATTTTAATAATTTGTGTAAATATGCTAAAATATTTTTTGTAAGGAAAGACTATGAAAAATATTTGTTTGATAATAGAATATCTAGGAAAAAACTATTGCGGATACCAAAAACAAATTAACGGTATATCTATCCAGCAGGTTTTAGAAGAGGCCATCGAAAGCGCCACTTCAAAAAAGGTAGAAACATATGCTTCTGGCAGGACAGATAGCGGGGTTAATGCTTTGGGTCAAGTGGTAAACTTTGAAACCGACTCAACTATTGCCCCCGAAAAAATGGCCGTTTGTATCAATAGGTATTTGCCAAATGATATAAGGGTAATCAAAAGTTTTGAGGTTGAGAGTGACTTTAATAGTAGATTCTCTGCAAAATCAAAGACCTATGAATATAGGCTTGTAATTAATAGGCCCCTTTCGGTGTTTGAGATAGATAGGGCAGCGCTTTGCACATATAAGTTAGACCTTGATATAATGAAAAAAGCTTGTCAAAAAATAATAGGTGAGCACGACTTTAGTTCTTTTATGGCAAGTAAAAGTAATATAAAGGATAATACTATACGTACGGTATATGCCTTTGACTTTGTACAAAATGGAGATATGCTCATATTTACAATTAAAGGCAATGGCTTTTTGTATAATATGGTTCGCATTATTATCGGCACTATGATAGATATTGCAAGAGGCTCTTTAGATATCTCTGCTATTGATAAAATGTTTGAAGGAAATAACCGAAAAATAGGTGGAAAAACCGCCCCAGCAGAAGGCTTGTACCTTAAGAAAGTGGAATACTAAAAAGTGTATAACTATGTATAAAGCAACAAAATAATTTGTTTTGTTGCTTTTTTTATTGCATTTATTT
>JAZUBK010000024.1:0-6616 GCA_045638465.1 Clostridia bacterium | reverse complement strand
TTTGTAAAATAAAAAAAGACCTATAAAGCTCTTTTATGAATAAATGCCTTGAAATTTTTTTATTAAGGTTAATGTATAATCGCTATAAATTATATAAGATTTTAATTTACTACATTTTTCTTTAGATAAAATGTCTTGGTCTATAGGACTTTCTTTGAAATTATATATATGAAAGCCTAGTTTTTCACACTCTGCTTGTAAAGCTTTATAATCACATTGTGCAAGTTCTTTATCTTGTTTGCTATACTTATAAAAAGCAGTTATTTTATTTGGTATTAAATAATTATCTATATGATTTTTAAGTTTCAAGGCATATTCTTTTTCAATCATATTTTTTTACCTCCTTGAAACTTGGATTTAAGTGTTAGCGAATAATCGCTATAGATAATATATGCAATATCTCTATATTTCATATTTTTGTTTTCTTCTTGTAATATTGGACTTTCGGTTACTTTATAAAAATGAAAGCCTAAATTTTCGCACTCTGATTTTAGAATATTATAATCACATTTTTGTATATCTTCTTCTTCGTCAGAGTATAAGTAAAAGCATCTTGCTTTTTGAAAAATAAAACCATCAAGTTGGTGTCTAAGTTTTAAGGCATATTCTTTTTCTATCATAACTTTTACCTCCTTTAGTTACCATTTCATTATATTTTTGTAAAAGCTAACTATAAATACTAAAAAACCAAATAAGCAAAGCATATATCTATTACTCCTTGTTTTTTATTTAGTATAGCATATACCAAAGGACTTTTTTGGGACATCGGGGGTGGTATAAAAAAAAGATAAGTGGTTTTTCACTTATCTTTTTTTTGTTTATGAATATTTATTTTGAAATTTTGTTTTTGAGTAGTCGAAGATATTTTTGCTTATTATTCTTCTGTTTCGTCGTCTTCAATTTCTTCGTGTTCGGTTACTGATGCGCAAACTACTTTGTAGTTATCGTCTTTAATTCTCATTATTCTTACACCTTGAGTATCACGACCAATCTTGCTAATTTCGGTTGCCTCTAGTCTTATGATTGTGCCGTTGTCTGTAATAATGATTACGTCTTCGTTATTTTTAACTTGTTTTAGGTTAACTAGTTTACCTGTTTTTGCGTTAAACACACCAGCTTTGATACCTTTACCGCCACGGGTTTGTAGTCTGTAGTCTGATGGATCACTACGTTTACCAAAACCGTTTTCTGAGATAGTCAAGATTTGGCTACCGTTTTTGATTACGGCCATATCTACTACGTAGTCTTTTCCGTCAAGTTTTATACTACGAACACCTTGAGTATCTCTACCCATAGGTCTTACGTCTTCTTCGCTAAATCTGATACATTTACCTTCGTGACTTGCCACCAATATTTCGTCTCTGCCATTAGTGATTTGAACAGAAATCAAACTATCTGTGTCGCTAAGTTTAATAGCTATCTTACCTACTTTTCTGATATTTGAAAACTCTTGAAGGTCGGTCTTTTTGATTAAGCCTTCTTTAGTTGCCATCATTAGGTAACCTTTTGTATTTGGCTCTATACGAAGGATAGTAGTTACTGTTTCGCCTTCTTCTAGTTGAAGTAGGTTTACAATCGCTCTGCCTTTGGCTGCTTTTTGAGCTTCTGGTATAAAGTATGCTTTTTTGCTAAATACTTTACCTTTGCTTGTGAAGAATAGTAGGTCGTCGTGTGTTGATGATACAAACATTGTTTCTACAAAGTCTTCTTCTTTGGTCTTGTGTCCAGATACACCTACGCCGCCACGTTTTTGAGCACGGTATTCGGTGATAGGTTGTCTTTTTACATAACCAAAGTGAGTAAGAGATATCATAACTTCTTCTTTTTCGATAAAGTCTTCAATATCTAGTTCGCCTTCGTCAATACAGATTTCGCTAACACGTGGTGTTGCGTATTTTTCTTTGATTTCAAGAAGTTCTGTTTTTACGATAGCAAGTACTTTAGCTTCGCTACGAATGATGCTCTTGTATTCTGCAATCTTTTCGTGAAGTTCTTTTAGTTCTTCTTCGATCTTGTAAACTTCAAGACTTGTCAATCTTTGAAGTTTCATATCAAGGATAGCACCTGCTTGTTTTTCGGTCAAAGTAAAGTTTGCGCAAAGTTTTTCACATGCGTCTACTCTATCTTGGCTTGATTTGATAATTTTGATAACTTTATCAATGTTTTTAAGAGCTATAACCAAACCTTCTAAGATATGCGCTCTTTCTTGCGCTCTCTCTAGATCGTATTTTGTTCTACGCAAAATAACTTCTTTTTGGTGCTCTAGGTAGTGATAAAGCATTTCTTTTAGGTTACAAATCTTAGGCTCGTTATTAACCAAAGCAAGGAAGATAATTCCGCTGCCTTGTTGCATTTGTGTATGTTTGTAAAGAAGGTTTAGTACAACTTGAGCGTTTACGTCTTTTTTAAGTTCGATAACGATACGCATACCTTCTCTACCGCTTTCGTCTCTAAGATCTGAGATTCCTTCGATCTTTTTGTCTCTAACCAAACTTGCGATATATTCTACAAGTTTTGCTTTGTTTACTTGGTAAGGAAGCTCGGTAACGATAATTTTTTGTTTACCTGTTCTATCGTCTACTTCGATATCTGTTCTTGCTCTAACAACGATATTGCCTCTACCTGTACGATATGCGTTCTTTACAGAGGCTCTACCCATAATAAGACCTTTGGTTGGGTAGTCTGGAGCAGGAATAATCTTGATAAGTTCTTCGATATCAATTTCTGGGTTATCTATCATAGCGATAACACCATCAATTACTTCGCCTAGGTTGTGAGGTGGAATATTAGTTGCCATACCTACGGCGATACCGTCTGCACCATTTACAAGTAGGTTAGGGAATCTACTAGGTAGTACTGATGGTTGTTGAAGTGTTCCGTCAAAGTTAGGGTAAAAATCAACAGTTTCTTTTTCGATATCTCTAAGCATTTCTCCAGCAATTTTGCTAAGTCTTGCTTCGGTATATCTTTGAGCTGCGGCTGGGTCGCCGTCGATACTACCAAAGTTACCTTGACCATCAACTAGTGGGCATCTGATAGAGAAGTTTTGGGCAAGTCTAACCAAAGCCTCATATACTGCACTGTCACCGTGTGGGTGGAATTTACCAAGTACGTCACCGACGATACGGGCACATTTTCTATAAGGTTTATCGTTAGATAGGTTTAGTTCTCCCATAGCATAAAGAATTCTTCTATGTACTGGTTTTAGACCGTCTCTTACATCAGGAATCGCTCTTGATACGTTTACTGCCATAGCGTAGGCAATAAATGATTTCTTTAGCTCGTCGTCTATTTCTATATCTTTGTATATTGTTTTGTCTTCAATTTTTTCTAGTTCTTCTGAATAATCTCTTTTTTTCATACTTTCACTCCGTTAAATCCTAGATGTCAAGGTCTTTTACCAAAGTTGCATTTTCTTCGATAAATTGTCTTCTAAGTTCTGGGTTTTCGCCCATAAGTGTACTAAAGATACCATCGGCTTCCATAGCGTCTTCCATACGAACACGCAAAAGTGTTCTGTTTTCTGGACTCATTGTTGTTTGCCATAGTTGTTCTTCGCTCATTTCACCAAGACCTTTGTATCTTTGGATTTCAATACCCTTTCTGCCCATAGCGTCTAGTGCTTTTTCTAACTCTTCGTCGCTATAAACATATTTTATATCTTTACCACGGGCTATTTTGTATAGTGGTGGTTGTGCGATAAATACATGGCCATTTTCGATAAGTGGTTTCATAAATCTAAAGAAGAATGTTAAAAGTAAGATTCTGATATGGCTTCCGTCTACGTCAGCATCGGTCATACAAATAATTTTGTTATATCTTAGTTTTTCTTCTTTGTATTCGTTATGTATACCACAACCAAAGGCTGTAATCATTGATTTGATTTCGTTATTTTCTAGTACTCTACCAAGTCTTGTTTTTTCTACGTTCAAGATTTTACCACGAAGTGGAAGGATTGCTTGATATCTTCTGTCACGACCTGTCTTTGCAGTACCACCCGCAGAGTCACCCTCTACGATAAAGATTTCGCACTTTGAAGGGTCACGTTCACTACAGTCAGCAAGTTTACCAGGAAGTGTAGTTGACTCAAGAACACCTTTTCTTCTAGTAAGTTCTTTTGCTTTACGTGCTGCATCTCTTGCTCTTTGAGCAGAAACGCTTTTTAAGATAAGTTCTTTTGCTACATTTGGGTTTTCTTCTAGGTAATCGCCAAACACATCAGTCAAAGCTTTTTCAACTAGTGTTCTCATTTCGCTATTGCCAAGTTTTGTTTTTGTTTGGCCTTCAAATTGTGGGTTTTGAAGTTTTACGCTGATAACTGCTGTCAAACCTTCTCTGCAATCTTCACCACTAAGCTTTTCGCTTTCTTTAACAATTTTTGCTTTTTGTGCGTAGTCGTTAATAACTTTTGTTAAAGCATTTTTGAAACCAACAAGGTGTGTACCGCCTTCTTCAGTGTTGATGTTGTTTGCATATGCGTTAATTACTTCGTTATATCCGTCGTTGTATTGGAAAGAAATTTCTACTTCGCTAGTTTTTGTGATTTTGTTTACATAAACTGGCTCTGGGAATAGTGTTTCTTTACCTTTGTTCAAAAACTCTACAAACTCAACAATTCCGCCTTTGAAATAAAACTCATCTTCTTTTTCGCTGCCTTCTCTTTTATCTTGCAAAACAATTGTAAGACCTTTATTTAAGAAAGCTATTTCTCTAAATCTTGATTTTAGAGTGTCATAATTGAAGTTTGTTGTTTCAAAAATCTCTTCGTCAGGAAGGAATGTAACAGCTGTACCACGATTTTTTGTTTCGCCCATTTGTTTAAGTGGGTATTGTGGAATACCTGTTTTGTACTCTTGTTTGAAATAGATATTATTTTGCCAAATTTCTACTTTTAGCTTTTTTGACAAAGCGTTAACTACTGACAAACCTACACCGTGCAAACCACCAGAAATTTTGTATCCTTCGCCACCGAATTTACCACCAGCGTGAAGTTTTGTAAGTACTACTTCTACGGCAGATTTCTTTTCAGTTTTGTGCATACCTGTAGGAATACCACGGCCGTTATCTGTTACGGTTACTGATCCGTCTTTGTTTAGGCTAACTATGATCTTATCGCAATAACCAGCTAGTGCCTCGTCAATACTATTGTCTACAATCTCAGTGATAAGATGGTGAAGGCCACGCTCATCTGTAGAGCCTATATACATACCAGGACGTTTTCTTACTGGTTCTAATCCTTCCAAAACTTGTATATCATCTTCGGTATACTTTTTAGATTTTGTAAGTGTTTCTTCGTCCTTTTTTATTTTTTCAGCATCATCTTTTTTCATTTTTACCTCGCTATAAATTTGCTATGTTTTTTGAGCAAAAAATTAGAATATCAATTCTACGCATATATTATAACATATTATATATATATAATAAAGTAGTTTTTTAAATTTTTTTACAAATTTCGCCGTTATTTTGGTTATATGGCAAGTATTATTATAAACCATAAAAGTAGTAAAATCACTAAACAGTGTCAAAAATCTAATATACGGCGGAAATACGCAGTTGTTACTCTTTTTTATGCTTTATAAATTTTGTAGTTTTTGTAATATTTACTATTATAATTTTTTAGATATTATTTTACTTTGAAAATCCAATTATTTATGCTAAAATTTAGTCAAAAATAAGGGGGATTATTTTATGTCTTTTGAAAAAACTTTTAATAGAATTGTCAGCCTAAAAATTGCTAGTATAATTTTGTTTTTTATAACTTTTTTATGCTCTATTGGGGCTTTTGTTTCGTGGCTTTATATATCTAATTTGACATCAAAAGATTTTGAAATAACAAATGATTTTGAATTAAAATTAATAAGTAAAGATGACTCAGGCGAAGATGTAGTATACAACTATAATATCAAAGGGTCTTTTATATCAAAGACTTATTCTTTTGATAATGGCGAAATGGTTTTTTATCTTTTAAGAGATGAAGACAATACATCATATAGCGCAAATTCAGAAGAATTTTTGATTAATGAATCAATAGAGCAAGGAATAGAATTTGATATTGATTATAATTTTTCTTCAAATACATATTTTTCAAGATGTGCTAGTATTTATTTTAACTCTAACGAATCAAATTTTTGTTTATTAACCACAATGTATGGTAAGATGCTTTTAAGTTTGTTTTTACCTTTAGTTATAGTTTCAGTTCTTTGCTTTTTAGCATCGCTTACTTTAACTATTGTTTATAACATATTAAAAAAGAAAACTTCAAATCACGTATCTAATATCCAAGATACTTTAACAAAAATAAAAAATAAACCTGTAGGCGATACAATAAAATGTCCTTATTGCAATACAAAAGTTAATAAAAATGATAAGAGATGTTCTGGTTGTGGAGCTGCATTATAAAAATTCGACATTTTACGACATAAATAAAAAAACACCTATTAATTTAGGTGTTTTTTTTATTCTATTTCTAGATTTGTTTTATTATACAATTCTTTATTTGATAAAGCTTGAAATGGATTAAAATATTCAATAAAGTTTATTGCTTTTTTATGATTTTCACTATTTATATTAAGGGTAGAATATTCATAAAGTTCGTCGTCTATTTCTATACTAAATG
>JAZUBK010000023.1:0-13689 GCA_045638465.1 Clostridia bacterium | reverse complement strand
TAGTTAATTTTGATAAAAAAAGGCCCTTGATACACACGGCAAGGGTGTATAGCAAAAGATCCATTATTATAATATGACTATATTAATATATATAATATATACTATATATATAGGTGAGGAATAAAAAAACCTCGAAAAATCGAGGTTGAAAATTTATTTTTTATTATTTTTGTATTTGTCAAGTAAAAAATAATAATTTTCCAAAAAAATACGAAAAATTATTGACTTATCATATTTTGGGTGCTATAATAAGTCTTGCATTATATTGGATAATTGTCTTAATAGGCATATTTTGAGCTTTTTACTTGCTTCGTACTATAAACATAGCATACTTTAGCTTTTTGTGGCAAGTAATTTTAAAAGATTTTTTCAGAATATATCTAAAAAGATTTTTATTCATTAAATACAATTTAATAACAAATAATAAGGAGCCTATATGGTACAGTCTAAACCTAGCATTAAAAATGTTATGTACGGAAAAGTAGAAAGAAAGAACTTCTCAAAAATAGCAGAGCCAATAGAGATGCCATATCTACTTGATGTACAAAAAGAAGCCTACAAACAATTTTTGGAAAGAGGCATCGGCGAAATCTTAGAGGAGTTTTCACCTATAGCAGATTACAGCGGTAAGGCAGAGATTTATTTTACTAATTATACTCTTGACCAAACTAGCAAATATACTCGTGAAGAGTGTATGCGTAAAGGTGTAACTTATTCTGTAGCCTTAAAAGCAAAAGCCAGATTAGTTAGAAAAGAAGATGGAGAGGTAATCGAACAAGAAGTATTCTTGGGTGATGTTCCACTTATGACTGAGGAAGGCTCTTTTATTTTTAACGGTATACAAAGAGTAGTAGTAAGCCAAATCGTAAGGTCACCATCTGTTTATTATGAAACAGCACAAGATGACAAAACTGGTAAATGGCTATACAAAGGTACAATTATCCCAACACGTGGTACTTGGATCGAAGTAGAACAAAACGTAAACGATCTACTTAAAGTAGTAGTTGATAGAAGCGCTAAAGTTTCTTTTGGCGTATTCCTTAAATGTTTTGGTTACAACGCAGTTCAAATTGCCGAAATGTTTGGTAATGACCCACTAGTTGTAAATACATTAGCAAAAGAATCTCAACAAACTCAAGAAGAAGCTTTGATTGAGTTTGCAAAGAAAACAAGACCTGCTGATATTCCATCTGCAGAAGCAACACATGGATATATCAATGACTTGTTCTTCTCACATAGATACTACAACTTGGCTCGTGTAGGTAGATATAAAATAGATAAAAAATTGAGCATCGCAACTAGAATCACAGGACAAGTTGCGTTCAAAGATATTAACATCGGCAGAAAAGTAGTTGTTAAAGCTGGTGAAATTATTTCTTCAGAAGTAGCAAGAGATATTCAAGAATCTGGCATCAACGAAGTTTGGGTTAGAGCAAAAGACAACAAAGGCCAATTTATGATGGACGGAAAAGAATTCGTTGGTCACAAAGTAATTGGTAACAACAGAGTTCACTTGTCTTCTATCTTCCCATGCGACGAAGAAGCACTTGGAATCAAAGAAATGGTACACTACCCAACACTTCAAAAACTTCTTAAAGAGTTTAAAACTCAAGAAGAAAGAGAAGATGCTATTAGAGAAAATGCAAAACTTCTTATGGGTATGCAACTTACTATGGACGATATTATCGCAACATTTAGCTATCACCTTGGCCTTAACAATGGTGTAGGTGCTATCGACAATATCGACCACCTAGCAAATAGACGTATTGCATCTGTTGGTGAACTTATGGCAGGAGCATTTAGAAGTGGTGTTAACAAACTTGCAAGTGTTATCAAAGAAACACTACAAGCACAAGATTTGTCAACAATCAACCCATCTTCAATTATCAATGCTCGTCCTATTAACAAAGCACTTAAAGATTTCCTTGCAAGTTCACAATTGTCACAACTTATGGATCAAGTAAACCCTATAAGTGAACTTACACAAAAGAGAAAAATGTCAGCAGTAGGTCCTGGTGGTGTTAAAAAAGAAAGAGCGACTGCAGAAGTTCGTGATATTCACTATAGCCACTATGGTAGAATTTGTGCCCTTGAAACTCCAGAAGGTCAAGGTATCGGTCTTATCACTTCTATTGCTACATATGCAAAAATTAACGAATATGGTTTCCTTCTATCTCCATATAGAGTAGTAGATAAAGCAACTGGCGTTGTAACAGACAAAGTTGTATACCTAATGGCAGACGAAGAAGAAAACTGCTATATGGCTCAAGCAATTGAACCACTAGACGAACAAAATAAATTTGTAAACAAGAGAATTATTTGTCGTCATAGAGATACTGTTATGGAAGTTCCAGCAAGTCAAATCGACTATGTTGACGTAAGCCCAAGACAATTTATCTCAGCTGCTACATGTCTTATCCCATTCCTAGCAAACGACGATACAGCCCGTGCGATGATGGGTTCTAACATGCAACGTCAGGCAGTTCCTCTACTTACTACCGAATCTCCAATGATTGGTACTGGTATGGAGTACAAAATTGCAGTTGACAGCGGCGCTATGATCTTAGCAAAAAATCCTGGTTTCGTAACTTATGTTTCTGGTAAAGAAATAAGAGTTAAAAATGATGAAGGTAATACAGATGTTTATACACTTATGAAGTTTACAAAAACTAACCAAGACACTTGTATTAACCAAAAACCAGCAGTTAAAAAAGGCCAAAGAGTAGAAAAAGGCGATACAATCGCTGATGGTTTCTCTACTCAAAACGGCGAACTTGCCCTAGGTAAAAATATGCTTATTGCATATATGAACTGGGAAGGTTATAACTACGAGGACGCGATCCTTATTTCAGAAAGAATCGTTAAAGAAGATATCTTCACATCTATCACATTGAAAGTAGAAGATATCAAAGCTAGAGCTACAAAGCTTGGCGACGAAGAAATCACAAGAGATATTCCAAACCTATCTGAAGACGCTTTGAAAAACCTTGACGAAAACGGTATTATCAGAGTTGGTGCAGAAGTTAGACCTGGAGATATCCTAGTTGGTAAAGTTACTCCAAAGGGAGAAACTGAACTAACACCAGAAGAAAGACTACTTCGTGCTATCTTTGGCGAAAAAGCTAGAGAAGTAAGAGATACTTCACTTCGTGTACAACACGGACATGGCGGTATCGTAGTAGATGTTCAAGTATTTACTCGTAAGAACAAAGACGAACTAGAACCAGGCGTTAATACTATGGTTAAAGTATTCGTTGCTCAAAAACGTAAACTTTCTGTCGGCGACAAAATGGCTGGTCGTCACGGTAACAAAGGTGTAGTTTCTAGAGTACTACCAGAAGCTGATATGCCATTTATGGCTAACGGCAGACCTGTAGATATCGTTTTGAACCCACTAGGTATTCCTAGCCGTATGAACGTAGGTCAGGTTCTAGAGGTACTACTTGGTAAGGTTGCAAGAGCCCTTGATTGGAAAGTTGCAATCCCAGTATTTGACTGCGCTAACGAAAAAGATATATTTACTCTACTAAATGAGTATAAACCAGAAATCGATGCTCACTACGGAAAAGACGTTGATGATGTAATCGATGGTAAGATGACACTATATGATGGAAGAACTGGTGAGCCATTTGAAAACCGTGTTACAGTTGGTGTAATGTATATGATCAAACTTGACCACATGGTTGACAGCAAAATGCACGCTCGTTCTACTGGTCCATATTCACTAGTAACTCAACAACCTCTTGGCGGTAAAGCAATGTTTGGTGGCCAAAGATTTGGTGAGATGGAAGTATGGGCACTAGAAGCATACGGTGTATCAAAACTTCTTCAAGAAATGCTAACTGTAAAATCAGACGATGTTACAGGTAGAAATAGAACATATGAGGCTATTGTAAAAGGTCAACCTATTGCAGAGCCAGGTGTTCCAGAATCATTTAAGGTTCTTGTTAAAGAACTTCAAAGCTTGTGCCTAGACATAAGAATCTTGAACGAAAACAAACAAGAAATACCTATTGATGATCTAAACAAAGATTATGATGAGCCTGTTCCTTTCAATCCACCTAAAGAAAAGGTAGATGATGGTGAAGAAATAGACATTGTTCCAGAAACCGAAGAAATTGCCACAGAAGAAGCTGTATTTGACAACTTCGACGATGACAGTTTGTTTGATGATATTGATGAATAAGGAGAAAAGTGTAGATGTTTGAATTAAACAATTTTGATTCAATGAAAATCGGTATAGCTTCACCAGAAAAAATTAGAGAATGGAGCTATGGCGAAGTAACCAAACCTGAAACAATTAACTATCGTACTCAAAAACCAGAAAGAGATGGTCTATTCTGCGAAAGAATATTTGGACCTAGAAAAAACTGGGAATGCCATTGCGGTAAGTACAAGAGAGTTCGTTACAAAGGCGTTGTTTGCGACAAGTGCGGCGTTGAAGTAACACACTCAAAAGTTCGTAGAGAAAGAATGGGTCACATCGAACTTGCTACTCCTGTTTCACATATTTGGTTTTTTAGAGGTGTACCTTCAAGGATAGGTTCTATCCTAGATATCACACCAAAACAACTAGAACAAGTACTTTACTATGTAAACTACATCGTTCTTGACCCAAAAGATACTATATTCCAATACAAACAAGTAATCACTGATAAAGAATACAGAGATTCTATTGACGAATATGGCTATGACAAAGCACCTAGAGTTGGTATGGGTGCAGAAGCTATCAAAGAGCTTCTTAAAGCTATCGACCTTAAAAAAGATGACGAAGAACTAAAAGAAATCGTTAAAACATCTAAAGGTCAAAAAAGACTAAAAGCTATCAAAAGACTAGAAATAGTAGAAGCTTTCCTAAAGAGCGAAAACAAACCTGAATGGATGGTACTAGATGTAATCCCAGTACTTCCACCAGATTTGCGCCCTATGGTTCAACTAGATGGCGGTAGATTTGCAACTAGCGACCTAAACGATCTTTACAGAAGAGTAATCAACCGTAACAATCGTTTGAAAAAACTTGTTGAGCTTGGCGCTCCAGACGTTATCGTAAGAAACGAAAAGAGAATGCTTCAAGAAGCAGTTGACGCTCTTATCGAAAATGGTAAGAGAGGTAAGGCTGTTCAAGGTCCAAAACAAAGAGACCTAAAGAGCTTGACTGCTATGCTTAGAGGTAAACAAGGTCGTTTCCGTCAAAACCTACTTGGTAAACGTGTTGACTATTCTGGTCGTTCTGTTATCGTTGTTGGTCCAGAACTAAAAATTTATCAATGTGGCGTTCCAAAGGAAATGGCACTTGAACTATTCAAGCCTTTCATTATGAAAAAGCTTGTTGAACAAAACCAAACTTACAATATCAAAACAGCAAAAAGAATTATCGAAAGAGAAAAACCAATCGTTTGGGACGTGCTAGATGAGGTTATCAAAGACCACCCAGTACTTCTAAACCGTGCGCCAACTCTTCACAGACTTGGTGTTCAAGCTTTCGAACCTGTTTTGGTTGAAGGTAGAGCTATTAAGCTTCACCCACTAGTGTGCGTAGGCTTCAACGCCGACTTCGACGGTGACCAAATGCCTATCCACGTTCCACTATCACTAGAAGCTAGAACAGAAGCTAGAATGATTATGCTTGCTTCAAACAACGTTCTAAAACCTGCTGATGGTAAACCAGTTATGACACCAGCTCAAGATATCGTACTTGGTTGCTATTATCTAACAATAGACAAACCAGGCGCTAAAAACGAAGGCAGTGCATATACTTGTGAAGAAGAAGCTATCATGGCTTATCAAACTAAAAACATCGAACTTCAATCTAAGATTTATGTTAGAAAGAGTGCCGTTGTTAATGGTAAAACAATTACTGGTAGAGTTTCTACTACTGTTGGTAGAATACTATTCAACAGATGTATCCCTCAAGATACAGGTATGGTAGATAGAAGCTTACCAGGTAACGAACTAAAATACGAAGTAGACTGCAAAGTAGGTAAGAAAGAACTTGGCAATATCGTTTCTGCGGTATATGACAAATATGGCTCTACTGAAACTGTAGTTATGCTAGACAAAATCAAAGAGCTTGGTTACAAATACTCAACTATCGCAGCGATTACAATTAACGTCTTCGATATGAAAGAACCACCAGAAAAAGCAACTATCGTTGCTGAAGCTGACCAAAAAGTTCTTGCTAACGAAAAAGCATATAGAATGGGTATTATGTCACTAGACGAAAAAGTAAACAAAAACGTTTCTATTTGGAACGAAGCAACAAACAAAGTTAAAGACGCCGTTTTGGCTAACCTTGAAGATCTAAACCCAATCAAGATGATGGCTATTTCTGGTGCCCGTGGTAACCCAGGACAAATCAACCAATTGTGTGGTATGCGTGGTGTTATGGCTAGTGCATCAGGTCAAAAGATCGATATTCCGGTTAAGGCTTGTTTTAGATCAGGTCTTACTCCTATCGACTACTTCCTATCATCTCGTGGTGGACGTAAAGGTCTTGCTGATACAGCGCTAAAAACTGCTGACTCTGGTTACCTAACTCGTCGTCTTGTTGACGTAGCACAAGACGTAGTAATTAACGAAATTGACTGTTTCGAAACTTTGGGCGAAAAGACAAAAGGTCTTGTTGTTACAAAAATCGAATCAGACGGAACAGAGATTGAGTCTTTGGAAGACAGAATCACTGGCCGTGTAGCAGTTCATGACGTTATTAATCCAAAAACTAAAGAAGTTATTGCTAAAGGCAATGAAATGATTACTCCAGCTCAAGCAAAAGCTATTACAAAAGCTGGTATTGAAGCTGTTGAAATTAGAACTGCACTTACTTGTAAATCAAAACACGGCGTTTGCGCTAAGTGTTATGGTAGAAATATGGCTAACAATAAGATGGTTCAAATTGGTGAAGCAGTTGGTACTATCGCTGCTCAATCAATTGGTGAGCCAGGTACTCAGCTTACAATGCGTACCTTCCACACTGGTGGTGTAGCATCTGCTGCCGACATCACTAAGGGTCTTCCTCGTGTAGAAGAAATCTTTGAAGCAAGAAGACCAAAAGGTGAAGCTATTATTTCTGAAGTTGCTGGTAAAATCACAGTTGAAGAAGATGGCGAAATCTATAAAATCATCGTTGCATCATCTGATGGCGATATCGAATACAAAACTCCACCAAAGAACAAAACTGTTCTTGCAGTTAAAACTGGTGATGTAGTAGAAGTTGGACAACAATTGACAGCTGGTTCTATTTATCCAAATGACATTCTAAGAGTTAGAGGTCTAAGAGGTGTTCAAGAATACTTGCTTAAAGAAGTTTTGGAAGTTTATAGATTACAAGACGTTAGAATTAACGCAAAACACATCGAAATCGTTATTAGACAAATGCTTCGTAAGGTTAGAATTGAAAACCCAGGCGATACAGAACTATTACCTGGCGATTTGATTGACCTATATAGACTAGAAGAAGCTAACAACGAAGTTCTTGCAAAAGGTGGCGTTCCTGCTGTTGCTAAGAGAATTCTTCTTGGTATCACAAAAGCATCACTTTCTGTAGAATCATTCTTGTCAGCTGCATCATTCCAAGAGACATCAAGCGTTCTTACAGAGGCTGCTATTAAAGGTAAAGTAGACCCACTTATTGGCCTAAAAGAAAATATCATTATCGGTAAGAGAATCCCTGCTGGTACTGGTATGAAATGTTACAGAAACATTTATCCAGAAGTAGCAAGAGAAGAAAACGTTTATGCTGGAGTTGAAGATGCACTAGAAACTTCTAGCGAAGACGAATTGTTTTAATTAATAGATAAAAAACAAGGACTAATTTAGCCCTTGTTTTTTTGTTGCAAATTGTTTATAATCAAAGTGTGTTATAGGTTGCTTTTAGTGTCGTGATTATTAAAAAATTGGTTTAAATAATCATATATTCTAAAGCCTAATTTGTGCTAAAATATGCCGTATAAAGATGATGTATTAGATATCAAAAAATCGCCTAAATCTAGGCAAATTATGGCAAAAAATAATTAAAAAATATTTTGCAAAAAGGTATTTACAAATGTTAAAAAATATGTTATTATTAGGCATACATAAATAAGATATTTGTTAAGTATCTTTTGTATATCTTGATTTATTTCAAGTGTAAAAGGAGAATTTAATATGACAATAGTTTTGACAAATGGTGCTGATGCAAGAGAATATATGGACAGAATTGAAAGACTAGGCGGAGAGGTTACTCCAGAAGTTGTAGAGGCTGTCGCTCAAAAAGAAGCTGCAAGAGTAGCTAGAGAAGAGAGAGCTCAATAGTTAAATTATTTATGTTTGAAAAAAATTGTGGCAGTATTGCCGCAATTTTTTCTTTTTTGTAGGTTTTTGACTTTGTTTTTGGTTGTGGTTATAAAAGATATAATTTTAGATACAATAATATATATAAACAGTAACGAAATACTCACACCTAACTCTATATTGTTGTTTAAATGTCCTGCTTTTGACACAAAAACTTTTTTTTATTAAATAAAATAAAAAATGTTTGGCGAATTGTTTTACAAAATAGATTTTTTTGTGGTATAGTTATAATGTAAAATTATTGGCGGAGTGTATTATGAATTTCATTTATCCAGCATTATTTATAAAAGACCCAGAAGAAGATTGCTACCTAGTTGCTTTTGATGATATTGCAGTTTTTTGTCAAGAAGATACTGTAGAAAAAGCATTTTTGGAAGCAAAAAGTCTTTTGAAACAATATATTAAATTGTCATATGAAGAGTACGGCGAAGTAATGGAAAAACCTAGAACTTATGAGCAATCTGTTGAGTTTCATAAGAAAGGTAAAGGTTTTGTTTTACTTGTTGATGCCGAACTTAGAATTACTCAAAACGCATAATTTATTTTGATTTTTGGCCTTTGCTTTGCAAGGGCTTTTTTATTGTAAATAATTAATGGCCACTATAAAATTTATTGCCAAAGAGATAAAAATAAGTTATAATATAGTCATAGGAGAAAATTATGGGATTATTTAGTAGACCACGCGTAGAAACAGTTGTTGACATTTATAATAACGAAAGATTTAGAGATTTCAAAAGAATTTTACACTGCTATATTATCCAAGATGGAAAAAGCCTTGTAAAATTTCATAGTTTTGACGCAGATATATATAAGAGCCTTTATGATGCTCCAATTATCCAAGAGATTCCTGTGAATAAATCATATTATGATGTGTTCAAAACCGCATATAAAGTATTTACTGGAATGGAATATAAAGATGAGAAGAGCCACTCTGGAAAAAGAGATATAGTAGAGCCAAAAGTTATAGTTGACACTAAAAACAAAGTTTTAACATATATCCTATTTATCAAAGATTGTGATAAGGTTAATACTGCAGGTATTCCCCAAACAAAATTTATCTTTGACTGGATAGATGTAAATGAGTTTTTAGAGACTGTGTACTCTAATAAATATGTAAATTATGGCGATGCTTATAGAGAATTTATTGTGTTTTCTATTAGTCAATTATTTAATATTGGAGACTATATTAAAACGCTAAAATATACCTCAAATCAAGAAAACTAAAAAAATAAAAAACAGGCCCAAAAAAGCCTGTTTTTTTGTGCAAAAAAGCATATTTTTTTGAATAAAAATATTGACAAGTACTGTTGTTTTTGGTAAAATACTATCGTTATACAATCAAGATTATGTCCTCTTGGTTTAGGGGGCATAATTATTTTGTGTAAAAAAAAGGAAATCTTATGTCAAAAACATTTGAAAAAGATTTAGCAAAGTTGGTCGTAGAATCTAAAAAAGCCGTTGGTTTAAAAGAGACTCTAAAGGCCATCAAAAATGGCACTATAGATTTGGTAATAGTGTCTACAAATATCGATAGCTCACTTGAGAAGGTAATTCTAACAGAATGCTCTACTAACAACATTTCTGTTAAGAGAGCATTTACCAAACAAGACCTTGGTAAACTTACCTGTCTTGAGGTATCTTGTGCGGTGGTCGGTATTTTGAAATAGTTTGCGACTATTTCAGGAACTTCCTGATTTATATATTAGAAAGTTCACCAAAAATCTAGAAAGGAGGAAACAGTATGCCTACAATTAACCAATTAGTTAGACACGGAAGAACAAAGGTAGAGAAAAAATCTCAATCACCTATCCTTAACGAATGTCCTCAAAAAAGAGGTGTTTGCCTATCTGTTACAACTACTTCACCTAAAAAGCCTAACTCAGCTTTGAGAAAAATTGCAAGAGTAAGACTATCATCTGGTGCAGAAGGTACTTCATACATTCCAGGCGAAGGTCACAACCTACAAGAACACAGTGTTGTTTTGATCCGTGGTGGTAAGGTTAAAGACTTGCCAGGTGTTCGTTATCACATTATTCGTGGAACACTTGATACTGCCGGGGTTGCTAAGAGAAAACAAGCTCGTTCTAAGTACGGTGCTAAAAAACCTAAGTAATCTATCTTCCAAATAACTTTTGGATGAACTTTTTGAAACTATAAAGGAGGAAATTATGCCAAGAAGAAAGTGCTCTGTAAAAAGAGAAGTTTTGCCAGATCCAATTTATAACTCAACAGTTGTAACTAAACTTATCAACCAAGTTATGGTAGACGGCAAAAGAGGAATTGCACAAAACATCGTTTATGATGCTTTTAATATTTTAAAAGAAAAAACAGGCGAAGATGCTATGACAGTTTTTACTCAAGCTATCGAAAACGTAAAACCATTGCTTGAAACTAAAGCTCGTAGAGTTGGTGGTGCTACATACCAAGTACCAATGGAAATCAGACCTGACAGAAGACAAACACTAGCTATTAGATGGATTGTTATGTTCGCTAGAAAAAGAGGCGGCGAGAAAGAAATGAACAAGAAACTTGCTTCAGAACTTCTTGATGCTTATAACAATGCTGGTGGCGCTGTAAAGAGAAGAGACGAAATGCATAGAATGGCAGAAGCTAACAAAGCTTTCGCTCACTACAAATGGTAATATAATTACTAAACAAAATAAATTAAGGAGAAAACCATGCCAAGATTATTCCCAATCGAAAAATATAGAAACATTGGTATTATGGCTCACATCGACGCTGGTAAAACAACAACTACAGAAAGAATTTTGTATTACACAGGCCGTGTTCACAAAATTGGTGAAACACACGATGGCGGCGCTACTATGGACTGGATGGTTCAAGAGCAAGAAAGAGGTATTACAATTACTTCTGCTGCTACAACTGCTCAATGGAAAGGTCACTGTATCAACATCATCGATACTCCAGGACACGTTGACTTCACAGTTGAAGTAGAAAGAAGCTTGAAAGTACTTGACGGTGCTGTTACTGTTCTTTGTGCTCGTGGTGGTGTTCAACCTCAAACTGAAACAGTTTGGAAACAAGCTAACAAATATCATGTTCCAAGAATGGCTTACGTTAACAAAATGGATATCAACGATGCTAACTTCTATAGAGTAGTTAACATGATGAAAGATAGACTAAAGACTAACGCTGTTCCTATTCAATTACCTATCGGCGAGTCAAGCACATTTAAAGGTGTTATTGACCTAGTAGAAATGAACGCAACTATCTACAAAGACGATATGGGTAAAGATTTCGAAGTAACAGATATTCCAGCTGATATGATCGATAAAGCTAACGAATATAGACAAAACCTTATCGAATGTGTAGCTGAAACTGATGATGCTTTGCTTGAAAAATTCTTCAACGGTGAAGAACTAACAATCGACGAAATCAAAACAGGTATCCGTAAAGCAACTCTTGCTCTACAAATGACTCCTGTATGTTGCGGTACATCTTTCAAAAACAAAGGTGTTCAAAAACTTCTTGATGCTGTAGTTGACTATATGCCATCTCCAGTAGACGTTCCTGCAATCAAAGGTACTATCCCTGGAACAGAAACAGAAGAAGAAAGAATCTCTGATGACAAAGCCCCATTTGCTGGTCTTGCATTTAAAGTTGCAACTGACCCATATGTAGGTAAAATCACATTCTTTAGAGTTTATAGCGGTGTACTAAAAACTGGTACATATGTTTATAACTCAACAAAAGATTCTAAAGAAAGAATCGGTCGTTTGCTAAAAATGCACGCAAACAACAGAGAAGACGTTGATGAACTATACGCTGGTGATATCGCAGCTATCGTTGGTCTAAAAGATACAACTACTGGTGATACACTATGTGCAGAAAACAACGCAATCCTACTTGAAAGTATGGAATTCCCAGAACCAGTTATTAAAGTAGCTATCGAACCAACTTCAAAAGCTAGTCAAGAGAAGATGGTTAACGCTCTTATCAAACTTGCTGAAGAAGACCCAACTTTCAAAACATATACAGACCAAGAAACTGGTCAAACTATCATCGCTGGTATGGGTGAGCTTCACCTAGACATCATCGTAGATAGACTAAGAAGAGAATTCAAAGTAGAGGCTAATGTTGGTGCTCCACAAGTTTCTTACAGAGAAACAGTAAGAAAAACAGTTGAGGCTGAAGGTAAATTCATCCGTCAATCTGGTGGTAAAGGTCAATATGGTCACTGTTGGATTAAACTTGAGCCACTTCCAGCAGGAACTGGTTATCAATTCGAAGACAAAATCGTTGGTGGTGCTATTCCAAAAGAATATATCCAACCTATCAACAATGGTATCCAAGAAGCAAAACAAAATGGTGTTGTAGCTGGATACGAAACTGTAGACTTCAAAGTTACAGTATTTGATGGTTCTTACCACGATGTTGACTCTTCAGAAATGGCCTTCAAGATCGCAGGATCTATGGCATTTAAAGAAGCTGCTAAAAAGGCAGATCCAGTACTTATGGAACCTATCATGAAAGTTCAAGTAGAACTTCCAGATGAATACCTAGGTAACGTTATGGGTAACCTAACAAGCCGTAGAGGTATGCTACAAGGTACTGAAAACGCATTTGGTAACACTATTATCAATGCAGAAGTTCCACTATCAGAAATGTTTGGTTATGCAACTGACCTACGTTCTTCAACTCAAGGTAGAGGTATCTTCAACATGGAATTCTCACACTATGCAGAAGTCCCAAAATTTGTAGCTGACAAAATCGTTGGCGAAAGAGCTAAAAAAGCTTAATTAAATAAGACAAAAAAATCTAATCAAAATGCTTTGCAAATATAATTAAATTTGGTATAATACCTATGTTTAATTAAAGTTTGCAAAGCAAATAATTAAAAAAAGACAATTATTTTATATTTTTAGGAGGATTACTAATTATGGCAAAAGCTAAATTTGATAGAAGCAAGCCACACGTAAACATTGGTACAATCGGACACGTTGACCATGGTAAAACAACTCTTACAGCTGCTATTACTATGTATGCATCAGCTAAGGGTTATGCAGAAAAAATGAAATACGAAGATATCGATAAGGCTCCAGAAGAAAGAGCTAGAGGTATCACAATCAACACATCTCACGTTGAATATCAAACAGAATCTCGTCACTACGCTCACGTTGACTGCCCAGGACACGCTGACTATGTTAAAAACATGATCACTGGTGCTGCTCAAATGGACGGTGCTATCCTTGTTGTTTCTTCTGCTGATGGTCCTATGCCACAAACAAGAGAACACATCTTACTTGCTAATCAAGTTGGTGTTAAATACATTACTGTATTTATGAATAAATGTGACATGGTTGATGATCCAGAATTATTAGAATTAGTAGAAATGGAAGT
>JAZUBK010000022.1:0-13082 GCA_045638465.1 Clostridia bacterium | reverse complement strand
CGCTCTCCTTTAAACTATTGAACAAAAACCACTTTCATCTATCAGATAAAAGTGGTTTCTGTTGGCGACCCGGATGGGGCTCGAACCCACGACCTCTAGCGTGACAGGCTAGCGCTCTAACCAGCTGAGCTACCGGGCCATAATGCTTAAAATAATATTGGTGGGCCTTCAGGGACTTGAACCCCGGACCGACCGGTTATGAGCCGGTTGCTCTAACCAACTGAGCTAAAGGCCCGCATATGTTAGCACCATTTCATTTGTTTGTCAATTTATTGGTCGGGGTGAAGAGACTCGAACTCCCGGCCCCATGGTCCCAAACCACGTGCGCTACCAACTGCGCTACACCCCGGCGAACCGATTGACTATTACATAATACAATATCTGAGAATAAAAGTCAACAATTTTTTAATTATTTTTTATATTTTTTTGAAAAATTTTTTTAATATATTTTTTGCCTTAAAATAGGCCTAAAATAGGCGTTTTTTACAATATTTTTTATATTTTGGCAATATTAGAAAAAATATTTTTTTTATATTAATATAAAATTTTAGTAGCAAAAGGAGAAAAATATGCAGATAAAAAACAGGTTATATAATAATGTTTTGTATGTGGTGTTAGAGGGGGAACTTGACGAACACACTGCAAAGTATACCACGGGGGTTTTGGATAAGCTATTTGCGGGAGATAACTTTAGGCAAATTATTATGGATTTGTCTAGTCTTGAGTTTATGGATAGCACAGGAATAGGGGTTTTGATAGGTAGATACAAAAAAATGAAACAAAAAGGTGTAGGGATATTTATTGCAAACCCTTCATATCACGCTGAAAAGATTTTTAAATTAACTGGCTTATATGAAATTATGCCAAAAATAAGTTGAGGAGATTATTTATGAAAAAAATAAACGAAATGGAATTGAAATTTTTATCAATATCAGAAAATGAGGCTTTTGCTAGAAGTTGTGTGGTAGGATTTTGTTTAGGAGCAAATCCTAGTGTAGACGAATTAACTGATATAAAAACTGCTGTATCAGAGGCGGTAACAAATTGTGTTGTACATGCATATCCAAAAAATCCTGGATATATAACGTTAAAGGTTGATTTGTATATAGATTATATAGATATCACAATCAGTGATGAAGGGGTGGGTATTGAAGATATAAGTAGAGCAAAAGAACCGTTTTTTACTACAAAGCCAAATGATGAGCGAAGTGGCATGGGATTTACTGTAATGGAAAGTTTTATGTCTAGCCTTGATGTAATAAAAAATGAAAATAAGGGAATAACAGTAAAGATGAGAAAAGTTTTTGCAAGGGAACAAGTAGTCAATGCTTAAAAAGGGGGTAGACGATGCTTGACCATGATAGTACTATATTATATATAGAAAGAGCAAAGCAAGGCGATAATGAGGCTAAAGCTATTTTGATAGAAAACAATGCCCCCTTAGTAAAGAGTATAGTTAAAAGGTACTTGAATAAAGGTGTAGAATATGATGACTTGTACCAGTTAGGTTGCTTGGGCTTTTTGAAGGCGATAAACAACTTTGATGAGGCCTTTAATGTCAAATTTTCGACCTACGCTGTGCCTATGATTGTGGGAGAGATAAAGAGGTTTTTGAGAGATGATGGCTCTATAAAAGTTTCTCGCGCGATAAAAGGGCTTTACTTTCAGATGCAAAAAGTTTTTGATCAGCGAAAGGTAAATAATCTTCCGCCGCCAACTATATCCGAACTTGCAACTTTATTTAACATAGATGAGCAGGAAGTTATTTTTACCCTAGAGTCTGCGCGTATGCCAGTATCATTACATCAGCAGATTGATAATGGAGGATCGGGTCTTGAAGTTATAGATAGGGTCGTGGCAGAAGATGAGGGGGATATTACAAACGTAATACTTATAAAAGATCTGCTTATGCAACTTTCGGAAAAAGATAGAAAGATAATTATACTTAGGTATTTTAGAGAAAAAACGCAAAGCGAAGTCGCAAATATGCTAGGTGTATCGCAAGTGCAGGTAAGTAGGATAGAAAATCGGATTCTTGGTAAATTGAGGCAAAGAGCAAAGTAAAAAGGCACTATTATATAGCGCCTTTTATTTTTTTATATTTCTTCCAAAGTCATAATACTGTTATTTGCTCTTACATGTTGTGGGCCCATAAATAAAGTTGAGTTAGTAAAGCTAGGTGTTTGAGTTATTTTCTTGTGATCTGTTCGATAATCGGTTGTTTTATTTTCGCCATTTGCAGTATTTGTTACTTTGTGAAAACTGCTTTTTGGGGCAGGTGTAGAAGTGTTAAGAACAACATTATGCCTATTATTATAAGTTACGATTTCTTTTGCACTTTCGTTGCTTTGTGAGGCAAAAGAATTGTTTTGGGTATTTACGCCAACAGTTTGTTTATTTGGATTTTGTTTAATGTCTTTTGTTAAAGGATGTCTGTTTGGTGTGTCAAATTGCTTATTTGGTAAATTAGTGTTAGGTGTGTTTTGTGAAGATTGAGCCGCTAATCTATCAGAATTGTTTGGATTTTGCATAGGGTATGTTGTGTGGTCTTTTGGTGCAAGAGACACTTGATTATTTTGGTTTTGAGAGCTGTTATTTTGCGCTGTAAGGCCTGTTTGTGTATCAGCTTGAGTTTGTGTGTTTACAACTGGCTGGGCGGCATTTTGGCCTTTATTTTGGCTAGTAGGTTGTTGGATATTTTTTACTGGATAAGAAACGTAATTTTGCGTTTTAACGGTTGTTGAATTAGTAGGTGTAGTTGTGGCATTTTGTGTTGTAGTGCTGTTTGTAGTGGTATTTTGGGTTTTATTTTGAGTGTTTGTTTGATTTTGAATTGGTGTGGTAGGGGTTGTGTTTGATGTTTTTTCTTGAGGTTTTGTATTTTGGTCAATCAAAAATTCCTTATCAATTTCATAATCATCAAACTTATATCTATTTGTATAATTTTTAACATTTTCACCACAAATACTAGAAATATAATTATTAATTTCAGCAACGGTACATTGTGCGTTATTGCACAAACTACCATTTGTATCTAGATTGTTTAGTACTTTTAGATATTTTGCAACTAAAGAGTCGCAATTGTTAGAGAAGTTGCCTTTTAGAGTATTTATAATATTGACATCTTCGCTACAATCTTTGCACTTATTTAGATCATTGATGCAACTTTGAAGTGTTTTGTTGTATTCACCCAAAGTTTTGATTTGTTGGCTGCTTAGTTTTACTTCGCCATTTTTTACTTTGCCAAGCAATCTGTTGCAATTGTTACATGTGTTGATTAGTTCACTTTTCAAAGATTCTAAATCATATGATGCTGCGCAGGTATCATTGCAAATAGCATATAAGTCTTGTATCTTTTCGATATAGTTTGTAAGCATCAAATTGTTATCAATTTCATTGCTTGAAAATCTAGGAGTATATCTTGAGGTGTAATATCTATCTGATACTTTGCCAGAATCAGTAACATATGTGTTTTCTGTTTTAGATGTTGTTTGATTTGAGCTGTTGGTGTAAACATTTTTATTTATTGTGTTTGAATTATTAGTGATATTTTTGTTACTTTCTGATGTTAAATTTTGGCTATTATTTTGTTGATTAGCGATTGTTTTGCCCCTAAATCGTGTATAAAGTGGACCAGAATTGTTGTTGTTGTTTGTATTGCGAAAGACTTTTTGTTTGTAATAGTTTGAGTTTTGAGTTTGATTGTCTTGCGTTAACTTTCTGATTACTTTTGCTTTATAAGAATTTTTTACTTTTTCGCTAGTTTTATAGTCTTTGTTTGCATCTGTTTGACTGCCAAGATCATCAATCATAAGTTTTGTTTCGTCGATGTTTTTTACTTTTTTAGTCGTTTCTATAAGCTCTGAGATGTTGGTTGATAGTTCTTTTGTTATATCTGCATTATTATTTTTTGTCATTGAGCAACCTGTTGCCATGGTAAGTGCCATAAGTGATAGTGGTATAAAAAGTTTTTTCATATTTTCCTCCAAAATTGTCTTTGATATTTTTAGTTTGAGTGGAAAATAAAAAAATATTACATCTTTTTGCTTAAAAATATTTTTTTTTGGGAAAAATCATTTTTGAGGTGATATTATGGATAATGTTACAAGGAATAAAAAATATATTGATTATGTAGAAAAAAGGCTACCACAAACAAAGCCTTTTCCGTCGCTTTTGTATGCTTTTTTGGTTGGGGGACTTATTTGTTGTATAGGGCAAGGAATAACTGATAGTCTAATGGCAATATTTGATAAGATGTCTCTTGAAACAGCAAGTGTATATACTTCGGTTATACTTATCTTTTTGGCATCATTTTTGACAGGTTTGGGGGTATATGATCGCATTGGTGCTTTTGCTGGGGCAGGGTCCATTGTTCCGATAACTGGTTTTTCTAATTCTATTGCATCTCCTGCTATTGAGTTTAAAAATGAAGGTTGGATCTTTGGCATGTGTGTCAAGATGTTTTCTGTAGCAGGTCCAGTAATTGTTACGGGTATATCGTCTTCGATTCTTGTAGGAATTATACATTATATAATTGGTTTGTTTTGATTTTTGTTGAAGAGTTAGAACATACTTATAGAATATAAGTAAATAATGTTGCTTCAATATATAGATAAATACATTTGGTTTTTTATTAATAATTTGATAAAATATTACTAGAAATGACAAATTATTACTAGTTTTACAAAGGAGAAAATTATGAGTATAAAATCAAAATGGCTTTCTTTAATCTTGGCTAGTTTGTTAACTATCGGTATGATGTTTACCGTAATTTTTGGTGCGATATCAAAAAAGATTTCTATAGATGGCAGAGTTTCATTTGAGATCTCGGATGTTAATGCCAAAGTGAGCGCAAGTATTTCAGGGGCTGTAGAAACAACATCTCTTAAACCTTTGAGATGGTCAAAAACCGAACAACCAACAAAAAGTGATATAAACTCTTGGTCAGATTTGAAGTTGTCTTTTAAAAAGGCAAAAGATATAGTTATAACTTTTTTTGTAGAGAACTTGAGTGATACAGAATCTTTGTATGTGTATTTTGATGACAACGCAAAATATAACTATAGAGTAGATAAAAAATTAACTCATAATTTTGTAGGTTATAATGGTGATGCTATAGAGATAACTAGAAATAATTGGACAACTTTTGAACTTTCTTTTAGTTTTGACAAAGAAAACTATGCAATATATGATTATGACTTTGATTGTTTAATCAATTTGACTGACGAAAAACCAGCAAGTGATGGTGATGAAGATTTTATTGTTAGTTCTGATGAAGAGCTTGGTAATGTTGTTAATTCTACTATCGAAGGTGATGTCATATCTTTTGAGATAGAAAAGAAAGACGATGCAAAGTTTGTAGGCATTAGAAATTTGAGGACAGGTAAATTTGAAAAGATAAATACTGCATCAAATTCTGGTCAAATTATGATATTCATGATATATATGTTGGACGGAGATTTAGGTATCGAGCAAGAAGAAATGAACAATATAATGTTTGATTATATAGATACTTTTATTGATTATAGTGCAATATATAATAATGATATTCTTTATCAAAAAACCGTTGATTTTATGTCTACAGTAAGCGAAGAAGAACTGAAGCAATCAGATGAAGCTATGCCTGGGCTACTTACAACAATTAAGGCTATTTTGAATAAGTCTATGTTGTACGAATATGAAATAATGGATAATGCTGATATGTATGAGGCGGTATTTACATCAGAAGATGGCGTAGAAGGAGCAGAAGACGGATATACATACAAAAAGTTTGAAGATGTGGGTATTTCTCTTATTAAGTCATTTGTACTTCCAGATGGGGCTTCTTCTGATATTGTAATTCCTCAAACTTTAGGGGGCCAAACTGTGGTTGGTATTTCACCAAATCTAAATGCGACAGGAATATTTGAAGGTGATATAACAAGCCTTATAGTTCATGATGATTTGGTAAATCTAGGCTTATTTACCTTCCAAAATAATACAACTCTAAAAACCGTAGAACTTGGCAAAGGCATTACCTCTACAGGGTTGAGTACTTTTTCTGATTGTACTGCTCTTGAAACAGTATCTGGAGAGAACCTAACTGAAATTGGTTTAGGCGCTTTTTCTAATTGTAAAAATTTGGTTTCTGTTTATACCGCTCGAGGCATAACATCTGTTGATGCTTCAGGTTTTTCTGGTTGCGAAAAGTTGAAAAGTGTATTTTTAGGCAAGTTGAGATTTATTAATAATAGTGCTTTTTCGGGCTGTAAAGTTTTAGAGTCTGATGTTGAATTTGCAGAAGGTGTAACTCGTATCGCACAATATTCATTTAATAACTGTGTAAGTATAAAAAATATGAAAATTCCTTCTACAATTAGATGCATTGAGTTTTCGGCTTTTGAAGGGTGTGATTTTCTAAATTATAACGTTTATAATGGCGGAAGATATCTTGGTAACGAAGTAAACCCATATACTTTGATGTGGGGTGTAGAAGATAAAACACTGAAAACTTATACAATAAGCGAAAATTGTAAGATGATTTTTGGGGCTTTTGCTGATTGTACTGCACTAAATTCTATTACTATACCAAATAGTATAATTCAAATTGGTGATAGGTCTTTTTCTAAATGTACCTCATTAAAATCAATTACTATTCCAAATTCGGTTGAATACATAGGCGAATATACTTTTGTTGGTAGTGGAATTGAAAATATAATTATTCCTGATAGTGTAAAAACAATATTTTGGCATTCTTTTGCAGACTGTGAGGATCTTAAAACCGTAGAGTTAGGGGTTAATATAACAGATATTGAAAGTTATATGTTTGATGGTTGTACTTCATTGACTACTGTAACCATAAAAACTAGTAATTTTGACGGAACAATTAATAGCGGAGCATTCTTTGGCTGCCAAAATCTAACTAACTTTCAAATACCACAAGGCACAACATTTATTGGTATGTTTGCGTTTGTAAATTGCTCAAAAATAACAAATATTGTTGTTCCAGACACTGTAGACACTATTGGAGGTTATGCTTTTACTGGTTGTTCTAGTTTAACAAGCATTACTATAGAGGCTATTGTTCCACCGTCTATTTCAAAAGATACTTTTAGCTCATATATAAAAGAAATTAAAGTTCCTGAGGAAAGTTTGGATGCATACAAAACTGCTGACATTTGGAAAAACTACGCAAACATAATCGTTGCAATATAAAATAATAAAATCAGTCTAGACATTAGGCTGATTTTTTATAATTTGATTAAAATGTACCTTTAGTATAAAATAAGGTATATTTTTTTTGCTTTTTGAAATAATCTAAGTATATTTGCAGAAATATTGTGGAGTTTTATTATGAATAGAATAGGTGAGTATACAATTACTTTTCCGCAGCCACCAATTTGGAGGGCGGGGTATGCTATAGTTGGGCCAAAAGAAGGACATGGGCCCATTGCAAAATATTTTGACTATATATTGAAAACTGATAGTTTTAACGAAAAGACCTATGAAAAGGCTGAAAGAAAAATGATGGAACAGGCAATATCTGGTGCAACAGCAAAGGCGGGGCTTATAAGTACAGATATTGATGTATTAGTTGCGGGGGATTTGCTAAACCAAATTATTTCGGCAAGTTTTAGCGCTAGGCAATTTGGCACAGGATTTTTAGGTATGTTTGGGGCGTGTTCTACTATGACAGAAAGTTTAATAGTTGGATCGTGTTTGATATCAGGAAACTTCGCCAAAAATGTCGCGTGTAGCACAAGTAGTCACTTTTCAACGGCCGAAAGACAATTCCGTTATCCATTAGAGCTGGGCTGTCAACGGCCGCCTACGGCTCAATGGACGGTCACAGGATCGGGGTGCGGTATTTTATCGCAGTCTGGTAAAGGCCATAAAGTAGTTATGGCGACGATTGGCAGAGTTGTAGATTTTGGCATAAATGATATGAATAATATGGGTGCTGCTATGGCACCTGCTGCCGCAGATACTTTGTGTAAATTATTTGCAGATACAAAGACGAAGCCATCAGATTATGACCTGATAGTAACTGGTGACTTAGGCAAACTTGGTGGTGAACTTCTTATTGACCTTTTGGAGCAAAGAGGTTATAAGGTAGACGAAAATTACTTTGATTGCGGACAAGTGATTTTTTCGGATACACAAAAGGCCTTTATGGGTGGTAGTGGTTGCGGTTGTAGTGCTACTGTTATGAATTCGTATATTTTTGACAAATTAACAGATGGTAGTTACAAAAAAGTTATACTTATGTCGACAGGGGCTTTGCTTAGTACTACATCGTCTTTTCAGGGGGAAACTATACCTGGTATTGCTCATGCGGTAGTTGTAGAAAAAGGAATGTAATATGTTTTTAGATTATCTTATTGTTTTTGGAATAGGTGGAATAGTTTGTTTACTTGCGCAAATTCTTATAATAAGAACACGTATGACGTCGGCAAGAATTCTTGTACTCTTTTTGCTTATTGGTGTGTTTTTGGAGGCTATAGGTATTTTTGAGCCGATAGCAAATTTTGCAAAGGCAGGAATTACGGTGCCGATTATTGGTTTTGGTAGTGCTTTAGCTAAAGGAGCTATTGCAGGTGCAAAAACTGAGGGAATACTTGGAATTATAAAAGGTGGTTTATCTGCAACGGCTGCAGGGGTTGCCGCAGCTGTTGGCTTTGCTTATTTATTTGCGCTTATATTCAAAAGCCATAGTAAAAAGAGTTAGTTATTTTAAAAAAGCCGCTTTCATATAATTTATTATGAAGCGAAATACTATGCAAACAATACCAAAATACAAACGAAAGTCTTGGCTCAAAAAAAGAGGGTTTTGGGGCTTTATAACTGTAGTAATTGTTATTGCTGTTTTTGTTGTGGGGTATATTACAAGAGTTATCAATCCGATTATTGTATCTATTGGCAAGGCAAAAGTAAAATCTCTTGCCACAAAAGCAATAAATATGGCGGTAACCGAGGTGTTGTGCGAGGGATATACCTATGATGATATAATGGAAATAAAAAGCGATGATGAGGGCAACATATCATATATACAAGCACACTCTTTGGTTATTAATAAACTAACACGTGATTTGGTTGCAACCAGTCAGAGCAAATTAGACATAATAGGTGAACAAGGAATAGGCATACCTATAGGAACTTTGCTAGGAATACCAATATTTATGGGTAAGGGACCGGAAATAAGAATTAAATTGTTTCCTATTGGTGCAATAAGTTGCCATTTTAAGTCGGAATTTAGCCAAGCGGGTATTAATCAAACTAACCATAAGATATATGTTAATGTTAATTCTTCTGTTAGTGTGATTTTGCCTGTGTCTTCAAAAAATGTGAAAAATACGTCCCAGTTTTTAATTTGTGAAAGCATTATAGTTGGCAAAGTGCCTGAAGTATATTTAAACTCTGATAATTTAGACGAAATGATGAATTTGATTCCATAAAAGGAAAAAGTGCTTGACTTTATTTCTGCTTGGTGTTAACATTTAACTTGTTAATATTTGGCGATGATAAAAGACAAGTACTGCAAAAGAACTTTTATTTAGAGAGAGTGATTCGGCGGCTGAAAGATCACTTATAAAAACTTTGCACGAATTCACTTTTTAGCTTCTTTCGGAACAAAGCGACATCATTTGTTGTTTTAAGTAAGAGTAGACGGTTGTTACGTTATAACATAATAAGTGATAGCATTTTTGCTATAATTTAGGTGGTACCACGGAAATTTCGCTCCGTCCTATTGTTAGGGCGGAGTTTTTTTATTAAAGGAGAAAATTATGAACGCAGAACTTTATAACATTTTAGAAAGTGCAAAAGTAGAAATTCCTAATGCTTGTGATAGTCAAGCTTTGTCTGAATTATACAATAAGTATGTTGGCAAACAAGGTCTTTTGACCACTATTATGAAGATAATGAAGGACCTTTCAAACGACGAACGCAAAGAGTTTGGTAAAGAAGTAAATGAGGCTAAACAAGTTATTTCTACATTGCTAAAAGAAACTGGCGACAAACTAGAAAAAGAAAGAATAGAGAAAGAGCTTAAAAATACAAAAGCTATTGACCTTACTATTCCTTCTACAGAAAACACAGGTAGCCTTCACCCAATCACAGTTATCCAAAATAAGATAATTGAGATTTTTAGAAGTATGGGATTTGCAGTAGAAGACGGAAACGAAATCGAAACAGAGTATAACAACTTTGAGGCGGTTAACGTTCCAAAGAATCACCCAGCAAGAGATATGCAAGATACATTCTACCTTAGCAACGGTCAACTTTTGAAAACTCATACATCTGCTGCTCAAAACAGAATTATGAGAAAATATGGCGCTCCACTAAAGGCTATCTTCCCAGGAAGATGCTTTAGAAATGAAGAACTTGATGCAACCCATGAAAATACTTTCTTCCAACTAGAAGGTATGATGATCGACAAAGATGTTAGTATTTCTAACCTTATTTACTTTATGAAAGAGATGCTTACAAATGTTTTTGGTAAAGAAGTTCAAGTAAGACTTCGTCCAGGCTTTTTCCCATTTGTCGAACCAGGATTTGAACTAGACTGCTCATGTCCATATTGCGGTGGCAAAGGTTGTAGAGTTTGCAAAAACGGTGGCTGGATTGAACTTTGCCCATGCGGTATGATTCACCCAAAAGTTCTTGAGATGGGTGGAATTGATCCAGAAGAATACCAAGGCTTTGCTTTTGGTTTAGGCTTTACTAGACTTGCTATGATGACTTATGAGATTAATGATATTAGATTATTAAATAGTGGCAACATCAAAGCCCTAAAACAAGCAAAACTAAAGTAAGGAGAAATTGACAAATGTATATTTCAATAAATTGGATTAAAGATTTTGTAGACCTTGATGGAATTGATATTGAAGGTCTTATTAATAAATTTACTCTTTCTTGCGCCGAAGTTGAAGGAATAGAGTATAAGGGTAAAGAAATTAGCGGTATTTATACAGCAAAAATTTTGTCTGTAGCAAATCACCCAAATAGCAAAAAACTTCACTTGCTAGAAGTAGACACTGGCGACAAAGTACACAATATTGTTTGTGGTGCACCTAACGTAAGAGAGGGTATGATTACCGCTCTTGCTACTATGGGAGCAAATGTTGGTGGTTTTACTATCGGTAAAGCAACTCTTGGTGGTTGCGACAGCTATGGTATGTGCTGTAGCGAACACGAACTTGGAATTTCTGATGACCATAATGGTATTATTGATTTTCCAGCAGATACACCAATTGGTGTAGATGTAAAAACTATTCTAGATATAGACGACATCATTTTTGAAGTAGATAACAAATCATTGACTAATCGTCCTGATCTTTGGGGTCACTATGGTATCGCAAGAGAAATCGCAGCTTTGACTGGTAGAAAGTTAAAACCTTTAGCACTTGCAAGTCTAGATGATTTTAAGGGTAAACCTACACCAAAAGTTTCTGTAACAACAGATAATTGCTATAGATATACTTGTGCAACTGTAGAAAATATCACAAAGAAAACTTCTAACAAAAATATGCAAATTAGACTATACTACTGCGGTATGCGTGGTATAAACCTACTTGCTGACATTACAAACTACATTATGTTAGAGCTTGGCCAACCTATGCATGCGTTTGACAATAGTATTGTAAAATCAATAGAAGTATATAATGTAAAAGACGAAACACCATTTAAGACATTAGATAGCAATGATAGAACACTAAAAGAAGGAACAATGGTTATCGCAACTAACGGTAGCCCAGTTGCTATTGCTGGTGTAATGGGTGGAGAAAATAGCGAAATCACTGACGATACAACATCTGTACTTATCGAAAGCGCAACTTTTGATGGGGCGGTTGTTAGAAAGACTGCTGTTTCTTTGGGTATGAGAACAGAGGCTAGTAGCAGATACGAAAAATCACTTGACCCAGAACTAGCATACACAGCACTTCTTCGTTATGTTCATTTAGTTAGACAAGAAGATACTGGCGCTAAAGTATCAAGCAACATTGCAGATAGTTACAACTATCATTATCCAAAACTAACTATCGAACTTGACAGAAAGTATATCGATAGATATATCGGTATCTCTATTCCTGATGATAAAATTTTGGATATTTTGAAAAGCCTAGAATTCGATGTTACAAAAACTGGTGATAAATTCACTGTCAAAGTTCCATCATTTAGAGCAACAAAAGACATCAATGGCAAAGCCGATATCATAGAAGAAATAACAAGAGTTTATGGTTATGACAATATTAAACCTCAAACTATTAACCAACCACTTCTACCAACAAAACTAGATAGAGTAGTTGCAGCAGAATATGATATCAAATACGCCTTAGCAAATAGATATAATCTAAACGAAATTCATAGTTATATTTGGTATGACACTGCCACAAACCAAAATCTTGGAATTGAGCCAAAATCAGTTATTAGTTGTGTAAACTCAATTAATAAAGAAAATGACAAGATTAGAGCAACTATGATCCCATCACTTTTGAAAGTAGTAATGGATAATAAAAACTTTATGAATAGTGTTGGTGTGTTTGAAATCGGTAGAGTTGTAAAAAATATGTTGGATAACGGCTATGCTGATGAAACAAAATCTTTAGGAATTGTTTTGTACAACAGAGATCAAGATCAAAACAAACTACTTCTAAATCTAAAAGAAATGATAGAGTATATCTTCAATAACGTTATCAACGTAGAATTTAGCCTAGATGTTACAGATCCTACAGAAGATTACTACCACCCAGTTAACTTCTACGAAGTAAAAGTAGATGGTCAAGTAGTAGGTAATATCAACCTTCTACATCCAAATGTAGTAAACAATATAGAAAAAGGTTCTGGCATTGCAGTTTGCGAACTAAACATCTCAAGAGTTTTAGGTGCAAAAACATTTGAAAATAAATTTGAAAAGATTAGTAAGTTCCCAACTACAAAGTTAGATTTTAATTTCCTTATTCCTAGAGGAAAGCTATATAAAGATATAATCGATATAGCAAGATCTATTGATACAAACCTAAATTATAGTGTATCACTTCTTGATATTTATGATAACGAAACAGATAGTTACATAAGCTATACACTTCACTATGAAGTAAATA
>JAZUBK010000021.1:0-8655 GCA_045638465.1 Clostridia bacterium | reverse complement strand
CATAAGAATAATATTAGAGCTATTAAATAAACAAAAATATTAGTTATAATTGTTTGCACCAATATTTTTAAAGCGCTAGGCAAATCACTTACTTTTACATAATTTGTCTATGTTTTCAAATTGTTATTACCCTTTTAGAACAAAGCTAGTAATTTCTTTAGAAAAAAATTGTATTCCTTACTGGAATACAATTCATTTTGGTGGACGACCAGGGACTCGAACCCTGGACCCACTGATTAAGAGTCAGTTGCTCTACCAACTGAGCTAGTCGTCCATATCGATTGACTTTTGTATTATATAACTTATAAAAACAAAAGTCAATGTTTTTTGTTATTTTTTGTGCGATTTTTAAACATTTTTAGTTGCAGCATCAAATTTATTTTAGATTTTGCACTCTTTTATTTTTTCCCAACTAAAATCAGAATTGCCAAAGTGTCCATAACATGCGGTTTTTGCAAAGATTGGTTTTAAAAGGTCTAACTCTTTGAGCATATTATCTACAGACAAATCAAAGTTATCTTTTATAAACTTATATATTTTTTCTTTAGGGACCTTTTCTGTACCAAAAGTTTCTAGGCTCAAACTGATAGGATATTCAAGCCCTATGCCAAAACTTATACCGATTTCGCACTTATCGGCTAAATTGTGTGCTACGATGTTTTTTGCTACATATCTTGCAAAATACGCTCCAGATCTATCAACTTTGGTTGCATTTTTTGAGCTAAAACAACCCCCGCCTACTTTTCCTACTCCACCATAGGTATCTACAACAATCTTTCTTCCTACACAACCACTATCACCAAAACTACCCCAAATAGTAAATTTGCCGCTTGGATTAATAATTAAATTGTATTTTGATTTGTCTATAGTTACATCTTGCAAAACTTTTTCTACAACATTTGTTTTTATAAGGTCATATATTTCTTCTTGCCCCAAAATCTCACTATGAGATACAGATAGCAAAATTGTATCGATAGCAGCCGGTTTGCCATCTATATATTTTATAGAAACTTGGCTTTTGCTATCGGCAAAAAATAGAGGGTTTGTCTTTTGGTATTCTTCGTATTTTCGCATAAGTTCATGCGCAAGTGATATAGTAAGTGGCATATAGTCACTACTTTCGTTTGTAGCGTAGCCAAAAACTATGCCTTGGTCATTGGCACAAAATTTAGTTTTGTTTACAGCCTTATTAATTTCTGGTGATTGGATTGATATTTGCTTTATTATTCTAAAGTCATTTGTATAGCCGATATCTTTTAGCACATCTTTTGCTATTTTTTCGTAATCGATAATCGCTTTAGTTGTTTGCTCCCCATAAATCATCAATAAGTCATCTTTTATGGCGCACTCTACCGCCATTTGACTATAAGGGTCTTGACGCAAGGCCTCGTCTAAAAAACTATCTGCAATAATATCGCAAGTTTTGTCTGGGTGACCTCTACCTACACTTTCACTAGTTATTATTTCTTCCATAATATTATTTTCCCCTTTTTACTTTACTATTAACCTAAAAAGAGAAACTAAAAAGGCCCTATCTTTATGATAGGACCTTTTTTATCTTTAGTTTTTCCCATCATACAAGCATTAGCACCTTGCAAAAAGCAGGTTGCTGTGTGGTCGTAAGGCTTGTCCCTCGCACACTCTTTATAGGTTATGTAACAATAATATCAAAATGATTATTTATTGTCAATTTTATTTTTTAATATTTTTTGTTTTAGATGTGCCTTTATAATTGCTACTAGACTTGGTTGTCTTTTTTGCACTTTGTTTTGTTTTTGACTTTGTAGTAGATTGTTTAGAAGAAGTTTTGTTTCCACTAGATTTTTGAGCATTTTTTGTTGCGTTTTGTTTTGCTACTTTCTTTGCTCTAGTTTTAGAAACTACTTTTTCTTCGGCAAGTTCAACTGGTTTTTCTTCTATAGCTTCTTCTGTTGGTTCTTGCTTTTTAGTTTTCTTTGGTTTATCTTTTACAGAAGACATCTCTGAAGCAAAGTTTACTGCGCTCAAGATTTTTTCTTCACTTGCAGCATTTTCTTCTTCTGTTGCTTTCATTTTAGCTTCGGCTTTTTTCTTTAGGTCTTTTGTCACAAACAAAGGCACAAGATAAATAATAAGACCAAAAACTACCACTAGCGGCAAAATAAAGAATAAGTTGTCAATAAATATATTTATAGCAGCCACAACAAGTAAAACGCAGCCACAAATCTCACTAATAAATACGCTTAGAGATAATCTATAGTTGTAATACACATCTTCGCTTTGTTTGGTTATAAAATATTTACTAAACAATGCAAGTACAGAGCCAAGCAAACATACTAGCATAGAAGCAATATTTAGTTTTACTCTACTACCGATAATATCCAAACTTGTAAACATACACAAAAAGAAAAATGTTATTGCTGTCCAAAGAACAATCAAAACATTGATACCTATTTGACGTTTACGGGCAAAGGCAATTTGTTCGGGAGTTGATTGTTTACCAATAAGCCCAATAAAACCAAGCGCTAAACCTAAAAAGATAAATAAAAGGAGTATCCATTTACTACCAAGTTCACCAACGATAAATCTAGGACCAATGGAAATAGGCACTGGGTTTTTGATTATAAGTAGGCATATTAGCCCAACCAAAAAGTTTACTACAGAATAAACTATTACGTTTAAGTTTGCTTTTATCTTATCTAACATATATTTCACCTAGATTTATTATAGCAAATAAAAAAATAAAACCCTATTAATTTAGCGTTTTATTTTTGAATCTTCCCAATTTTCTTTTAGTTTTTCTTTCAAAAGCGATTTGGTTTGCTCTATCTTGTTTCTAAAAACAATGGACCATACCGAAAAAGCCACTGAAATTAAAGAAAAAAGTATCATAAATAATTTGTAACATACGTCCAAAAAGTTTGACCACTCAAAAGATGTTGCACTATTGATAATAACACTGATAGAAAGCACCAAACAAACAATAGTCGAAAAAGCCTTCAAGAGTTTCACAGCACTTTTATAATTTTTTATTCTCAAAGCCCTTTTTGATTTGTCCTTGGACAAAACAATAACAAATATAAGTGAAATAACATATGCAGCCTCAAAACAAATCAAAACAATAGCAAATGACTTTGAACCCGTATAATCAAGACCTACAAATATAAATACGGAATAGATTATCGCAGACAATATACTAAAGATACTCCAAAAAGTTTCTCTTTGTGTAGTTATTTCATCATTTTCGGTCACTTGCTCTTTTTCTAAATCTTCTTTAGCCATCTAAACCATAATCCTTTATAAATTGTTTTACTTGGGCCTCTATTTCAAAATATACTTCTCTGTCTACGCTATTGTCTATTTGAGAAAATAGTTCAAAGGCTTTTTTGTTTATTCTCTCTATAATCTCATCGTCAAAGCGACCTTCAAAAAGTTCTTTTGACCCTGCGTGAATCATTACATAGATATTATCTTTTGCAGCCCTTATAGTTCTAGAAAAAGTATATTCAAACATTTTATCCAAAGTTTCGCCTTCGACAAGCTTTTTATCTTTTAGACTATCAAAAAATGGTTTATACACATAGGTTATAAATTCTATAGAAGAAAACTTATCTTCGATAACCTCTACCTTTTCACCTTTTTTCATCACAATAAAATCATCAGCTACAGTAAAATAATCTAGGTTTTCAAACATAATAGAAAAATAAAAATCAAGATCAGATTTTGTTTTTAGATATTCATTATAAACATCAATATTAACTTTTTTCATTTTGTTTTCCTTTTGGTTTCATATACAAAGCAATCATAATTATCACAATAAGCAAAACTGCAAATATAGCCATAAATACAAACCCCATAATATGAAGCCCCATAAAATACGCATTTCCAGATGGCCCAATAAGTACTGGAGCATCTAGACCTGCAGATATATGGCAGATGCCATAGTATAACAAAAGCGCATCTATTATAGAAAGTGTTATAAGTAGAATTTTCTTTAGCATATTACACCTCCACTATGGCCTTATCAAAGGCATATTGAATAAAGTTTTTGTTGTTGTCAAAATATCCAAATCTATCACTTACTGTAATTGACTTGTTCTTTTCAAAGGTTGTAAAAGATTTGATATCTTTAACTAGTCCGCTCGGAGTATAGATAAGAGGAGTTTTTAGCCTCTCACCTTTTGCACATAATGTATTCCATAGTCCTACTGAAAAATTAGTGCAGTTTTTTGTAGGTAGCCAAGTATCATTTTTTGACATGTATTTTTTTAAGTCATCAAGGCTATCTTTTTTTAAACCAACTGAAACAGAAAATCTACCGTTGTATTTGTCATAATACTTTATATAATTGCTTTCTGTGTTGTACCAAATTCCGAAATGGTCTGATATACACCAAGTGCTAATAGTAACAATATCTCCAGCTGCAAGTTCATAATTTCCGATCATCACACTCTCTTCTGTTACGTTTTCAAAAGACAAAAAACTATGGCCTAAATTCATAAGACCAAATCTACTTTCTCCCGCACCATCGTAGGCGTAAATTGTCATTATAATATCGTCATCAGGATTTATGGTTGCTACTTTTTCTTTTGGGCTGTTTCCACACGCCACCAAAAATAATGACAAAACACAAACCATTATCGCTGATAAAATTTTTTTCAACCTCATATATTTATCTCCTATATGTTATAGTTTATCAAAAATATAGTACAAAGCAAAATAATTAACTACTTTATTAATTTTCTAAAGCAGATAATTTCGTTTGCTTTTTCAAAACCAACAGCAAGGTGAAAATTCAAACTATTAATATTTGAAGCCTCACAGTCACTAGCAAATTCGTTGCACCCTTTTTGCTTTGCCCACTCTTCACAAGCTACAATAAGTTCCTTTGCAAAACCCAAGTTTCTAAACGTACTCTCTACAAATATCCCCTCAAGATAACCAACAGGCGATGAGGTTGTACCTTCTACATAATCACTTCTAAGACCGCAGTGAGCAAAGCCAACTGGGCTACCTTCATGATATTTTATAAAGCACTTTGATTTACTATCACAAAGCAAATTTTCAAAGTCAGAAATTAGTTCATCAAGGGTGTGCTCAGGCCACAACTTGATAGCAAGTAAAGCCAATATTTTTATATCCTTTTTTGTTGCTTTTTTTATCAAAATATTTCTCCTTTTTGCACATCAAAATACACTATTATTTTTTTATTTCCAAAACAACAAAAGTCTCAACTTCAGATGTATTTGGGAACATATCACAAGGAAGTATTTTTGCAATTTTGTATTTTTTTGTCAAGGTGACAAGATCTCTTGCTAGTGTTGCAGGGTTGCAAGAAATATAAATAATTTTGTTTGGCGATAGCGAAATTACTTTATCCAAGACCACTTGGTCGGCACCTTTTCTTGGGGGATCTAGCACAATCGCAAAATCGTCGAATTTGCCTTTGTTTAGGGCTTTATCTATACCGACTACACAGTCGGAATTTATATTTCTCATATTTGTTATATTGTTTGCTCTTGCAAGGTCATCAGCGTCTTTTGTTGCTTGAGAAACTATCTCTATTCCGACCACTTGGTCTGCAACTTGGGATAAAATCGCAGTCAAAAGACCTGCTCCGCTATAAGCGTCGATAATTAACTTTGTACCTTTCAAAGTCTCTTGTGCCATATCATAAATTTTTTCTTTTATGTTGTCATTTACTTGCATAAAAGATAATGGTGAAATTGGGTATTTGATAACCTTTCCATTTTTGCAAGTATATTTTCCAACTAAGTTTTTTAGGCCACAAATATGCACAAATTTTTCGGTCAAAATAAGTGAGCTATTTGATGTATTTACATTTACAAAAAGTCCATACTTAATGAAGTTGTCATCTAGGGCTTTTATCAAATTTTTAATGCCAGGAACTTCAGTCTTGGTGCAAACTAGCGTTATCAAAAATTCATCATTTAGTTCTCTTATAACTAAGTATCTAAGCAAACCTTTTTTTGTAATTGGGTCATAACCTTTGAGATTAGAACTTTTTACAAAATCCCCTACTATAGACAAAATCTTATTTATACCCATAGTAGCCAAATGGCAAAAATCTACTTCAAACAATTTGCCACTTTCATCATGCATACATAGGTTTGAAAATTTATCAAAAGCAAAAACCATTTTGTTACGATAATGATAATTTTTGTCGCTTGGCAAAATGTCATCAATCTCAACATTTAGTTTTGATATTTTGTTAATTGTATTTTGGGTTGATATTCTCTTTTGAGGCAACTGGTCTGTGTACCCAAGATGTTGCAACTGACAACCGCCACAAATATCAAAATACTTGCATACAGGTTTGATTCTTTTTTTGTCCTCGGTCAAAACTGTTTCAAGTTTACAATTACAAAAGTTGCTTTTTTCTTTTACAACCTTTACTTGTACTTTTTCGCCAACGATTGTTTTTGGCACAAAATAGACCTTGCCCTCATCTTTGGCAATGCCTTCTCCATTATTTCCAAAATCAATTATATCAAGAGTTTTCATTTCTATTTGTAATATACCACAAAAGCCTTATTTAGTAAAATAAAAAAAAGACTATAAAAGTCTTTTTAGCGTTTTTCAAATTTGACCATACTGCAGTTGCCACATTGAAGCCAAACAATTTGGTTGTCTTTTGGTATTCCAGTAAAGTATGTGTTTAGAGCATAAAGGGTTGCACTATGTCCAACCAAAATAACATTTTCGCCTTTTTCATAATGGTTATTAATTATTTGGTCAAAGGCCTTGAAATTTCGGTCAATATATTTTTTGCAGCTTTCAAACTTATCGGTATCAAAATCATAGTTTAGGTAGTTTTCCATAAACAACTTTTCGTCGGCAGAACCTTTTTTGTAATCAAACTTAATTCTTTCGGTAAGCTCATTTAGTACAACTATCGGAACGTTATATCTTTTTGCGATAATCTCTGCAGTTTGAACTGCCCTTTTGCAAGGTGATGTATATATCATTTTTATATTTTCTTTGTCATAATATCTTATTGCATTTTTTACTTGCATTTTTCCTGCCATAGATATTGAAGTGTCCTCACCCAAAACTTTTGGCTTTACGTCACTTGCGTGTCTTATAAAACATATTCTCATTTTTTTTATTTGTCCTTATATTTATCCAAAAAACTAATTGATTTGCCGTCTTGCTTATAACCGATAACGGTATCTAAATTTACATTATGTATACTTCTAAAAATATTGATATCAATATTCTCATAGTTTTGTTTTAATTTTGCTATCAATTCTTTTACTTCTTTTCGCTTTGATTCCATTTCACCTGTTTCGGTCTTTTCGGTAAGTTTACATGCACATCTTAAAAATTCAAGCTCATGATAGTCACGCCAATGTATTATATCTTCTTCTTTGATCAAATACATAGGTCTTATAAGTTCCATACCTATATGGCTAGTGCTTTTTAGCTTAGGCATCATTGTTTTGTATTCCGCCCCATAAAACATACTTATAAGTATTGTTTCGATAGCATCATCAAAGTGATGACCAAGGGCAATTTTGTTACAACCTAGGCTTTGGGTGTATTCGTATAAACAACCCCTTCTCATACGTGCACAAAGATAACATGGCGAATCAGTAATATTCTCAACAGACTCAAAAATATCACTTTCGAATATCTTGATCGGAATATTCAAAAGTTTTGCGTTGCTTTCGATAAGAGCCCTGTTTTGTTTGGCATAACCAGGGTCCATTACGATAAACTCCGCATCAAATTTTACAAGCCAGTGCTTTTGCAATTCTTGTATGCACTTTGCAAGTAACATAGAATCTTTGCCACCAGAGATACAAACTGCAATTTTGTCGCCAGGTTGGATCATATCATATTCGCTCACACCTCTAACAAACTTACGCCAGATAGTGCTACGGAATTTTTTTATTAAACTTCTTTCTACTTCTTCAAATTTTTCCATTATAAATCTTTTATTACCTGCCCCGCAATAATCAATCCCATACAAGAGGGAACAAACGCTACACTTCCGCAAACAGCCTTACCATCGTAAGCCTGGTCATTTTTTATCGGAAGTTCTTTGCTATAAACTACTTTTAGGTCTGCAATTTTTCGTTCTTTCAATAATTTTCGCATAACCTTGGCAAGAGGACAAACAGATGTTTTATAAATATCCTCCACTTCAAACACGGTTGGGTCTAGTTTGTTTCCAGCCCCCATCGCACTGATAACCTTTTTACCACTATTTTTTGCCCACTCAATAAGGTCAATTTTGTTAGTTATTCTGTCTATACAATCTACAACATAGTCTGCTTTTGATATGTCTATGCTATCTTTTTTATCTTTTTCAAAAAAGCAGTTGTATATATCAACCTTAATGTCTGGGTTTATATCAAATATACGCTCTTTCATTACGTCTACTTTTGGTCTGCCAATCGTTGAGTTTAGCGCAATTATTTGTCTATTTATATTGCTTTTTGCTACAACATCACCATCAATAAGTATAAGATGCCCCACGCCGCTACGAGCCAAAGCTTCAACTACATATCCGCCTACGCCACCTATACCAAAAACAGCTACGCATGAATTTTGCAATTTATTTATTTTTTCCTTGCCCAAAACAAGTTCTGTCCTAGATAATCTTTCCATAATTTGATTATAACATAAAGATATGTATATCGAAGTCGG
>JAZUBK010000020.1:0-91706 GCA_045638465.1 Clostridia bacterium | reverse complement strand
AGCGACCTATATATGCTAAGAGACGCTTTTGTTAAAGAAAGCACTTGGATCATCGGTGGTGACGGTTGGGCATACGATATCGGTTACGGCGGTCTAGACCACGTACTTGCTAGTGGCGAAAACGTAAATATCTTAGTTCTTGACACAGAAGTTTACTCTAACACTGGTGGCCAACAATCAAAATCAACTCCAACCGCAGCTATTGCAAAATTTGCAAGTTCTGGTAAGAGAACTAACAAAAAAGACCTTGGCATGATGGCTATGAGTTACAAAAATGTTTATGTAGCTCAAGTAGGTATGGGCGCAGATATGAACCAAGTAGTAAAAGCAATGTCAGAAGCCGAAAGCTACAATGGTGTAAGTATCATCATCGCATACGCTCCATGTATCAACCACGGTATCAACATGAGCGGCGCTCAAATGGAAATCAAAAAAGCAGTTCAATCAGGTTACTGGCACTTGTATAGATACAACCCAGACCTAATTGATCAAGGCAAAAACCCATTTACTCTAGATAGCAAAGAGCCAACACTTGACTACAAAGAATTCCTAGAGGGCGAAAGCAGATATACCGCTTTGAAAAAGCTTAGCGAAGAACTAGCAGAAAAGCTATTTGAAGAAAGCAAAGCCAACGCAATCGAAAGATACAACACATATCTAAAACTTGCCAAAGGCGAAGACACAAACAAATAACCTATCCTAAAACAAACAAAAAAGAACTAACAAATCGTTAGTTCTTTTTTTGTTGTTTTTTATATTATTCTTTTGTGTTTTTGATTTTGACTTTTTTGCCGCTTTCGTCGGTATATGAGCCAACACCAGTTGCTTCATCATACTCATCAAGTTTGTATTGTTTTTTAGCGCCTTCTGCATCATAACCCTCTGCATACAAGCCCTCATCATCTACATATACATTTGCTTGAGTTGCGCCGACTTTGTTAAATCTATCTCTTTCTTGTTCGTATCTATTGATTCTTTCAAGCTCTGCTCTATTTTCGTCTTGAGCTGATTGAATCCAGTTTCCAAGACCTTCAAGAAGTTCTTGTCTATTTTCTGCAGATTGAGATTTTGCATAATCTACAAATAGTTGCGCACACTCTTCATCTTTTTCTGCCATATACTTTGCAGAGAATACAAATTCACCCAAAGTTGTGTCCATTTTGCTAACAAAAGAAGCTTTTTTCATGTTGATTTCGCTAATCATTGAGAAAATAAACAAATAAACAGCGCTAAATGTATAACTTGCCCATGCTCTCAAAGGATAATTACATTTTTCATTTGTTTTTGCAGCATAGAAAGGTTTTTCGTTAACAAAAATCAAGCCATCTAAAAGATATGTATAAGGTTTATTTTGTTTAAACTTTTTGCCCTTGAATTTAGTGTTTACAATTTCTTCTGTAGCAGGGTCCCAATCGCTAGATACAAAGAAAAGATATTTGTTATAGCTATAAGCCCATTTACCAAAAGGAAGTACCAAACCTATACCTGTCATCGCTACAAGCATAAAAGAAAGTGCAAAATACAAGCTTCCTTTATAAGCTGTTTCTACGCCAGATGCATAATCTAAAGCCCCTGTTAATCTATCAGCATCTGCACTCAAAAATACATTTTCGATAAAATCTTCGTTTGCTCTCAATTTGTAGTTAGCAACCTTTTTGTTTCTACGTCTTTCGGCAAGAAGTAGACCAATCACCCCAAAGAATACTAGTGCTCCGCCCAAAGCCCAGTTTTCGCCTTGAAGAGCCATACCTGGCAACGCAACACCTACGTCCCAAAAACCAACGCCCATCAAAGTAAAAGCTAGTGAACATCTCCTGAATATAAAGAACGGAATAACCGCCCAACCAATACCACCAATAGCAAGTAGTATAGTCATACCGATACCCAAAGACCCATCATGTGTTGTGGTTGTTCCAGTATTAAGGCCTCTCAAGCCTAAACCGAAACAAAGTGTGCACCCGATAAAAGCTGCAATCAAAATAATTGTTACTAGTTTATTAAATCTACACAAAGTGTATCTTTTTATAAACTTTTTCTCAGCTTTTTCTTCTTGTGTAAGAACTTTTTTCATTATTTTTTTCAATCCTCCTTTAACTCATTTAAGTGTAACACCCCCCCCCCCGTTTGTCAATCGATTTTGACGCTAAAAGGGGCTTTTTTGCCACTTTCTTTGCCCTATCGAAAAAATATACGCCTTGCGATATAATGTGGGTATGGAAAGAAATAAAATCACTTTTACACAATATAATAACAGTTATAATAATTTTTTGCTCTAAATTCTTTTTCTAAGATAGCAACAAAAAGCGATAGCCAACCAAAAGAAAACTATGTGTGTTTTGAATTATAAAAAACATTTATAAATGCAAAAATACAAAATAAAAAAAAGCAGTTTAATCAAACTGCTTTTTATTTTTTATTCTTTAATGATTGGCTTTTTGAAGTCTTTTAGAATTTTGTTCATAATCTTAGTTTCGCTAAGGCCTAGTTCTCTCATAAGTTCTTCTGGTTCACAGCTTCTGCCGAACTCTGTAATGTTAAATACATTATCTTTTTCGGTTACGAACTTATACCAAACATTGTCGCTACTAGCCTCTATTGCATATACTTGAGTGTTTTTGCCAAGAGTTTTGTTTTTATGTTGAGCACTTTGCTCTTCAAACAACTCTACGCAAGGCATAGATACTACTGCTGTTGGCACACCTCTTTTGTCTAGTTTTTCTGCTATTTCTACAGCTAAACTTACTTCGCTACCTGTTGCGATAATAGTTGCTTTTGTATTTTTAGCAGGTTTTACGATATAACCGCCCTTTTGAGCTTCTTTTGCATCTCCCGCAACTCTTCTGAAGTTTTGACGAGAAAGTATAATTGCAGTTGGGTATCTAGTATTTAGTGCGCAGTCATAAGCAACAAAGTTTTCCTCGTAGTTTGCTGGTCTAAACACTCTAAGATTTGGCATAGCTCTAAGTGTTGCTATTTGTTCTACTGGTTGATGAGTAGGTCCGTCTTCGCCAACGGCTACGCTATCGTGAGTAAATGTATAAATAACTGGTGTTGGCATAAGTGCTGACATACGAATAGCAGGTGTCATATAGTTTTCGAAAGCAAAGAAAGTACCACAATATGGCATCAAGCCACCGTGAAGTGAAATACCATTGCAGATAGCGCCCATAGCATGTTCTCTGATACCAAAGCAAAGGTTCTTTCCTGCTCTATTTGTTGGGGTGTATGTTTCTTCTTCTTTCAAAACTGCCTTAGTAGATGGGCCAAGGTCTGCGTTTCCGCCGATAATAGCAGGAACAGCTTTTGCTACTGCGTTTAGTACGATGCCATTGATATCACGTGTGCTTTGGTTATCGCTAAACTTATGTTTGTGATCGTTTATGATTGGCAACACATCATATTCTATACCGTCTACGCAATCTCTTAGTTCTTCGTAATCGCTATAGTATTTTACTTTGTATTTGTTTAGAAGTTTTTGATAAGTTTTGTAATTTTTTAGTTTAGCGTCATTGATTTTTGCGATATGCTTTTTGATATCGGTAGGAATCTTCCAGTCGCTTTCTAAATATTCTAGGTTTACTTTTAGGTTTGTTATTTCTTCTTGTTTTAGCGGACTGCCGTGGCACTTTGCGTTACCTGCATAGTCGCTACCATAACCAATAGTTGTATTTACAATAATCAAACTTGGTTTGTTTCTTGATTGTTTAGCAAGGTTGATTGCAACTTCAATTTCATCAATAGAATTGCCATTTTTTACCTCAAGTACGTTCCAGCCCTGAGCAGTAAATTTTGACTTTACATTTTCGCTATTGACCATATTTAGGCCACCTTCGATAGTAACTTTATTGCAATCGTACAAAACAATAAGTTTGTTTAGTTTTAAATGTCCAGCAAGAGAGATTGCCTCATTTGCAACACCTTCCATCAAACAGCCGTCACCACAAAAGGCATATGTATAGTGGTCGATAAGGTTGTTGTCGGCTTGGTTATATCTTGCAGCCATATATGTCTCTGCTATAGCAAAACCAACTGCGTTAGCAATACCTTGACCTAGAGGACCTGTAGAGCAGTCTACTCCATCTGTGATATAAACTTCTGGGTGACCAGGTGTGTTAGAACCTGACTTTCTAAAAGCCTTTAGGTCGTCGATAGAAATATTATATCCAAATAGTTGTAGTGTAGCATAGTATAGCGCAGAGCCATGACCTGCTGATACTACGATTCTATCTCTATTAAAATAGTGGCTATCGCTACTATTGATAGAGGCGTTTTTGTAAATAGAATACAAAATTGGCGCTCCAGACAAGACAATACCTGGGTGCCCAGAACCCGCATTTGTTATCATGTTACAACCTGTAACTCTAAGGTAATTTACTACTTTATCATCTATCTTCATAATAATATTTTTCCTTTTTATTTGAAATAATTGTTAATGAGTTTCAAAGATTTTTTAACAGTTGTTTTTTCGTTTAGGTCTTTTAGGTCGATAGTAATATCACAACTACGACTGCACATAGCATCATATTCGTCAAATACTGTTTTTATGTTTTCTAGTTCTAACTTTTTGTCTTCTTCTTTGACACTATCTACATATTTGTCATAAGACTTTCTGTCAAGCTTTAGATAAACTATCATGCTGCCGTCTTTTAGGCTATGACGACTTTTTGGACTCATAAAAAATCTTGTTTCCACAGAAATAATTGTGTTTTCAAAAGATGCAACAGTTTCTACAGCTTCTTGTTCAAGTTTTGCTAGATATTCTGGACCACATAGGTTGATTACTTCTTGAGCACTTGTAGCCATGCTAAAATCAAGAAAATCATTGATATCGGCATAATAAAGATCTAGCTTTTCTGCAACAGCTTTTGCAACTTCTCTGCCAAAACTATTTACAACGCATATAAATGTAATATTGTTTTTCACTTTGTAGTTTCCTCTTTATACCTATATAATAACATTTTTTTATGTCAAAAACAAATAAATGATAGTATAAAAAACAAAAAAAAGTAAGGCAAAATTTACCTTACTTTTTATTATACTTATTTATAATTTTTGTATGTATCTCTTGCGGCTTTTCTTGCCATACTTTTTACTTTTGATTTTGGGTAAAAACACAATACTGCAGTCACTACCAAAATACCAGCTGCGATGTACCACCACTCAATGTTATATTTTGCAGGTTCAAAAAAGTCTGCTATGTATTTAATCTCGCCATCTCTATTATATATTAGTATACTGTCGCTAACATCTGTTCTCAAAATTTGAGAATGTGCTGCCTCAAGATTATTAATAACTTCATTGTGTGGGTGACCATATTTATTATCTATACCACAACTTATAATAGTATATTCTGGTTTTACAACTTCTAAAAATTCACTGCAAGAAGATGTGTCGCTGCCATGGTGCCCTGCTTTTAGCACGTCAACATCAAAATCAGCATGGTTTGTGTATGCAGCCAAAAATTCTTTTTCGACATCGCTACTAGCATCGCCAGTAAACATATATTTTTTACCAGCGTTTTCTAACATCATAACTGGTGAATAATCATTAGGGTCAGAATAGTCATCTAGTGGGCCATAGAAAGTAAATGAATAACTATTTTGAGCATCTTGGGTATCTGTATACTCAATCTCAAGGTCTGGCTCAATAGTTATTACTTCGTCAGCATTTGACATTGCTTTTACGGTATTATCCCAAATATTTGTGGTAATTGCCAAAACCCCAGAAATTGCAGTTTCTGACTTGCTGGTAACTCTTGGTCTATACACGGCTTTAACGTCATAATTTTCTAGCAAAACTTTTGCTCCGCCGATGTGGTCTTTGTCAGTATGAGTTAAGATAAAATAATCAATAGTATTTTCGCCACTTTCAAAGAAAACATCATTAAGATAAGTAGTTACCATTTCAGCATTGGTTTCTTCGCCAGAGTCTATAATCATTACTTTGTTATCAGGAAGTCTAATAGCTGTGCAGTCTGCTTGACCTGCATAGATATAGTGCAGTTGCAAATCGCCTTCTTCTATCTCTTCTAAGCTACCTGCTGATACACCGCCGCCTTGATTTATAAATGACTCAATAGTATCTGCAAACAAAAAACTAACGCCAACTATGGCTGCAACTAGCAAAAAAATTAAAACACGTGCTTTTGAGAAAATATATTTGTTTGTCATAGGTACCTCCTCTCATTAAATGACATCTACGTCGTCACCCCTATCAAATGGAGTTTTGTTTTTTCTTTTTGGTTTAACCGAAATCATTTTTAGAATATCAGGTATAACTAGTTTTGCAGCAGTATAACCTTCTTCTATCATATCATTCATACCTGTAGCTTTAGTAGATTTAAACCTTTTTGTGTCGGGTTTTATGACTAGGTCTGCAAACATATAACCTTTGACAGAGTTTGACTTTGTGCCAATACTAAGACTAGCACCAAGCACGTCCATAAGTTTAAGAGATGCAGTACCGCCACCACGTGATGGGTTTGCGTCTACCGCTATAACATAATCACAATCAAAAAGTTTCAAAACATCGCTAGGAATATTATTTTTCAACCCGCCATCAATAAGATGCATATTTTCGTAAACTACAGGATTAAAAACTCCTGGATAACAACAACTTCCTGCAACTACCTTTGCAAGATTACCTTTGGTAAAGATAACTTCATTACCCGACATAAGGTCTACAGTAACTACGGCAAGTGGCTTTTTTAAAGAGTTTACATTTATATTACCAAGGTTGTTTGTAATCAAATTTTCAATACCTGTGGTTGATGAAGGAATAAAAATAAGTTTGCTGTTACGAATATCTTTTTCTTTGATAGATTTTGCAATAGGTATGATTTCGTCATACTTATATCCAGCAGCATAAAAAGCTGCCATTATACTACCAGCACTAGTACCAGCAACCGCATCAAACTCAATACCTGCCTCTTCAAACGCTTTCATAACACCAACGTGCACAAATCCTCTTGCACCGCCACCGCCAAAAGCAAGGCCTATTTTCACTTTTTTATTTTTCTTCAAAGTTTCATTTTGTTTTTCTTTTCTTCTAAATAGTCTAAACATTTCAATTTCCTTATATTATTATATTATCATATTAAAGTTTTTTACACCAATATTTTTAATAAAAAAAAGACTTGTTTTTTCTACAAGTCTTTTTTAATATTTTTACTTTTTATCAGTAGTTCCTAGTATTGCATTAACCAAAGCCTCTACGTCATCGTCAGCCATGCCGCCGCTTACGTCGATATCTCCATCATTTTTTATGTCTTTCTTTGGCTCAGCTTTTTTTGCAGGTTCTTCCTTTTTAACTTCTTGTTTAACTTCAGGTTTTTCTTCTGCTTTTTTCTCTTCAACTTTTGGAGCTTTCACTTCTTTAGCTGGTTCTTCTTTTTTAGGAGCTTCTTTCTTTACTTCTTTTTTAGGTTCTGGCTTTTTAACTGCTGGTTTTTTATCTTCAGCAACTTCTTTTTTGCCACCGTCTTCGTTATCGCTATCGTCTGCAGGGAACTCAGCAAGTCTAGCTTCTAGTTCTGCGATATCTGCCTTTAGACCTTCGATGTTGTTTGTCAAGATAGTATTTGTTTTCTCAAGAATTGGGTATCTATCTTTGTTTGCTTCCATAACTTCACGACAATGTTGTACGCTTAGTTTTAGTCCTTCTAGTAGGTCTAGTTCTTCTGCTAGTTCTTTTGCTTTTTCTTCGTCGATATCAACATAGTTGTTTACGCCATAAAGCATAACTTTCTTTTTGGCAACCATAGCTTCTTTTCTTCTTAGTTTCTTTTCGTCGTTTGCCAAAGTCATATTTACTCTCTTTAGAGGCAAATAATCTTTTTTGTTTGCAGAAAGTTCTTTTTCGTTTGCTTTTAGTCTTTGTTTCAAAAGTGCAAGTTTTGTTTCGATTTCTTCTTTTGTCATGCCTTTGCCAGTAATAACTTTTTCGTATACAACTTGAACTTCTGGTTCTGGTTTTTCGTTAACTTGTTGAGTTAGAGTAACAACTGTAGAGTTTGCCTCTTCTAGTTGTCTTTTTAGAATTTCGATTTCTTTTTCTAGTCTTTCTTTTTCTGCTTCTTTAGCTTCTTGTTCGTCTTTGATTTTAAGAGCTTCTTCTGCATATTTTGTTTCTTTTTCTGCGTTTTCTGCTTCTAGAGCTAGTAATCTTTCTTCTTGTTGCGCTTTGTAAGCTTCCATGATAGCGATTCTTTCTTCTTGCTCTGCTTTTTCTGCTTCGATTTCTGCAAGTCTAGCTTCTTGCTCTTCTCTTAGTTTTGCTTCGATCTCAGCTTGTTGAGCTGTCATTTCTGCTTGTTTTGCTTCGTATTCTTTTCTTAGTTTTTCTTCAATTTCAGATTGAAGAGCCTCTTTGTTTATTTTCTCTTCTTCTTTCTTTGCTGTTTCTTGTGCTGTTGCTCCAGCAATAATTCTCTTTATTTCTTCTTCGTCGATTGCATCTTCATCATCGTCTTCTGCTTCTTGCTCAGCAGCTTTTTGTGCAGCCTCAAATTCTCTTCTTCTAGCTTCGATTAGTCTTAGTCTTTCAGCTGTCTTTTCGTCTTCTTCGGCTTTTTGTTTGTTAATAGATGATGGAGAAATAGAAGCCCTTGCTGCAAGGCGTTCTTCTTCACGAGCTTTTTCGTAATCAATACCCTCAGATGCTGCAGGACTTACAGGTGCTTGTCTTACAGGTTGTGGAGCTTGTCTTACTTCAGGTCTAGTTTCTGGTCTAGGCTCTGGTTTTGGCTCGTTATATGTTAACTTTTCATACTCGTCAGGTCTTTGTTGAGTAATCATCTTAGGTCTTCCGTAGCTACCACCACGATTTGAAGAACCTTTGTTTCTTCTAAAGAAAATACCATTTGAATTATCAATGATAGAAATAAGTAAATCAGATAAAAATACAATAATAAAGGTACCAACAGCAATAATACCCAAAATTGCAAGAACTTTCAAAAATACGTCTAAAAATGTCATAAATTTCCCCCTGATGTTAAGAAACGATTTTTACTATATTTTTTTACATTTGGCAGACAAAACGCTACCTCATCCAAAAGTATTTTAACACATACAGCAAATGGTGTCAATACAGAAATTCCGCTCTTTAATAAATTATTTTATTAAACTGTAAAATTTTTAGTCAAAAAACAAACAAAAAACTTCATTTTGTATTTCAAAAATGAAGTTTTGTAATTTTACTGTTTGATTTTTTTTAGTTTAGAGAAATATAAAGGGCTGGTAAAACACCCATATTTGAGTTATCAACCATATCGTTCATAATGTGTTTTAAATATTTTTCTCCATCACTACCTAAATAATAACCTTTTTACCTTCCGTTAAATTTGTCCCACTCTTTTTGTCTTGATTTGGTCATTGCAAAATAAAGCAACGCAAAAGGAAACGCCCCGAACAGACAAAGTATAATTATTATTGGAATATTTAACTTCGGTCTATCACCATTTACATCAAACACTGGTCCATTGCCTGTGGTTGTTGTAAAGGTTTGCTGAGTAGATAGTGTCTCAGCCTTTTCAAATTTTGAATCGTCTTTGTATACGGTGCCACAATATTGGCATTTCATTATTTTGCGTGAGCCATCAAAATTAAGATTAGCTCCACACCCAGAACATTTTACAGAACGCATATTTTTTCTCCTATGTTTTTAGTTATCATATAAAAATAGTTTTGTCAAATTTTATAGTTAGCAAAAAAAGATTTTTTTAATTGAACAAATAAAAATTACCACGCTATAATACTAGCATACAAATTGTTATTTGTGATAGGTATATAGGTAGCTATTATACTACGACCCAAGTACCACTAACAGCAGTTAAAGTATTGACTAAGGTGATTTTTAATCCTTAGTTTTTTTATATCTATTTTTGAATTTATCAAGTTCAATTTTTATCCACTCATTCTTATCGTACTCATAAGCGTTGCCTAGGTTGTACAAAAATCTATAAATAAAAACTCTGTCATCAATAAACTCAAAATCAAAAAGGTCTTTATAATTTTGTTTCAAAATTTGATGTATGTTTTTGTAATCATCAAGTTTGACATTTGGCTCATCTACCTCACTTGCAAATTTACAAGGGTTGTCAAGCATCTGCTCAATAATCAAAAGTTCATAATCAATCGAACAATAAAGTACCCTGTCAAAATCAATAAGATAAAGTTTTTCTTCGTCTAAAATAAAATTATCAAAATGAGCGTCATTATAAACAAGACCTAACTTTTGCTTGTTCATTATTACATCTAATTTTGTGTTTGCAAAGTCTTTCAAAAAGCCAACATCAAAACCACGTTTTTCCAAAATCTCTATGTTTAGATTAAATGATTTTTGAAAGCGTTTTTTGTTATCAATATGAATATATTTTTCAGGTAAAAAATCACCTTTTTGTTGATTAAAAATTTTAAGAATATTTGCAATTTGTTTTGAGCATTTGTTTCGTTGTTCATCTGTCAATATGTGCCAAACAGAATACAAACTTTTACCTCTCAATTTTGTAATAATAAGGTAGTTTATTTCATCAAGATTACCACTACAAATATAAGAAGGTATAAAGTCAAATTTTACATTTTTATAAAACTCAATTTCTTTTTTTAGCTTTTCGGGTTTTGACCTTTTGGCAACAATTTTTACAACATATTTATCATCTATAAAATACACTTCATTTGTAAAACCAGATGTTGATTTTTCAATCGAATTATACTTTATATTTTCTTTGGCCAAAATCTTTTTTATCGTCTCTAGCATCGCATATTTCCTACTTTATCCGACCTTGTAGTCGGGTTTTTGTTTTGTTTGTTTTTATATTAGTTTTTAATTATATTTTGTAATTAGTTTTTAGAAGGACAACTAAAATATGTTTTTACCCCAATCAAAAAATTAGTTTATTATTTCGACCATACAGTCGGCAATATAACCCGCATAAATACTAAAAAATAGCACATATGAGATTTTTTATGTATTTATACTGTTTTTCCCGACCATTAGGTCGATTTTAGAACATATCTAGGTCATCTATATCAAATAGTAATGGAAAAATTTTTGGTGTATGATCATATGTTGTTATGCTCATACAAAACCTAGCAAAAGAGGTTTTTGTAAATTCTTCTGTTGGAGTTGAATTTGATTCTTTGACGGTGTATTCTCCGTCTTTTATAGTTACTTTTATTACCTCATCATCAACCTTAATACAAGATGTACAATCTGGAAATTTTACTATTTTTTTGTTTAGCTCTAGCATCAATTCGATGAAGGCTTTTGTATCGTAAATTTTATAGATATTAGACTCAATCATCTGCTTATTACAAGAAATCTTTTCAAAGAACTCAACCAACTTTTTACGAAGGGGATTTAGTCTAAAAGTAATGTATGGATAAGGCTTTTCGAATAGCTTAATTATAAGCGGAGTTATTAGTTTTGAGTCGGTGATTATAAGCTCTATAATTGTGTTTTGTTTCATCACAAAATACCCGACAACTTCACCATCAAAAATTATCTTTTGTTTATAGAGTCTTGTGTCTAAAAAGTGAGTATAAAATTCTTCTTTTTCTCTCAAACAAAATGGAGAATATTTTTTGTAAAGATTATACAAAACTTCATAATCGTTACTTTCTATATTTTCTAAAAACACAACTTTATCACTTTTGATATAGCCAGTGATATTGGGAGCAAAAGAATATTCAAACTTAAATCCTGATGATTCATAACCAAAGTGATTATATCTTTTTCTATTACCAGTGAGGATACTAAACACAACTTTTTTATCGATGTTTTCTTGCTCTACTTTTTTCATCAATTTTTTCATATAGCCATTGCCTCTATATTTTGGCAAGGTGCAAACAGTACCAACATTAGAATAGCTAAATGTTTTGTCCCCGATTTTTATATCACGAATTAGATTTCCAACAAGCGATACTATTTTACCATCTTCCTCAAGCACATGGTGTACATCACTATAATCTTTTTTGCTGCCATATACAAAAGGTACTTCGATACGAAAATCAAAATCACGTGGACGAATCGCCTTAAAAGATTTATTTGCTACTTTTATAATTTTTTCTATTTCGCCGCTTTCTGTTTTTCTTATTGTTACCATAAATTTATCCTCTAAATATTTTCGTTAAAAAATCTTTCTTTTATTATATCTTTTACTTTATTCCATTCTCTTTTTAAACTATCAAAAGACAACGTTTCTTCTACCTTATCAATCTCTACCCAATACATATAATGAGTATCTGTCGAATCATTATCGCTCTTGCCAGTGTCGATTGCAACATACATATAGCACTCGCACTCCTCACCCTTCGGTGTTGTATAACGCTCGATAGTAGGGGCAATATCTTTTACTATTTCGCAATCTCTTTTTGTTTCTTCGGCAGTTTCTCTTATTGCGCACTCCTCCAAAGTCTCTCCTTCATCCATGTGTCCTTTAGGGAAGGAAAAATCTTTTTGCTTATCTCTATAAATTATTGCTATTGCTCTTTTTTCTAAATTAATAAGATAACAACCTGCTTTTTGTGTCGGCATAAAAAACCTCCAAAAAAATTACTTACGCTACTATTATAACATAACAAAATATAACTAAAAAACTTTTTGCAAATAAAAAAGTGGCAAATATAATTTTGCCACAAAAAATATTAATTATTTTGATTAAATACTGTCCAGTTTCTCCAACCGTCTTCGTCAATACAGGCATAAACTTCTAACTTTTGAACAAATTTAGTCCAGAACTTCACAGCTCTTACATTTTCAATTCGTGTGCCTATTTCTATTTGCCCCTCAAACATGTTCAAAAGATTTTCAGCAAACCAAAGAGCATTGCCACCTTTTCTATATTTTGGCAAAACATAAAACTCAGCCACTTCATATCCTAGTTCACCTACTGCTCTTATCATAGCAAGACCAGCAATTTCTCCATCGATGATATAGAAAAATGGAAATCTATCGCTATCTTGCCAATAAGCATCAAACCATTTATAAATTGGCTTTCCATTTTCATCAAACTGGATGTGTGGGTCAAACTCAGCAAGTTCTGTTAAATACTCATCAAATAACTTCCTCATCTCAGCTTTTCTATATTCGTGTACAATTTGTATCTTGTGCATATTACTGCCTCCTGCTTATAAAAAACTATTTTATAATAGTATCTTTATCTACAAAAATAATTCTACCTTCGCTTTCGTTTGGTTCTTCAAACTTAGCACTCAAAATACTAAAGGTATCTTTGTCCATAAAGTACTCATCAGCTTTTAGATGTTTATTTCTATTTTCTATGCGACGGAAAATTTCTTCATCATCAAGTCGCATATAAACAAAAATAACATTAAAGTTTGTAAACCTTTTTGAGATATACTCTCTTTCTCTACGTGTCCAAAAACCAAAATCCAAAACGATATCATTTTTTCCTTCTAGTTCGTCACAAATCTCATAAATAAGTTCTTTACACGCAAACAACTTTCTTTCGAATAATTCTCTATCTTCGATTTCGCCAAAAAGTTTGAGCATAAATCTATCCGCAGAAAAGTGCACCGCACCTGTTTTTTCTTTGATTATTTTTGCAAGAGTTGTTTTTCCACAACCTGGTTTTCCACAAAGTAAAATTAAATTCTTCATATTATACCTCAAAAAAGCACTTTTATTTTTTTTATCCCAGCCTTATTATAGCACACCTTTAGCCAAAAATTAAATTGTTTGGGAGCATTTGTAATGCTTAATATAAAAAAACACCTAAAGAATTTAGGTGTTTTTGCTAGTTTATTGTGCTTTGCCACTATCTTGAGTCTTAGCAGTTGAATCTGGGGTTGAATCGATAATTTGCTCTGGTTTTGTAGCTGTTGGTTCTTGCTTTGGTTCTGCGTATTCGTGAGGAGCAAGTAAGCTTGATACTTGAGCTGTATATTCCTCACCCAAAGTCTCTGGGAGTTTTCTTACTACATCTTCAAATCTAGGAAGATCTGCTGCACTTGGAAGTTTTACTTCTGGGCGTCTTTGAGCTGGTCTTTCTAGTTTTTTGTGAAGATCAGTTGTTGCAACTATCACATCTCTTGATCTGTCGACACTGGCGATCATTACAGGCACAGTATCGCCTAGGCTATATTTGTGACCTGTTCTAACATCTACTATGTGCATATGATTATCTGATGCTTTATAATGTGCATTATATCCGCCTTGTAATTCTGCGACAGGAACAGTTAGGTTAACTAGGTTATTTTTAATTCCAACAGTTATTTCTTTGCCGCCGATATCTTTTACATAGCCATCAAATACTCTGCCGATTTGACCTTCAGCATAGTTTGCATTTAGGCCTTTATTAGCCTCATTCTCTGCACTTTCTGCAGCTCTATCTCTTTCTGACAAATGTTGAGTCAAAGTCTCTAGTCTGCCTCTTGATATCCACTCTGAATTTTGCTCTAGATCATTGAATATAATTCTGTGGTTTACAAGGTCTACATATCTTCTGATAGGTGATGTCCAGTGCAAATACTCAGGAAGTCCTAAAGCAAAGTGACCCTCTCTTTCTACGCCATAATTTGCTTTTTGCATTGATCTTAGACCTTTGCTTACGATAATTGGGTAATATTTGCTAGATTTTACATCAGCTCTATCCATCAAAGTTTGAAAACTCTTTGAATAATCTTTTACTGTATAGTTAATTCCAAAGGCTTTAAGGTCACGATTAAAGAAGTTTATTTTGTCCTCTGTTGGTGGTTGGTGATTTCTTCTTGCAACATTTAGGCCTCTTTGAGTAGCTCTAGTTGCAATAGCTACGTTGTTTAGAATCATAAATGACTCTACTACTGCATGTGATTCTTCTTGACCTTGGCCTACAACGTCGATTACTTTTGTCTTTGTAGAATCAAATATATATTTTGGTTCGTCAGTTTCAAACTCTATCTTGCCTTTTGATTTTACATTTCTATCTAGCACTCTATGACCTTCGTACAAAAGATCTACAACAGGTTTGATATCCGCAAACTTTTTATCCATACCATCTTGTGCAAGATAGATAGCCTCTTGCTCTTCGTATGAAATTGAATGTTTGATATTAACAACGGCTCTTTGTACGTCGGTGTTTATGATATTGCCATTGTTATCAAAATCGATTATTGACACAACTGCAAGTCTGTCTACCCCTGCATGAAGTGAACATATGCCGTTAGATAGTGCAGGAGGTAGCATAGGATAAACGCCATCACCAATGTAGCAGCTAGTTCCACGGTGCAAAGCCTCTTTGTCTATGGCGCTGCCAGGTCTTACATAGTGGCTAACGTCTGCTATTGCAACATAAGCTCTATATCCTGCTGCAGTTCTTTCTATATAATAAGCATCGTCTTTGTCTTTGCAACTTTTTGGGTCGCAAGATACGATAGGAAGATGTCTTAGGTCTAATCTGCCTTGCATTTCTTCTGGTGTAACGTGATCAGGGATTCTTGCAACCTCTGCCATTACATCTTCTGGGAAGTCTTTTACAAAGCCATATTTATATGCAATTGCACCATTTTGTGCAATAGGATCTTCTGCAAAACCAAAGCTTTTTTCGATGGTACCTGCACCACAACCTTTGCTTGATTCAAATACAGTTATTTTCATACTACAAATTTGACCCTCAAAGTTTGCAGTAGATTCGCTTGGTGGAAGTAAAAATTCTCTTGAATAAGGTTCGTGAAGTGGTCTTAGTACAAAATGGCCCTCTTCATTTTTTGCAACGACACCAACAACATGGTCGTTAACTCTTTTTACAACTCTGCTTACGCCAAGGTTTTCTGGCATCTCTTCGCCAAAATATACAACCTCAACGATATCGCCTTCTCTAGCATACTTTGTGCCTTTTACTTTAAGGTCTCGAGGCATACCCTCGACAGTCACAAAGCCTTTGCCCTCTTTATAAGGGTGAAAAACACCTTTTAGAATGTGCCTACCATCAAGTAAGCCACCTTCTTTCTTTGAATAAATTAAATACTTATCTTCGATAAGTTTTGCGACAACGTGCGCAACTCTTTTGGTCGAAAGCCCCATATCTGATGCCAAATGTTGTACAACGGCAGCAGTATCGCCGCTTACCCCATAAAAGTCATTGACCACAAGTGTTGTATAAGCCTCTTCTAGGTACTTATCAACATTAACTACTTGATCCTTTCTTCCCATATTCAGTTACTCCCTCTTTTGTTATAATTATTGTAACATACTACTGTCAAATTGACAATACCCAAAATATTGTGTTATAACCAAAATATGAATTACGATATGCAAAGATTTATCGACGCCCATAACAAGTATTACGGCATAGCAAAGCAAGAACTGACCGCAGGAAAAAAGAAAAGTCACTATATGTGGTTTATATTCCCGCAAATCCAAGGCCTTGGATATAGCGAAACTGCTATATATTATGCAATAGAAAATATAGACGAGGCAAAAGCCTATCTAAAAAACGACCTTCTAAAATCTCATATGGAAGAACTTATAAATATTTTGCTAAATTTAGAAACTAGCGACGCCTATGATATATTTGGTGAGCCCGACGACAAAAAGTTCCGCTCTAGCCTTACTTTATTTAAAGCCGCAGAGCCAGAAAACCCAATCTATGCCCAAGCCCTAGAAAAGTTTTTTGACGGCAAAGAAGATTCCATGACATCGCTATTCTAAACGGCGAACTTTAATTGATTGTAATACAAAAAACACTCAACTGGCTTAGTTGGGTGCTTTTTTACTGATATATACCCTATCAAATATGACGCATTTTATATAACCACTTTCGCAAAATTTAAATTTAATGAAGAAATATCATTGGAAATATCCTTACCAATTAATGAATGTAATATTAATTTTCCATGTGATTACAGAACAAAAGAGGAAATAATTGCCTTAATCTCAAAAAAAATAAAAGACACTTTTACTAAGTGTCTTTTTTATGTTTATTTAATCTATAACAATATGGACATCCATTTCCATTATTTCTACTTTTTATCACAGCTTGCCACTCATGACCATTTTTGCACTTCCACCACACTTGTTTATGACTATTAGGTAATACATCTATAGGTTTTAGCCCATCATTTTTTTCGTAATTCCATTCGTTTGCCAATGATGGATTTATTGTGGCTAAATCATTATATCCTTGAAGGATCTTTTTGCTTGCGCAAAATGGACAACCTCGACCTCTATTTCTATCGTTTATATTTGCTTGCCATTCATGACCATTTTTACATTTCCACCATACCTTTTTATTGCTATGGGCAAAAAATTGTTGAGGTGTTAAACTACCATTCTTTGCATAATTCCATTCTTTAGCAACTTCTGGGTTGGACATTAAAAGAGAATTGTTCTTTTCTGTATAATCTCGTAAGTTTTCTATTTCTATGGAATCTTTTTCTAAATTAATATTGATTTTTTTACCTATGATTTCACTTAAAATTTTTTCAAGCACTTGACAAAAATCTTTTTGTTTTTCTTCAATAATATAATCTATAGAACTATCGTTTAATGAAGGTAAACCATCTCTTATTCTATATAATTTAATACCATCTGTTTTACATTTTTGGTTTTTTTCCAAATCTTTTTTTCTTCTATTTTTGTGCCAATAACTTCCATCATACTCGATAGCAATTTTCTTTGTTGGAAGAAAAACGTCTAATTCGTATCCTAATTCTTTATAGGAATGAACAACTTCTATTCCATGTTTTTTTAGATAATACACAATTGCATATTCAGGCATAGAGGTTTTTCTTTCAGAATCACAAATAGGACATCCACGTCCATTACTTCTATGACCTATAGAGGCTAGCCATTCATGACCTTTTTTACATCTCCACCATACTTTTTTGTCGCTATTAGGCAACACATCTTTAGGTGTTAATTCGTTGTTTTTCTCATAATTCCATTCGTTTGCCAATATTGGATTAACTGTTAATAGGTCATTTCTGCCTTTTATGGAGTATCTTCCAGAACAATATGGACATCCATTTCCTTTATTCCTATCAGCAATTATTGCTTCCCAACAGTGCCCATTATTACATCTCCACCATATTTTTTTATGACTATTTTGCAAGACCTCTGTCGGGCTTAATTGTCCATTTTTTTCATAATTCCATTCACTTGCCAAATCAGGATTTAATGTCTGCAAATCATTAACACCTTTCAAAACTTTTTTGTTTGAGCAGTATGGACAACCTCTACCATTACTTCTACTATTTATTGAAGCTTGCCATTCGTGTTCTTTTGAACATTTCCACCAAACCTTTTGTTTGCTACTTGCTGTAAAAAGTTCAGGGGTTAAGTTTCCATTTTTTTTATAATTCCATTCATTTGCTAAAATTGGATTAACTGTCTTTAAATCGTTATAACCATTTAAAACCTTATTTCCTGAACAATATGGACATCCTGACCCCATATTTCTACTGCATATTGCTGCTTGCCACTCGTGTTCTTTGGAACACTTCCACCATGCTTTTTTATTTGAACCACAAGTTATTTTGTCTGGATAAAAGCCAAGTTTTTGATTTTTTTCTACATCCCATTCAGCCATTAGTTTTTTATTATCAATAACATATTTCTTTTCTGACATACTTTACTCCACAATATTCTAAAGACATTATAACATAAAAATAGCTAACAAGCATATAATTTACAAAAAAAAATACCCAACTGTGTTCAGTTGGGTACATTGTGGTGGAGGCGGAGAGAATTGAACTCTCGTCCGAAAAGGTAAACGATTGCTTTTCTACATACTTATTCTATGATTGATTCCTCCCCAGTGACGATTCCATAGACAGAAGTTCACCAGCTAGTCTTTGTAGATAACAAACTACAGCCAAAGACCAACAATAGTTTGCCTCTCGCTAAACTAATGTTCTAAAGTCCCCGCGAGAAAAGGCCCTTAGAACAAGCTACATTACGCTGCAGCTAGGCAAGTGTTATTGTTTGCATTTATTGCATTTTGCGGTTGATGACGCAGTCCACACCTGCGATATGCTTTACACAAAGGTTTCAACCTCCCCGTCAAAACCAAGTCGCCCCCATAAAGAGAAAACTAAATTTTTAGTTGTCTTTCAGTTTCTCTTGATATGTCTTTTTCTTTTAGAGTGTTTTTCTTATCAAATAGTTTTTTGCCTTTGCAAAGGCCAATCTCTATCTTTACTCTATTGTTTACAAAACCTGCAGCTAAAGGAACTATCGTTAGCCCCTTTTCTGCTGATTTTTGTTTTAGTTTCAAAATTTCATTTTTGTTTAAAAGCAACTTTCTATCCCTATCTGTTTTAGGTACAAAAGAACTTGCTTTTTCGTATTGTTTTATAAAAGAGTTTTTCAAAAAGACTTCATAATTTTTGATACTAACAAAAGCATCATTAATTCGGATATTACCTAGTCTTATTGATTTTACTTCGCTACCCTCTAGAGCTATACCTGCGGTATACTTTTCGAGTATTTCGTAGTTGAAGTGTGCTTTTTTGTTAGTCGCAATTACTTTCAAAAGTCTTTTTCCTCCTTTTATAATTTTTTAACAAATTTGAAATAGATTTTTCTTTCTCTTATATTTGTGCCAGAAACTTCGATTTCTACCTTATCACCTAGTCTAAAGTGGTTATTTTTGCCACTAAGTGTCAATGTAGTATCGTCATAATCATAGCTGTCATTTGGCAAAAAGTCAATATTAATTATGCCCTCTGCTGTATTTTCTAGCATAACAAAGATACCTCTTTGGTTAAGTCCAGAGATAACGCCTGGGAATCTATCACCGATAAAGTCAGTCATATATTGAGCTTTCTTTAGGTCGTCTACTGCTCTTTCCATCTCTTCAGCTAGTTTTTCTCTTTCGCTTGATTGAAGAGATGCTGTCTCAACATAAGATTTTAGTTCGTTTTTAACAATATTATTTAGAGAACCATGCAAATATTGTTTGATAATTCTGTGGATAATAAGGTCTGGGTATCTTCTGATAGGTGATGTAAAGTGACAATAGAACGTACTAGCAAGACCAAAGTGACCAAGACATTCTGGCAAATATCTTGCTTTTTTAAGTGATCTTAACATAACTGTACTAATAACGTCTTTATAATCTTTGTCTTCAATTTGATTCATTATGTTTTGAATATCTTTTGGTTTTACATCTCTTAGGTCGCAATCATAATGAATTCCAAAAGAATCAAGGAAAGCAAATAATGTTGTCATTTTTTCTGCATCTGGTGTTTCGTGGACACGATAAACAAATGGTAATTTTTCTTTGCACATATGCTCAGCTATTACTTCATTTGTTAGCACCATAAATGTTTCGATAAGTCTATGGGCTCTGTTTGTTTCCCTTGCTTTAACGTCAACTAGTTTACCATTGCTATCTATAACCAAATATGTTTCTGGAAAATCAAAGTCGATATTTCCTCTTTCATTTCTTACCTTCATAAGTAGCTCTGAAAGTTCACCCATATCTTTGATAATATCAGCAACATCTGAATATTTCCTTATTTCTTCTTCGTCGCCCTCAAGCATCTTGAAAACTGAAGTATAGGTCATACGATGTTTGCTTTTGATTACAGATTCGCAAATATCATGAGAAATTACATTACCTGTTGCATCTATTTTCATAAACACAGAAAGACAAAGTCTTTCTACGCCTTCGTTTAGTGAACATATACCGTTAGAAAGTTCTTTTGGAAGCATAGGTATTACTCTATCGCAAAAGTACACGCTAGTACCTCTTTTGTATGCCTCTTTATCCAAAACACCATCTTTTTGAACATAGTGTCCTACGTCAGCAATATGTACACCAAGGTTATATATTCCATTTTCGATAGTAAGTGACACTGCATCGTCAAAGTCTTTTGCGTCTTCGCCGTCGATTGTAAATGTTACAAGGTCGGTCAAATCTCTACGATTCTTTTTAGAGTTTTCTGTTACCTCTTGAGGAACAGTAGCAACATAGTCCATTACTTCTTTTGGGAACTCTTCGTAAATTTTGTATTGTCTGATTAAACTTAGTACATCATTACCAGGTGCGTTTTTGTCGCCGATAATTTCGTTAACATATCCTTCAGGTTTTTTCGCTCCGCCATAACTTGTGATAGTTACTACAACAGTATCACCATCTTTTGCACCTCTGCTTTTTCCTGTAGGAATAAAAATATCTTTATTAAATTTTTGGTCATCAGGAATAACCCAACCAAATTTTCTACATGCTTGGTATGTACCAACAATTTGATCAGTCCCTCTTTCCAAAATTTTAACTACCTTACCAACTTCACTCTTATCATCTTCGGCGTCTTGCAACACATCTACAAGGACGATATCATTGTTCATAGCGCCGTTCATAAACTTAGCAGGAATAAATACGTCTTCTTGCTTAGGGCCGCGAGAAACGAAACCAAAGCCTCTAGTGTGGCCCATTAGTTTTCCTTTGACCATTCCAAGAGAAATTATTGATGCAAATTTGCCTTTGTCATATTCGAAAACGTCGCCTTGAGCAACAAGCTCTTTTAGGGCGCTAACAACCTCTTTTGTATCCAAAGAAAGTTTACTTGCAATCATAGTTGCAAGTTCGTGCAAATTGTTATGCAATAGGTTGTGTGTTTCTAAGCAATCTAAAACATTTTGTCTAATATCCATTTATTTCTCCTTATATAAAATAAGGGTGGAAAAATCCCACCCCTTAACTTTTTTTATTAGATACCACCGTAAATAACTGTAAGTATGCAATAAACAATAATTGCAACTGCAATAAAGCTAGAAAGTAAGATTGTTAATCTTTTGAATCTACCTTCCTTAGAACTAGCTTTGTTTTTAGAATAAAAACTTTCACTAGCGCCTGTGATAACATTAGTTCCACCAGAAGACTCACCTGGTTGAATCATAGTAACAATAATGATACCAATAGCAGCCAAAGCTACCAAAACCATAAGTATTTGTCTTATAACAGGAAAACTATTAGTAACCCAAACAGGAAGACCTTTAGCACCTAGTAAGCTATACAACATAATTAATCTCTCCTTAAAAAAATTTATTGATAAACCGCTAGTAAAACACAAGCAGTAATAAGTAACAATGCTATAGATATATGAAGCCAATAAATTTTGGTTTTTTCGACATTTTTGCTAACAAACTTAACGATACACAACAAGGCCAGTAGTATAAACGTAACCATGCACAGCATTCTTGTTGTGGGATTAATATTCCTCAAGAATGTTACAAATTGATTAGCCATATTTGTAAACATAATGTCCAACCCCCCTTATAAATATAACAAGTAGTAACATTATGAGTATATATTAAAATTGCTAGATTGTCAATGTAAAATACTTTTCAAAGTTACTTAGCAGCCAAAAAACTGTCAATAATTGTATTAAATTTGTTTGGATCAAGACCTGCTCCACCAACCAAAGCCCCATCAACGCCTTTAAGTGATGCAATTTCTAGAGCGTTCTTTTCGTTCACGCTACCACCATATTGAATAATAGTTTTTGCTGCAGTTTCTTTGCTATAAATAGTAGTTAATGTTTTGCGGATAGAAGCCATAGCATCTACGATTTGGTCATTAGTTGGAACAACGCCAGTACCAATAGCCCAAACTGGTTCGTATGCGATAATTACATCTGCAAAATCATCTTCTGCAATATTTTTTAGGCCTTCTTTTAGTTGAGCTTTTAAAACAGCATTTGTTTTTCCTGCATTTCTCTCATCTAGGTTTTCACCGATACAAACTATAGGTCTGATACCTTCAGCCAAAGCTTTTGCTACTTTTGCATTTACTGTTTTGTTTGTTTCGTTGTAGTAAGATCTTCTCTCACTATGGCCAATAAGTGTAGCATATACACCGATATCTTTTAGCATAGCCGCTGAAACTTCGCCAGTGTATGCCCCAGATGTATTTTCGTTCATATTTTGAGCGCCAACCAAAATACCTGTCTTTTTAGTAAGTTTTACTGCTGTAGCAAGGTCTGTATATGGCACACAAATACCAATATTAGCATCTTTACCTTTTACAAGTTTTTTGAAAACTTTTAGGTAATCTTTTACTTCACTATTTGTTTTGTTCATTTTGAAGTTTGCAATGATTGTTTTTTTATTCATAATCTACTCCTTAAAATAATGGATCTGTCATTTTTGGTGATTTTTCAATATCCAAAACTTTCAAAATAGTTGGAGCAATATTTGCTAGTTTTCCACCTTCTTGAAGTTTTACATCTTTGAATTTTTCGCTAACCAAAATAAATGGTACACGACTTAGGCTGTGAGCTGTTGAAACTTCGCCACGAGCATTTATCATTTCGTCAATATTGCCGTGGTCTGCAGTAACAACAATAGAGCCATTTTCGGCAAGTGTTGTTTCTACTAGTTGTTTTACTACTCTATCTATTTCTGCAACAGTAGTTATTGCTGCTTTCATATCACCAGTATGGCCTATCATATCACCATTGGCAATGTTTACTGCAATAAACTTATACTTATGAGACTTTATAGCCTCTGCTGTATAGTCTGCAATCTTTGATGCTTGCATCAATGGTTTTTCGGCAAAGTTCTTTACCTTATCGCTATCAAATAGTTTTCTATCTTCACCTTCAAATGGAGGCTCTACAGTACCATTTAGATAATAGGTTACGTGAGCGTATTTTGTAGTTTCAGCAACTTTTAATAGTTTATTACCGCTTTCGCTTATAACTTGAGCAATACATTCGTCTAAAACAACATCTTCATATGCTACCAAAACATCAAATTCAGGATTTAGATTTGTTGTTGTAAGTACTGCCAAATCTTTAAACTCTTTACGCTTAAAGCCATCAAACTTTTCAAGCACAAGAGAACCTATAATTTGTCTTGGTCTATCTTTACGATAGTTGAACATTATAAGGCTATCGCCGTCTTTGATTGTGTGAGATTTGCCATTATCTAGTATTACATGAGGCAAAACAAACTCATCAGTGATGCCTTCGCTATAGCTGTTTTCGATAGCTTCTTCTATGCTATTTGCAAATTTACCATCGCCATAAACTACTGCGTCATAGTATTGTTTTGTTCTGTCCCAGTTTAGTTCTCTATCCATAGCGTACAATCTACCGCTAAGTGATGTGATTTTTCCGATACCAGTTTCTTTGATATAGTCTTGTAAAATTTTGATATAACCTTTACCACTAGTAACCTCTGTATCTCTACCATCAGTAATCACGTGGATATAAACATTTTTTATATCATATTTTTTTGCAAGATCAAGATATGCAAATAGGTGCTTGTAGTGACTGTGTACACCACCATCAGAAACAAGACCCATAAGGTGTAAGTCTGAACCCTTTTCTTTTGTTATTTGCATAATTTTATTTATATTTTCATTTTCAAAAAATGAACCGTCTTTGATAGCGTTATTGATTTTTAACAAGTTTTGCATAACAACTCTACCTGCACCTATGTTCATATGTCCAACTTCGCTATCGCCCATTTGTCCCTCAATGATACCAACATCTTCTTCTGAAGCACCAAGAGTTGTATATGGGTATTTTTCTTTTAGGCTATTTATATATGGTATTCCAGCTTTTGTTATAGCATTGCCTTCATCAGCAATCCTTTCGCCGAATCCATCAAGTATAAGAAGTGTACAAAATTCTTCTTTCATTATTATTTCCTTTTATTGCTGATAATTTCTACGCCAGGAAGTTTTTTGCCTTCTAACATTGTAAGACTTGCGCCACCACCTGTTGAGATATGGCTGATTTGACTAGAATAACCAAGTTTGATAATAGCAGCTGCACTATCACCACCACCAATAAAGCTGAAGGCTTTTGATTTTGCAAGAGCTTTTGCGATTTTGTCTGTACCAACTTTGAAGTTGCTAAATTCACAAACACCAACAGGTCCGTTCCAGATAACTGTTTTTGCGTCTTTAATGTATTTTTTGAACAATTTTCTTGTCTTAGGTCCGATATCTAGGCCTTGGTAGTTGTCAGGAATAGCATTTGCTGGGAATTTTTTGATTTTTCCTTTATTTGCAAATTCTGTATTTGCAACAACGTCTACTGGAAGTACGATTTCAACACCGTTCTTTGCAGCTTTTGCAAGAAGTTTTTTTGCAAGGTCTAGTTTTGTATCATCAACTAGTGATTGACCGATACTGCCACCTTGAGCTTTGATAAATGTGTATGACATACCACCACCAATCAAGATAGTGTTTACTTTTTTGATTAGATTTTCGATTACTGGGATTTTGTCTTCAATTTTTGCTCCACCCAAAATTGCAACAAATGGTTTTTCTGCTTTTGTTAACAAGTTTTCGATTACGCTGATTTCTTTACCCATCAAATAACCAACTGCATTTGGCAAAAGTTCTGCAACGCCATAAGTTGAAGCGTGTTTTCTATGAGCAGTACCAAAAGCGTCGTTTACATAAATTTCTGCAAGAGAAGCAAGTTTTTTAACAAACTTTGGTTCGTTAGCTTCTTCTTCAGGTTGGAATCTCAAGTTTTCAAGAAGCAAGATTTCTCCATCTTTTAGAGCTTTTACTTTCTTTTTAGCATCTGGACCAACAGTGTCTTCTGCAAAATAAACATTTGCTTTAACAAGACTAGCTAGTCTATCTGCTACTGGTTTTAGAGTGTATTTTAGGTCTACTTTACCCTTTGGTCTACCAAGGTGTGAGCAAACAATAAGTTTAGCTCCGTTTTCAATCAAATAGTTGATTGTGCGTAGTGATTCCATAATACGGTTATCATCTGTAATAACTCCATTTTCGATAGGAACGTTAAAGTCCACTCTCAATAATACTTTTTTTCCTTTTACATCAATGTCTGTAATTGTTTTTTTCATAATTCATTTTCCCCTTTTATTTTTATTCAGAAGCGATTATTGCGATAGTTGCAAAAACTTCGCTCACGTCTTCTATCGCATTGATTATGTTGCTATAAGTTGAGAATCTCTCTACATTCTTTTTGTCTTGTTTCATAAGTTCTAGAGAGTTTACTCTTACTCTGCTCTTGATTTCATCAACTTTGTTATCGTATTCTAAAACTCTAACGATTGTCTTTTCACTCAAAGTAGACCTGTTTGCTTCGATATTTTTTAGAGCTTCTACTGCTTGTACGCTAATCAGCATAATGTTGTCGCTCATTTCATTTATATCGTTTATTTCATCTTTACTAAAGCTAGTTTTTGTTTCCACCAATCTTTGGCCATAGAAAAGAAGTTTTTGTAATTTTCTTAATATTGTCCTGTTTTTGTGTACTATATCCAAAAGCTTAGACAAAAGTTTTTGGTCGCTTTCTGATACACCTGCGGTAAGTTGAATAATAACATTTTCTAAGGCTGAGTTTGCCTTACTTATGTCTACACAATCTTTTGTAAGATTTGCTTTGAGCTTAGGTGTCTTTTTCAAAAGGTAATCTATCCCCATAAAAAAGTCGTCAACCAAACTTTTTACCATCGCAGTTAAATTGTTTACAACCTGAGGCATCGCCATAGTTGGCATTTTTACAATATCTTCGCTTATGACTTCTACAGAAGACTTTTTGGTCTTTGGCTCTTTGAATATAACTTTTAATAACTTTGCTATATAATTTATAAACGGCAAAAGTATTAAAGCTGTTACTGTATTAAACAAAAGTTCGAATATTATAATAACAAAACCTGGCGTTGTAGTTATCATAGTTATCCACTTTGCAATAGGCATAAACAACATCAACAGCGAAAATAGTATCGTGCCAAACACATTAAATAATATGTGTGTAAGACCTACCCTCCTTGCATTGATAGAAGTACCAATGGTTGCAAGCATAGAAGATATACTTGTACCAAGGTTAATACCCATAACCGCCCACACAGATAACTCTAGCGGAAGTAGTGTACCAACAAAGGTTATCAAAACCGCCATAGCACCCATAGAGGTTTGTATTATGCAAGTAAATAACATAAATATTAAAATTAGCAAAATCGGACTAGAAACCGATTCTATAAATCCATCAATTAGGTGCTTGTCATTGATAACCGCCATACCTTGAGACATAACGGTAATACCCAAAAAGATAAGACCGATAGCAGCGATAAGTTTACCAACATTTTTAATGGTAGAAGATCCACCAAACAAAAATATAAACACACCTATTATTACCAAAATACAAAGTATTTGTACTACCTTAACCGAACCAAACATTACAACGATGTGAGTAAGTGCCGCACCGATATTTACACCCAGCACAACCGAAACCGCTTGAGCCAGTGAAATAACACCTGCATTACACAAAACAACGAACATCGCCATTGATGCCGTAGAAGATTGCAGCAGCACCGTAAAACCAAGCCCCATACCTGCCGCACTAAACCTATTGTTTACAGCTTTAGTTATGCCTTGACGCAGTCTGCTACCCGTCGTCTTGTCCAGGGCCTCTCCCAATGCCTTTACCGCATACAAAAGCAACCCCAGTCCGCTAAGGAAAGTAACTATACCATAAAAGATATCCATATGTTACCTTCTTTTATTTATTTAACATTATTATTCTATCATTTTTAGTATTTTTTGTACATTATATAAAGGCATTTATTTAAAAATTTTTTTAAATTTTCAACTCAAAAACCCCTTCACTTTTTGTGGAAATAATTTTACAATTATGCATCGTCAAACCACCATCAAAAACATACCCCTCACCAAATAAATCAATGTGTATAACCGCACTAAATTTTTCTTTTTGCACAAAATCTATATACTGTTTTTTGTAAACATTATCACCTATCACAAAAGGTAATTTTTTGCCATTATACCTTAGCACAAAACCACCCAATAGTCTTCCATCAAAAATAGTATAAAACTTTCCCTTTTCAAAAACCAAAATTTGATTGCATACACCACGCAAAAAATCAATATCAAAAATAATTGTCATACACTCACAATACTTTCTTACCTTATCAAAAAAAAGCAGACTTTCTATCTGCTTTTTTTCTTGCAAAAAATCACAAGCAAAAACTAAAATTTCGCAATCAGTGTTTTTTAATATTTTCTTTATATCGACAATGCTTTTTTTATACAAACTATATATTCCAATATTCATACTTCATAGTATGATTAATATTTAGTTGTTGTTAAAAAAATCTTCCAATACTTTCATTATTTCTTCGATAGTTTCGTATTTCATAAGCTCTACTTTAAGGTGAGTTGACAAGTGATAATTTGACACATACCAAAGCAAATGTTTGCGGAAAGAAGTAACCAGCGCCTTTTCTGAGCCGTAAATTTGACCTATAAGGGCAAGATGCTCTTTTATTATATCAAGTTTAGGCTTTGTTACTTCTCGCCCTAGAAGGCTTGAAAATATCTCAGGATTACCTAGAGCGCCCCTTCCAATCATCACCGCATCGCAGCCCGTATTTAGCATAGCATCGTAACTTTCTTTATCTACAACATCGCCGTTTCCAATAACAGGAATTGATACCGCTTGTTTTACAGCTTTTATTACCGAAAGGTCTGCCTTGCCACTATAAAATTGCTCTCGTGTGCGGGGGTGAATAGTTATTGCACTAGCCCCTTCTTCTTCACACATTTTTGCAAACCTTACTGCAATGTTTTCGCCGTTATTATAACCCATTCTAAACTTTACAGTTATTGGCTTATCAGTTGCGTGTACACAGGCCGAAATAATTTGCCTTGCTTTGTCTATATCACAAAGTAATTTGCTACCATCACCGTTATTTACAATCTTTGGTGCGGGGCAACCCATATTAATATCGATAATGTCAAATTTATCCAAAACCCCAGACATTATTACTTTGCGGAAAATATCAGGGTCACTGCCAAAAAGTTGCACACATGATGGTTTTTCATTTTCTGCAATTTGGAGCATAGTTTGAGTTTTTTTATTGTTATAATAAAGGCCTTTTACACTTATCATTTCTGTATAAGTAAGCCCCGCCCCAAAATCTCTACAAATTTTGCGAAAACCAATATCAGTAACACCAGCCATAGGCGCTAAAAATATATTTGATTGTGTTTCTACATTTTTTATTTTCATACATATATAATACTAAAATTTAGCAATAAATAAAAGTATTTTAAACAAAAAAACTTTGCTTAGCCATTTATCATAGATTTAAGTTCGCTTTTGCCAAAGGCTTTGAATAATATAAGACAGCACAAATAGACAACTCCCCCGACAAATAACGAAATAAAAGCAGCCAAACTTTCGCTAAATATTTTTGCAAAAATAAGTTTTGCACCTACAATAACCAAGGCCATACAAACGCACGATAAAATCGGAAATATAAGCGCCGACTTATAATTTATTTTTACATCAAAACTCTTTTGCAAAGCAGATACATTAAACGTTGCGATAATAAAAAAGCAAACCACATTTGCAATTGAAATAGCATAGATATTAACCATGGGTACAAAGCACAAAACAACGCAAAGAACAAGCCTTACAACAACCCCTACACCCAATGATTTTACAGGCACATAAAAATCTCCGCTAGACTGCAAGATCCCACTGCTCACCTGAAATATTCCCAAATACAACACACCTATACTTGATATGATAAGCATATTACTTGCAATAGTTAATTCATCAATAAGGCCACTTGCAAGGCTGCCAAATAATATCATTATTATTTCTTTTGGAAATATCGCAAAGACAATCACGCATGGAAGTATTATCAAAACGCAAATTTTAAATATCAAAGCTATCTTTTCATTACAGCCTTCCCTATTTCCGCTTTTTATATCCCCGCTGAGTGACGGCACAATAACTACTGCAAGGGCTGTAGAAATTACAATTGGAAGATTGGTCAAAGTATTAACAACTCCTCCGTTTAGCCCAAACACCCCCATAGCAAAATCTCCACTAAGTCCCGAAGTAGTTAAAATTTTTACCACAAACAAACTATCCAAAAACACCGACAACGGAAAGATAACATAACTCAAAGTAAATGGAAAAGTTGTCTTTATAATATCTTTAAAACACTGTTTATAAGAGATTGTATTATCACTATTTTTTACATTTTTTCTTGCAAAAAATTTATACGAAATAAACAAATAAACAAGAGCAACAAACTCCGAAATTGTAATTGCAATAAGGCTACCAAATACACCATATTCTATACCATAAACCAACAATTTGTTAGTCAAATATAGCCCAAAAGCAACTTTTATAACCTGCTCAATTATCTGTGATATACCCGAAAAAGTCATGGTTTGATGTCCCTGGAAATACCCCCTAAAACAACTAATCAAACAGACAAAAAACACCGCAGGAGCAATAGCAAAATAACTATTTAGCGACTGAGTATTTTGTTGAATTTTGCTCAAAATCGGAGCAAAAAAAATCATAAGAAGGCTACAAAAAAGCCCAAAAAAAGTCATAAGCAAAAGGCTAGATTTAAAGTATTTTTTTGCTATATTTTGCTCTCCGTTTTGCACAGCTTCTGCAACAAGTTTTGACAAACTTTGCGGAATACTACTAGCCGAAAGAGATATCATAAACGAAAAAATCGGGAATATCAAATAGTAATTTCCCATGCCTTCGCTACCCAGCATATTAGCTTGTGGCACACGATAAAAAGCCCCCAAAATCCTACAAAAAACCCCACAAAAAGTAAGTATAAAAGCGGCTTTTATTACGTTTTGTTTAGCCAACTGCAACCTTCCCTAAATAGCGTGAAATAATAGAAATGGTGGTTTTTATTTTGTCATCAATATCCTCATTTGATATCACTATTATTTTGCCGATACACTTTTGTCCCGATACAATCTCCTGACAAAAATAGTCTTTAATTTTTATCCTTTTTTCATCACAAATCACTTCGTCGTTTTCTACAACAAATGGCTTACCAACCAAACTTTTTGTCACACCACTGACTGCAATTATCTTTTCACTATCATTTATTATACACCCACAAAAAGTCATCTCATAGATGCTTTCACATATAAGTTCTGCAAAGTCTACAAGACCCAAAATTTCATTGTATTTTCCGAGCATAACTTTATCATTTTGCAACTCAAAAAATACACTATCTCCACACTTTATTTTGAGATGTTGTCTTATACTTTTTGGCAAAACTATTCGGCCTAATCTATCTACTTCTTTTACAATCTTATAAGACATACAAACACCTCTTTTTTAAGATTAGTTTGTATAACTAATTTGATAATATACAAAAAAAAAGCACCTAGAATTTTCTAAGTGCTTTTTGTCTTTTAATATTCGCCATCGTCCATATAGCCATCATCATATTCTTCATAATTACTTTCTGGCGCATCAGGTATATCTTCGATATCTGGCTCATCATTGATTCTTGCTTCTTCGGTTTCGTCTTCAAACAATTCTTCACCAATTTTACCAGTGTATTCTGGTTCAGGCAATCCTTCAGGAAGTTGTTTAATAAGTTCATCCAAAGCCTTCTTTACGCAATCGTTTCTGATTTTGTCATATTTGATAATAACGCTACCCTCTTCTTGTTCATCACTTTGAATAAGTGGCAAGTGTGACATTTCTACAGGACTAAGCTTTAGATCTTTGTACAAATAGTCACAAACGAATTGGCTTAGGAACCAGAAATAGTTTTGTCTATTTAGGTCGTTGTATTCGATAATTTGTGACCATCTAGGACTCAAAACTATCATATCGATAGCTGGGTTCAAAAATATCTTCATCTTTTGAGGTGCTAGTTTACTACCAGAAGATGCCGCAATGATATTCCAGTGAAGTGCTCTTTCGTAATTTTCTGGGAAGAAAGTACTAAAGCCTCTCTTGTAAATATAACCCATATAGTCTTGAGCTGGTACGTGGCCAGAACAAGCATATGCTGCTATTTGTTCTATTCTTTTGATAATAGTTTTTCTATACAAAGCGTTATTATATCTAACTTCTAGCGGAACTGTAGCAACCCAAGAACGAATCTTCAAAAATACGTCTCTTTGTTGAGCAAATGTTAGTTCGCTAAAGCTGTCTTTGTTATAATAATTTTGATTTTCAAAAACTCCCATAATGTCTCCTATGTTTGTAATTATATTATAAACTTTTTTTGTAATAATACCAACTATTTTTTATATTTATAAAAAAATATCTGCCAAAAGTGACAGATATTTTTTTTTGTTTTATAAGTTTTATGCTTGAGGTCTTACAGTTATCGCCAATCTATAATTGATTGTGTATTCCGCAGTTCCGTTAAAGATTTTACGAGTAACTATTAAGTATGCTGTTTGCTCTTCTTCTATGCCAAGTTTTGCATTAACAGTAGTTCCACCCAAGTCTTCTTCTCTAAGTTCGATTATGTCTACGCTTTCTGGATCTACACTTACACTAAAGAACAAGCTTACGCCACCTTCTTCTAGTGTTACAGTTTGACCGTTGTAGTCAGTTAGTCTATAGTCATCATCAGTACTTACTGAGAATCCTGATGTTCCACTTTGCAATACAGCATTTCTTGCAAACTCTACATACATATATTGATATACATATACATCAAATTGTGCAATTGTATCACCATTTCCAGGGATTGTGATGTACAATGTTACAGTTACTGTAATTGGCTCTTCTGAAACAATATCAGATGCATAAATAGGATAACCATAGTATTGATCTCTATTACCAGCATATACAAATTGTGCACCTTCATACAAGAAGTTGTTTTCAAAGGCGATTTCCATTGTATAATCGCTACCTGCATAGATAGACTCTATGTGGATAAAGTTATTTTGCTTGTTGCCATAAATCTTATTACCCAAAGTAGCTGAGTTTCCAACAAATACTTCGTTGTTTTCGTAGTAATCATTTACAACTGGGATAAGCAAGTCAGTCCATGTACCTTTGCTCTCTAGGTTTTCAGGTTCATAGCCAAGGTCTGTATTTATCTTTTCGTAAATGGTAATATGAACATCTATGTTGAAGTTGTATGGAACATATTTTACGTTTAGCACACCATCTGCTGCGATTGTTACATACTCAGAAACGTTTTTGCCATTTTGTTCGATTACACTATCACCTAGTTCAAATTTAATAAGTTTTGAATCTACTGCGTTTGAATCTTGTTTAATAGTAAAGTAAGTGCTCAAAGCAACATTTGATTGAGGTGCCGCAATAGGAGTTGTCTTTGTTTGAGTAATACTATATGGTGATTTAAATGTTAGGTTATGTTGTCCAAAAGTATTTGAACCAATCATCAAAGTAACAGAAATACTTTGAGGAGTTGTAATACTCTTTAGAATAGTAATTACTGTACCATCTAGTCTAAAGTAAGCTGTAGACATCATACTAAAGTCAACAACGTCAGTAATAGGTTTAGATACTGTAGAGTTTTTAGCATCTTTTATAGTGATAGTTACATATGAAGCATCAGTAATATCAACAGTTTGATCTTTTACGCCAACAATATCAACTGCTCTTGGGCTGTATGAAATGTTGAATCCATAAATAACAAGAGTAAATACTGCAGTTGTTTCTTCATAACTTCTCAATATATAATAATCACCATCTTGATCATATACATATCTCTTGTTTATAGTATCATCGCTGCCGCCGTATTCCATAGTAATATCAACATTTACACCATCATTATAGTATGGGAAGTTGTTTAATGAAAGAATAAATACGCCATTTTCGTCTGGAGTTGCAGCGATAAGATTTGTAACGATTACATTATGGTTAGTTGCAGCAAATGTAATGTTTGGAGCAACGTTAACTGTACCATATTCGCTTGAGAACTCAAATTTAAACTTAGTTAGGTCAACTGCCGCTGAGTTGCTCCTTTCTTTCCATTGAACAACGCCACCTTCTACGTTAGATGCATAAATTTGCATTTGGTTAACAGAAGAATCACCATAAGCAATTTCTGCTTCTTTCAAAACGTGGTCTCTAATTTCAATATTATTTGTTTGAGTAAAGCTTGTACCTTTTACCGCAAATGTAATATTGAATATAATACTCATAGTCTCGCCAGAAGAATTTTCTATAGAATATACGTTATTAACTCCTAGCAAGAATTTGTATCCAATCAAATTACCACCGCCATCTCTATCTTCGATTATTTCGTTGATAGTCAAGGCATCAGCATTGATTACAGCTTCGTTTTCGTCAAATCTTTCTGTTCTAACTCTATAAGTTATTTCAAAAGATCCTTTTTCTACTGCTTGAGTCAAAACGTCCAAAGCAGTGTTATCGCCTGGAGCGATATAGATATAATACTCTGAGTTTTCGTCAAGTACTACTGTTCTGTTAAAGTCGCCTTGTTCTACACCAGTAGTAGTACCGTCTTCGGCGCTTACGTTTAGTTTAATATCTTTTACGCTATTTGTTACTCTTACTTGAACAGTCTTTGTTGTAAGTGTAATAAATCCGCCATCTTCGTTATAAATGATAGATCCGTTGTTATCAGATACAACTACAGAAGCAATAATGTTGAAGTTACCATAACCTTCTGCAGTAATCTCAGCAAGTTGTCTTGTGATAACCATGCTATCTGAGTTAAAGAATGTTTTTACTTTTACTCCGTTTACTTCGCAGAAAGGATATTCACTATTTTGTTCGTAATACAAAACGTTATTTACAACCATTGGTTCTGCACCATCGCCATAGAAAGCAAACTCAGGAACAGCTTTATTTGTCTTTTTGTAAATAAGCTCTGCTCTATATTTTCCGTTTTCAGCAGATGGGCTACCAGCAATAGCTTCGTACTCACCTGTTGTTTCGTTTAATTTGAAGAATGAAATATCACCTTGGATATTACCATCTGCGATATTCAATCTATAACCAGTTGATCTAGAAGTTTCTTCAAATTCAAATGAAATTTTGTAGTTACCCTCTGTATAAGGCCTTATAACGCTGTCTGCTGGCAGAAAGAACTTAACCAAACTAAATGTAGGGTACGCATATCCAACCTGTGGTACAACGTCAAAGTATTTGTAACTATGAGTCAAAAGTCCAGAATCTGTCTTTTCGCTAACAAAACCTTCTTCAAGTTTGATAGAGTCTGTATCTGGGCTATCAGAGTTTAGAGAGATATATTCTTTGTTTTCGCCAGTTTCATCTTTGAACTTATCTGCTACGATACCAGCAACTGGTCTTGTATTTACTTGAACATCAAAGAATCTTTCTAATGTTGCCATTTCGTTAGTTTTGATATCGAAGTAGTTGATTGTAGCCTTTAGTGTTGCAGTCAAGCTTTCGTTATCATAAACTGTAGGACAAATACTCCAGTTCCAATCAGCTGGTGTTCCTTCGCTAAATTGTCCTTGTTTTGCAATTTTTAATTCTGCACCATCAGTCCACTCTAGAACGATATTATCAATAAAGCCATCAAGGTCTTCATAAGTATAACCGCCGCTTGTTTCTGCTGGGTGTAATTTCATATCTAGGTTAAAAGCATTTGCTGCAGGAGATTCTGTCCTTGCAGTAAGATATGTTGTTTCATAAAGGAATGTATTGATAATTTCGCTAGAAGCAGTAAAGTCATTGATATATACGTCTGTTACAGAAATAAATTGTCCACTATCATTACCACTTTCTGAACGAGCCTCTTGCAAAACATTGATAAACTCTTCTTTGATTTGCTCACGGCCGTCTTCGTATTTCATATCAGCGATATCTTCTACGTTATAGTAGTCTTCTCTAGCAAAGGTAGAAAAGCAAAAAGCTTTTACAAAGAAGTCACATTCTTCTATAGCAACTAGTCTTGTTTGAGAGTCAATATCTGTACTCTTTAGCATATTTGTCTTTCTGTTAGAATCAAAGAAATATGCTTTTGTTGTATCCATAAGGTAACCAGAATTGTCATAAAGGAAATAAAATACTGTCTTTTCTCTATCGTCATATAAGTTTAGGTCACCAGGTATAATATCTGTTTTCCAAGGATTTAGGGCACGAGCTGGTACAATCTCAGTTGAGAATGTTATTTGCTCACCCTTTGACAAACTTGCGTGTTGAGTTTTTACAATAATATCATCAACAGGCACGTCTACCTTTACTCTACATTTAGCTATCAAAAGACCATTATAACTTGCAGTAACAGTAACAATACCGCCCACGTTATAACCATCTTCGCCCTTTATAGGCCATACGATAAAGTCTTCGCCCAAAGTAACAACTTTTGGAGCGTCCAAGACACCACTAGGAGAAACGTTAATATCAATCTTTTTCTGATTGGCTGCCTTTGTCTTTGTCGAAACTCTCAAAGCTGCAGCAGATGAAGTCACAACCTCTTCTTTAGTAAAATATAGGTCCTCTGGTGGAATCTTCTTTTCGTTAAACGCACCAAAAATCCAGGCACCACCAATTAGTAGCCCCATACCTATAATAACTGCACCTAAGCATATACCAAAAATTTTTAAAACTCTTTTCATAATTTCTCCTAAATTATAGAGTATCTCTAATTATAAGCATAATTATATATTATAATTATAATAATACATCGAAAAAAAGTCAAACAACATATGGTTAATTATTTACATATATCTCAAAACTAAGTTGTGAATTTTTGTTTGATAACACTTTAATAACAAAACTTTCTTTGCTAATTACTTCTGCACTAAATACATTGTACTTAATCTCAGCATCTACAACCAACGCAGCACCATCAACCTCTGCTCCGCCTTGAAGATAAATAATTTGGTAATCGCTGTCAACAAGCTCTTTGTCCTTATAAAAATTAATAGTAGCTCTTCCTTTTTCTTCATAAACAAAGTCACTTATAATATCTACTTTTATCTCATCTGGCACATAGCAAACCACAACCTCTACAACCACAAAGCCAAAATCTTTTTCAAAGGTAACAAAGGCTTTACCGTATTCTTTAGCGATAAATATACCGCCATTATATTCAACAGCACTTCCATCTATTTCTACTAAATAATCTTTATTTGTAGCATAAGAGGGACTTGCTATTATATCTATTTCAAACTTTTCATTTAGATCCACATACATTGTGTTGTGTGTATAACTAGAAGTCAAAGACTGCACACCAATTTCTTTTACATTTATAAAGAAATCAAAACTTTTGCCAAAGGTTTCAAACTCTATATAAACTTTAGCCCTGCCCAAGGTTTGAGAGTACAAAACATTGTTATCCACAAGCAAATGACTATCTGCTTTTATCTCATAGTTATCTTCGGTTTTCAAGGCAACAACGTCCATACTAAGCTTATTAATATATCCGTCAGCCTCTGCCAATTCTCTATTTAAGCTTGGCAAATACAAATCAATTTCACTACCTCTATTTAGCAAAACTCTATCATTTCCAACGTTTGCATATATGCCAAAATATTCATCTATTGAGTCAAACTCAACATCTACTTGAAGTTTTGCACTCATATCATTACTTTTAGCAAAGACTTTAGACTTACCTGCTTTGTTAAAGTAAACATAACCTTCTTTATATATTGCTCTTTCGCAAGTTATTTCTATATCATCAAAATTTTCACTACTATTTAGTCCCAACTCTTCTAGCGAATATTTTGCGCCAAAATCTGCTTTAATCGACAAATTTTCAAAGTACAAATAACCTTTGGTTGTAGCAGCAAAATAAATCAAAAGATAGGTAGCAATAATAATTACCACCCCAAAAGAAAGACTCAAATATAGTATTAAATTTTTCTTCTTTTCACTCATACGAAGATTATATAAGACTTCGACATATTTCGCAATTAAATTGTATAACAAAGAACAACTCAGGCAGTAAGTTTTTTTTAAATAACTTATTAACACAACAAAAAAAACACACTAAAATTTAGTGTGTTTTTAAGATTTATTATTATACTAATTCTACCAAAGCCATAGGTGCGTTGTCGCCACGTCTGTTGCCTAACTTTAAGATTCTAGTATAGCCACCTCTTTGTCCTAGCTCTTTAGCTCTTTCAGCATATTTTGGAGCGTATACATTGAAGATTTTTTCAATTAGAGGGTGGTTGATATCAGCAGTTCTAGCGATAAAAGTAGCTTTTGATTCGCCAGATTTTCTTTGCTCTTGTCTATCATAAAGTTTAGACATAATAGCTCTTCTAGCAGCTAGTTTTTTAGGACCATCGTTAACAACTTCTCTTTTGATTTTTACGCCTTTGCTATCAACTTCTGTTTTAGTTACTTTAACAGTATCTTCATATGAGTTGATTGCTAGAGTCAAAATCTTTTCTACATAACTTTGAAGAGTTTTTGCTCTTGCAACAGTTGTTTCGATTTTTCCATCCCACAAAAATGAACTAGCTTGACCACGAATAAGTGCCATTCTTTCTTTGGTTGGTCTGTTTAATTTTGAAATCTGAGCCATAATTGTCCCCTTTTATTATTCTTCATCGTTACGAAGAGATAATCCGTAACTTTCTAGTTTAAATATAACTTCTTCCAAAGATTTTTGACCAAGGTTTCTAACCTTTAGCATATCGTCTTTAGATTTTTTAGTTAGGTCTTCGATAGTGTTGATATTTGCTCTCTTTAAGCAGTTGTAACTTCTTACAGAAAGGTCCATATCTTCAATAGGCATCTCTAGAACCTTAACTTGTTTGCTTTCTTCTTTGTTAACAAGGATATCCATACTACCCATAAAGTCTACAAGGTCAACAAACAATGTGATGTGGTCTTGGATAACTTTTGCAGCAAGTGAGATAACTTCTCTTGCAGACAAAGTACCGTTTGTTTGAACATCGATTGTTAGTTTGTCAAAGTCAATAGATTGACCAACTCTTGTGCTTTCAACGCTATAGTTTACAGCTTTGATTGGAGTAAAGATTGAGTCAACACTGATATAGCCGATAGGGTCTTCTTCGCTCTTGTTTTGAGCAGCAGATACATAACCTCTACCACGACCAATGATGATATCCATATCAAGTTTTGCACCATCATCAAGTGTGCAGATGTGCAAATCAGGATTTAGTATTTCTACTTGGTCATTTGCTTGAATGTCTTTTGCAAACACTTCACAAGGACCTACAGCGTTTAGGTGAAGTGTAGCTCTGAAATCTCTGTCAAGAACTGTTGTTTTTACAGCAAGATTTTTGATATTCAAAACGATATCTGTGATATCTTCTGTAACACCAGGAATATTAGAGAATTCATGTTGTGCACCAGCAATTCTTATTGCAACTGCAGCTGCACCAGGCATTGCGCTAAGAAGAGTTCTTCTTAGGCAGTTACCCAATGTAATACCAAAGCCTCTTTCTAGTGGTTCGATTACAAATTTTGCAGTGCAACCATTATCAGATTCTTCAGCTATAATTCTTGGTTTTTCTATTTCTATCATAAGGAAACTTCCCTCCTATTTTACTATCTTGAATACAACTCAACGATCAAGTGTTCTTGAATATTTAGATCGATATCATCTCTTTGTGGTAGAGCGTTTACTTTACCTGTAAGTTTTTCTGTATCGAACTCAACCCATTTTGGTGTAGCAATTTTTACACCTTTAAGTTGTTTGAACATTTCAATTTCTCTATCGCTTTCTTTGATAGCAATAACATCGCCAACTTTAACTTGGTATGAAGGGATGTTTACGATTTTGCCGTTAACTGTAACGTGTCTGTGACTTACGATTTGACGGCTTTCGCTACGGCTAGAACCAACGCCCATTCTGTATACAACGTTGTCAAGTCTTCTTTCTAGAAGAGAAAGCATATTTTCACCAGTAACACCAGCGATTCTTTCAGCTTCTTCGTAGTAAGCTCTAAATTGTTTTTCTAGTAGACCATAAGCTCTTTTAACCTTTTGTTTTTCACGAAGCTGTACACCATAGTCAGTAACTTTCTTTCTTTCAGCACCGTGTTGACCAGGAAGAACAGGTCTTTTTTCCATAGCACATTTAGATGAAACACATCTATCACCTTTTAGAAAAAGTTTGCAACCTTCTCTACGGCAAAGGCGACAATCTGCATCTGTATATTTTGCCATAATTTAACTCCTTTATATATTTACAAATAAAATACCCGTAAAGACAGATTAATTAAACTCTTCTTCTTTTTGGTGGGCGACAGCCATTGTGAGGAATAGGTGATACGTCAGTAATTTTTGTAACATCTATCTCTGCAGCAGCTAAAGCTCTGATAGCTGATTCTCTACCATTACCAGGGCCCTTAACATAAACTTCAACTGATTTAATACCTTGTTCTTTTGCTGTTTTTGCAGCAGCTTCTACAGCTTGTTGAGCTGCAAAAGGTGTGCTCTTACGAGAGCCTTTGAAACCTAGGCTTCCTGCGCTTGACCAAGAAACAGTGTTTCCTGTAGCATCAGTAAAAGTAACCATAGTATTATTGAAAGATGCTTGAATATGTACTGCACCTTTGTCTAAATTTTTAGTTGACTTTCTTTTCTTTGTTTTTTTAGCAACAGCCATTTTTATGCTCCTTTATAATATTTGATAAAGGTTATTTATTTAACCTTACTTTTTCTTTTTAGCAACTGTTTTCTTAGGACCCTTACAAGTTCTAGCATTTTGTTTAGTGCTTTGACCTCTTACAGGTAAACCTTTACGGTGACGAATGCCACGGTAACAGCCAATTTCTGATAGTCTCTTGATGTTTAGTGAAACTTCCCTTTGCAAATCGCCTTCAACTGTTAGGTTGTGTTCGATGTACTCTCTTAGTTTTGCAACATCTTCTTCAGTCAAATCTTTAACTCTAAGATCTGGGCTGATTTTTGTAGCCTCTAAGATTTTGTTAGAAGTAACTCTACCAATACCTTTGATATAGGTAAGACCGATTTCCAATCTTTTTTCTCTTGGTAAATCTACACCAGCAATACGAGCCATAATAATCCTCCAATTATAGTATCTTGACAGCACAAAAGCCATAACAAAGTTATGACAAATAAGCTATCTGTATGTAAACGGATAGAGAGATACGATAGTATCCAGCCGCCTCTATCACGAGTTTTTTCAAAACTAATATATTATACCACAAAAATAACCATATTTCAATACAAAAATGGATATTTTTTTAGGAAAATATAGATTTTTTTACAAAGACAAACCTGTCAAGGTTAGCTATATTTTTACAGCCAAAAAAGGCTAATCAAAATTATAATTAACCTTGAGTTTGTTTATGTTTTTTGCTCTTAGAGCAAATTACCATAACTTTGCCTTCTCTTTTAATAACCTTGCATTTATCGCAAATAGGTTTTACTGATGGACGAACTTTCATAATTTTTCTCCTTAATTTTGTTTGCCACGCCAAGTGATACGACCCTTAGTTAAATCGTATGGGCTCATCTCAACTTTGACTTGGTCTCCTTCTAGTATTTTAATGTAATTCATTCTTAGTTTTCCAGAAATGTAGCATGTAATAACATGACCATTAGGAAGTTGTACCTTGAATGTTGCATTAGGTAATACTTCTGTAACCACACCTTCTGTTTCTAAACAATCGGCTTTTGGCATAAAATCTCCTTTTTAAGCGTTAGCTTATTTATTGATTTCGCAATTTTTGATTGCGCTATAAACTTCGGTATCAAACACCTTTTTGTCAGAAAGTAATTTTTCTGCAATAGACTCCACTTTAATACCAGAATTTTTTAGGTGTTTAACCCTCTTTTTCTTTGGATTAATTAGTTTCTTGAAATTGCCATCGACAAGCATAGCAAAATCTTTATCAACAAGTGCGCTGATTATATAAACCCTGCCCTCATCTCTTCCGGCTTTCGATACAACTATATCTCCAACTTCAAAATTATTAGTCATTTTTCACCTTATGTTAATATCTCTACACCATTTTCGGTGACAAGAACGGTATTTTCATAATGAGCTGAAGGTTTACCGTCTTTTGTAGTAACCGTCCAACCATCTATTTCACTGAATTTAACATGATAAGTGCCCATATTAACCATAGGCTCTATCGCAAGTACAGTACCCGCATGAATCTTTGGTCCAAATCCCGCAAAACCATAATTTGGAACTGCTGGATCTTCATGAAGTTCTTTACCAACCCCATGTCCAACTAAATCTCTGACAACAGAAAAACCGTGTTTTTCTACATATCTTTGAATAGCAGCAGACACATCGCCCAAACTTACGCCGTCTTTTAGGACTTTGATGCCCTCAAAAAAGCTTTGTTTGGTAACATCAATAAGCTTTTGCTTATCACTAGATATCTTGCCTACGGCAAAAGTTCTAGCGCTATCTCCATGATAGCCTTTATAACAAGCTCCAACGTCAATACTTATGATGTCACCCTCTTTCAAAGGTTCATCATTTGGTATGCCATGGACAACTTTTTCATTAACAGATGCACATATAGTCGCAGGAAAGCCACCATAATTCAAAAAGCTTGGAACGGCCTTGTTTCTAACTATAAAGCTATAAGCAAGGTCGTCAAGTTGTTTTGTTGTAACACCTGGTTTAATGTTTTTTTCTAGCAAAAGTAAAGTGTCTCTTGTGATAGCACCTGCTTTACGCATAATAGCGATTTCTTCAGCAGACTTTATCTTAATCATATTATTTTTTACCTTAATCCTCTAAAATATTTTTTACAAGTTCAAAGGTATCTTCTACTGTGTTAGTAGCGTTAACTACTTTTAGTAGGTTTTTATCTTTGTAATAAGCGATTAAAGGAGCAGTTTGAGCCTCATAATTTTTTAGTCTTTCCATAATAACTTCTTCTTTGTCATCACTTCTTTGGTAGATTTCTCCACCACATTTTGGGCAAACATCTTTGCCATTTAGCCAATCAATATGTAGAGTTTCTCCACAATCTTTACAAGCTCTTCTTCCTGCAAGTCTTGGGATAATAACTTCATATTTTTGGTCAATAAGTAGTGCTGCATCAAGATCAGTCATTGTAGACAATGCGTCTGCTTGAGCAACGTTTCTTGGGAAACCGTCAAGGATAAATCCGTTTTTGCAATCCTCCCAAGTAAGTCTATCTCTTACTAAATCAATAGTAACAGAATCTGGAACTAGGGCACCTGTAGAAATGTAACTTTCTGCAAGTTTGCCTAGTTCAGTTTTGTTTTTTATATTTGTTCTAAAGATATCTCCTGTTGAGATATGAGGCACATTGTATCTTTCTTTCATTAAAGATGCTTGTGTACCTTTGCCTCCTCCTGGAGGTCCTAATAGAATAATTTTCATAAAAAATCCCTTTTAGCTTTATTTCAAAAAGCCTTTATAACTTCTCATTAGAAGTTGAGATTCTAGTTGTTTATCGAACTCAAGAGCACAAGAAACAACGATCAAAAGTCCTGTAGAGCTAAAAGCATTAACAAGAGAGCCGTTACCACCACTAATAAATGTAAATAGAAGTGTTGGGATCATAGCAACTAGTGCTAGGAAGATAGCTCCAAAGAATGTTAGTCTATCAGAAATTTTCTTCAAATGGTCAGCAGTTTGTTTACCTGGTCTGATACCATTGATAAATCCGCCATTTTGTTGCATTGTTCTAGCAATCTCATCTGGCTTAAATGTTAATTGAGCCATAAAGTATGAGAAGAACAAAATTAAAAGTGCAGATAGTACTGTATATAACCAGCCACCCATAGCCAAAAATTCAGGATATGGAGTTGTAGGCCAGAATATAGACATAATAAGTTGTGGGAATGACAAAATTGTCATAGCAAGGATTATAGGCATAACACCTTGCGCATTTAGTTTGATAGGGAAAGAGTTAGCTTGACCGCCATACATCTTTCTACCTTTAATTTGTTTTGCATATTGTACTGTAACTTTTCTTTCTGCAAGGTCAACCCAAGCGATAAGTCCAAAAATTACAATAACAGCAAGTAGGAACAAAAGCAAATTCCAAATGCCATCAATATTAGTAAATAGTCCTGCGATTGCATCTGCAATAGCTTGACCAGCAGTTGCAAGAATACCAACAAAGATAAGAAGTGAAAGACCATTTCCTACTCCGATTTCAGTAATTCTTTCGCCTAGCCATACAGTAAACATAGCACCAGCTACCATAATAATGATAACCATAGCTTGAGTGAACCATGCGCCACCAAAGATAGAAGCGTCATATCCACCAGTCATACTTACTGAAAAACCAATAGCTTGAGCAACAGCCAAAACCAATGCTACTATTCTTGTATAAAAGTTAATTTTCTTTCTGCCCTCTTCACCTTGTTGAGCAAGTCTTTCTAGAGCAGGAATAGCACCACCCAAAAGCTGAATAGCAATAGATGCGTTGATATAAGGAGCAACGCCTAGGGCCAAAATAGCACCGTTAGATAGTGCGTTACCACTAACAGCAGATATTATACCCAAAAACTCATTTGCTTTTGTAGCAGTTTCAAAAGCTGCAACGTTTATACCAGGAATAGGCAACCAGCAACCAATACGGTATACCAATAGAAGGGCAAAAGTTATCAATAACTTTCTTCTTACTTCTTTTATTTTGAATGCCTCTTTAATGGTTTTAAACATTATACCTCCTCGGCGATTCCACCAGCTTTCTCAATCTTTTCTTTTGCTTGTGCAGTAAATTTATCAGCTTTTACAGTAAGCTTTTTAGTAAGTTCGCCATTACCTAGAACTTTAACACCATAAGCTTCTACTTTGCCGATAAGATTTGTTTCTAGTAGTGCAGCTGCATCTACAACAGCTCCGTCTTCAAATCTGTTAAGATCTGATACGTTAACGATAGCATAAACTTTCTTAAATTGGTTAGTGAAACCTCTTTTTGGAAGTCTTCTGATTAGAGGTATTTGTCCACCCTCAAATCCTGGTCTTACACCGCCACCACTACGAGCATTTTGACCTTTGTGACCTTTGCCACTAGTCTTACCAATACCGCTACCAATACCTCTGCCAAGTCTCTTTTGAGTCTTGCGAGAGTTTGGAGCAGGAGATAGAGTTTGAATATTCATAGTTTACTCCTTTACTTAACTTCTTCTACTTTAACTAAGTGTTTAACAAGGAACAAGCTACCTCTGATGCTCTCATTATCAGGGAAAACTTTTGTAGTGTTAAGTTTTCTAAGGCCAAGACCTTCTAGAACTTTAACTTGTCTTTTTTCTCTTCCAATTACGCTTTTAACATAAGTAACTTTTAGTTGTCCTGCGGATTTTTTTGATTTATTAGTTGTTTTTTCCATTTCCAAAAATCCTACCTTTTTATATTTCTTCTGGAGCTTTGCCACGAAGTGCAGCAATTTGCTCTCTAGTTCTTAGTGCTTTTAGACCTTCTAGTGTAGCTTTTACACCGTTGATCTTGTTGTTAGAACCATGTCTTTTTGTAGTGATATCTTTGATACCAGCAAGTTCGATAACAGCACGTGCGCTACCACCAGCGATAACACCAGTACCTTCTTTAGCAGGTAACATAAGAACACTTGAAGAACCGTATTTACCAGTAACACTATGAGGAATAGTTGTTCCAACGATAGGAACTGTGATTAGGTTTTTCTTAGCAGCAGCTGTTGCTTTTTCGATAGCTTCAGGAACTTCAGCAGATTTGCCAGTACCGATACCAACAAGACCTTTTCTGTTTCCTACAACTACTAGGGCGCTAAATCTCATAGTTCTACCACCCTTAACAACCTTAGCTACTCTTCTGATTTCAACAAGCTTTTTGTCAAACTCGCTGTCTTCTCTACGAGTAACAGGTCTTTTTGCGTTTTCTTTTTTAACTTCTTGTTTTGCCATAGTGTCCTCCATTAAAACTCTAATCCAGCGCTTCTAGCACCTTCTGCAAGGCTTTTAACTCTACCGATATAAAGATATCCAGCACGGTCAAAAACAACAGTTTTAATGCCTTTCTTAGTAGCTCTTTTAGCAACTTCTTCACCTACAAGGTATGCTTGTTCTGATTTAGACTTACCTTTAAGTGCAGTTGCGATCGACTTTTCCATAGTTGAAGCGCTAACAAGTGTATTTCCTGCAACGTCATCAATGATTTGAGCATAAATGTGGCTAGTGCTACGATAAACACTTAGTCTTGGACATTCTTTAGTTCCAGAAATTTTCTTTCTAACTCTTAGATGTCTATGCTTTCTTTGTGCATTTTTATTTTCTTTACTTACCATTTTCTAAGCGCTCCTTTACTTCTTACCTGAAGTCTTACCCTCTTTGCGGATAACAACTTCGTCAGCGTATTTAATACCATAAGCATGGTATGGTTCAACTGGTTTCAAATCTCTGATTTTAGCAGCGAATTGACCAACTTTAGCTTTATCAATACCAGAAACAGTAATATCGTTACCGTTTACAGCAAGTTTGATACCTTCTGTTGGAACAACGTCGATTGGGTGGCTAAAACCGATATTCAAAACTACTTTTGTGCCTTGCAAAGTTGCTTTGTAACCAACACCGTTGATATTCAAAGTTTTGCTAAAGCCTTCGCTAACACCTTTAACCATGTTTGCGATAAGTTGTCTGTATAGACCATGTTTTGCTTTAACGTCGCCAGTTTCATTAGCTCTTGTTAAAACAACTTGGTTTCCTTCAACTTTAACAGAGATTGTTTTGTCAACATCTTGTGTTAAAGTACCTAATTTACCAGCAACAGTAACAGTTTGTTCATTTAGAGTAACAGTAACATCTGCTGGAATATCAATTGGTAATCTACCTATTCTTGACATAACAATACCTCCTACCAGATATAAGCAAGAACTTCGCCACCAACATTTTGTTCACGAGCTTGCTTATCAGTCATAATGCCTTTGTTTGTAGAAACGATTGCGATACCAAGTCCGTTAAGAACCATTGGGATATCTTTAGCTTCTGCATATACTCTAAGACCAGGTTTAGAAATTCTCTTCAAACCTTGGATAACTTTTTCGCCATTAGGACCATATTTTAGAATGATTTTGATTGATTTAAAACTAGCTGAATCCACTAATTCAGCAGAAGTGATGTAACCTTCGCTTACTAGGATTTGAGCAATAGTGTTTTTTGTTTTTGATGCAGGGATAAGAACTTCTGTATGTTTTGCTGTCAAAGCATTACGAATACGAGTAAGCATATCTGCGATTGGATCTGTAACTATCATAATTTCTCCTCCTACCAACTAGCCTTTTTAACACCAGGGATTTCGCCTTTGTATGCTAGGTTTCTAAAACATACTCTGCAGATACCATATTTTCTTAGTACTGCGTGTGGGCGGCCACAAATAGAGCATCTTGTATATTCACGAGTTGTGAATTTTTGCTTTCTTTGTTGTTTTTCAATCATTGCTTTTCTTGCCATAATATTTAAACCCCTTTGCCTTATCTAGTTGCAAAAGGCATACCCATTTCTTTTAGAAGAGTAAATGCCTCTTTATCTGTATTAGCGGTTGTAACGATAACAACATCAAAACCTCTAATTTTGTCGACTTTTTCATATGAAATTTCTGGGAATATAAGTTGTTCTTTGATACCTAGAGCGTAGTTACCTCTACCATCAAATGCTTTTGGAGATATACCCTTGAAATCTCTAACTCTTGGGAATGCGATTGAGATAAGTTTATCTAAAAACTCATACATTCTTTCGCCTCTAAGTGTAACTTTTGCACCAACTTTTTGTCCTTGTCTAACTTTGAAGTTAGCGATAGACTTTTTAGCAGTTGTAGCTACTGGTTTTTGACCAGTGATTTGTGCGATTTCTTCTAGAGCTGCATTGAAGCTCTTTGAATTATCTTTGTCAGCACCAAGACCTAGGTTGATAATAATTTTATCAATCTTTGGAACTTCCATTACGTTTTTATAACCATACTCTTTAACACAAGCAGGCACAACATTTTTAATGTAATGTTCTTGTAGTCTATTCATATATTCTACTTAGCCTCCTTAGTAGTTTTTGTAGTAGATTTTGTAGTAGTTGATTTAGCTTTTGGAGCAGCTTTTTCTTCAGTTTTAGCAGCAGCTTTTGTAGCTTTTTTAGCTCCATCGATAGTAGCAGCACATTTTTTGCATACTCTAACGTTTTTGCCATCTACTTCTTTATGAGCAACTCTTGTTGCTTTGCCACATACAGGACAAACTAGTTGAACGTTTGAAGCATCAATTTTGCCTTCAACTTTAACAATTCCGCCCTTGTCTTGTGCGCTTCTTGGCTTGTTGTGTTTTGTTACAACGTTTACGCCTTTTACAGTAACTCTATTATCTTTTGGATAACAAGCTAGTACTTCGGCAACTTTGCCGCTATCTTTACCTGCGATAACTACAACTGTATCGCCTTTTTTAATGTTCATATTAGCCATAATATACTCCTTATAAAACCTCTGGAGCAAGAGATACGATCTTCATATATCCACCGTCTCTCAATTCTCTTGCAACAGGTCCAAAGATACGAGTTCCTTTAGGTTGTTTTTGGTTATCGATGATAACAGCTGCATTGTCATCAAATTTGATATGAGAACCATCAGTTCTTCTAACACCTTTAGATGTTCTTACGATAACAGCTTTTACAACGTCACCTTTTTTAACAACTCCGCCTGGAGTTGCTTTTTTAACAGAAGCAATAATTACATCACCGATATTACCGCTTCTTCTGAATGAACCACCAAGAACACGGATACACATAATTTGTTTAGCACCTGTGTTGTCAGCGACTTTAAGTCTTGTTTGAGGTTGTACCATAATAATTTTGCTCCTTTCCTATTTAACTCTCTCAACGATACGAAGAAGTCTGAAGTGACAAGTTTTAGAAATTGGTCTAGTTTCCATAATTTCTACTGTATCACCAACTCTGCACTCATTATTTTCATCATGAGCAACGAATTTCTTTGTATGTTTTACGACTTTTTTATAAAGAGGATGTTTTTCGTTAGAAGTAACAGCTACGACACATTTTTTGTCCATTTTGTCACTAACTACAACACCGATTTTTGTTCTACGATTGTTTCTTTCTGTATTGTTTTCCATATTATCCTCCCTTATGCCTTCTTAACCTTTTCTGCAATTTCTCTTTCAGTCATAACTGTTTTGATTTTTGCGATATCTTTTTTCAAAGTGTTAAGCAACATTGGATTAGCTAGGTTTCCTGTAGCATGTTGAAAACGAAGATTAAATAGTTCAGTCTTTAGACTAGCTAGTTTTGCAACTAGTTCTTCGCTTGTCATGCTTCTTATTTCGTTAACTTTCATTAGATTGCACCACCTTCTGTTGTAGTATCAACTTCTTTTTTAACAATTTTAGTTTTGCATGGAAGTTTATGGCTAGCAAGTCTTAGTGCTTCTCTAGCGTTTTCCTCAGGAATACCTGCAAGTTCAAACATTACTCTGCCTGGTTTAACTACAGCTACCCAATATTCTGGAGAACCTTTACCGCTACCCATTCTGGTTTCAGCAGGTTTCTTAGAAACTGGTTTGTGAGGGAATATTTTTATCCATACTTGACCGCCTCTTTTTGTGTAACGAGTCATCGCAACACGGGCAGCCTCAATTTGATTAGAAGTAATCCAACATGGTTCAGTAGCAACGATACCGTATTCGCCGTAAGAGATTGTATTGCCTCTTGTAGCTTTACCAGTCATTCTACCTCTTTGTTGTTTTCTTCTTTTTACTCTTTTAGGCATTAACATATTACTTGTTTCCTCCTTTTGGAGCTTTTTCAGCAACATTTAGTTTGCCTAGGATTTCGCCTTTGTAAATCCAAACTTTAACACCTACAATACCAAATGTAGTAGCAGCTTCTGCTGTACCATAGTCGATATCAGCTCTCAAAGTTTGTAGTGGAAGATTTCCTAGGTGGTAATGTTCACTTCTTGCAATATCAGCACCATCAAGACGACCACTTACCATAGTTTTGATACCTTGAACGCCTGATTTCATAGCTTTTTGCATAACTTGTTTCATAGCTCTTCTAAAGTGAACACGTTTTTCTAGTTGAGTAGCGATGCTTTCTGCAACTAGTACTGCATCAACATCAACGTTTTTGATTTCTTTGATGTTAATAGAAACTGCATCTGCTTGAGTTAGTTTCAAAACTTCTTTCTTCAAAGTTTCTACACCAGCACCCTTTTGACCGATCAAAACGCCAGGTCTTGCAGTAAAGATGTTTACAACAAGTCTTTTAGCTGTTCTTTCGATACCGATTTTTGAAATAGCACATGCATAATATTTTTTCTTAATAAAAGTTCTGATAACGTTGTCTTCTTTCAAAAATTTAGCAAAGTTATCTTTACCTGCGAACCAAGAAGAGTCCCAGCTCTTGTTGATTCCTACTCTAAGTCCGTGTGGACTAACTTTTTGTCCCATTTGCCTTTTCTCTCCTTTATTCCTTAATAGTATCCATAATAACAGTTATATGGCTTGTTCTTTTTAGTATTCTGTCAACTCTACCACGAGCTCTAATATTTAGTCTCTTTAGAGTTGGTCCTTCTGTTGCCCAGATTTCAGCAACAAACATATCGTCTTTGTTTAGACCCATGTTGTGCTCACCGTTAGCAGCAGCAGACATGATAGTCTTTAAGATTGGTTCAGCAGCACCATTTGGAGTATTTTTCAAAATAGCAACTGCTTCATTGTATTTTTTGCCACGTACTAGGTCCATAACAATTCTTACTTTGCTTGAGCTAATTCTAATATCTTTAGTAATAGCTGTTGGGCGAGTATCTCTGTTTTGGAATCTAGCTTCAGCCTTTTCTCTCATTCTTTTTGCCATTTTTGTTCTCCTTATCTACCTGAAGTCTTACCAGAAGTATGACCTTTGAATGTTCTTGTTGGAGCAAACTCACCAAGTTTATGGCCTACCATTTCAGCAGTGCAATAAACAGGGATATGTTTTTTACCATTATGAACAGCGATTGTATGACCAACGAATTCTGGGTAAATTACAGATGCTCTTGACCAAGTTTTAACGACTTTTTTAGTATTAGATTCATTCATTTCTTTAACTCTGTTAAAAAGTCTTTCTTCAACGAATGGTTTTTTCTTTAATGATCTACTCATAACTTTAACTCCTATCTAGCTCTCTTTATGATAAATTTGTTAGAGCTTTTCTTTCTATCTCTAGTCTTAAGACCCATAGCAGGTTTACCCCAAGGAGTAACAGGTCCTGGACGACCAACTGGTGATTTACCTTCACCACCACCGTGTGGGTGGTCAACTGGGTTCATAACAACACCACGAACTGTAGGTTTGATACCCATGTGTCTTGAACGACCAGCTTTACCGATTGAGATGATTTCATGCTCAATGTTGCCAACTTGACCGATAGTAGCTCTGCAAGTTGCAAGAACTAGTCTCATTTCGCCACTTGGCATTTTTAGAGTTGCATATTTGCCTTCTCTTGCCATAAGTCTAGCAGAGATACCAGCAGAACGAGCAATTTGTCCGCCCTTTCCTGGTTGAAGTTCGATGTTGTGAACAACTGAACCTACAGGAATATTAGCTAGTGGTAAGCAGTTACCAACTTTAATTTCAGCGTTTTCGCCGCTCATAACCTTGTCACCAACGTTTAGACCAACTGGTGCTAGGATATAAGATTTTGTTCCATCAGCATATGTTAGCAATGCGATATATGAAGTTCTGTTTGGGTCATATTCGATTGCAGTTACTGTTGCAGGAACATCATCTTTTCTTCTTCTAAAATCAATAATTCTATATTTTCTTCTGTTACCGCCACCGATGTGTCTAACGGTAATTCTGCCATAAGAGTTTCTACCACCTGTTTTGCTATTTTCAGCAAGTAGTGATTTTTCTGGAGCTTTTTTTGTTAAAACTGAAAAATCAGCAGTAGACATTTGTCTTTGTGCAGGAGAAGTAGGTTTATGTCTTCTAACAGCCATTTTTAATTCCTCCGCTTACCTTAGTTTAGGCTTTCAAAAAACTCGATTGGTTTGCTATCAGCTGTTAGCCAAACGATTGCTTTTTTATAATCGCTAGTTTTACCAACTGTTCTACCGTTTTTAGTGTTTTGAGTTTTTTCTTTGCCCTTTACTATTAGTGTATTTACTTTTTGAACTTTAACTTTGAATATTTCTTCTACCGCTTTTCTAATTTCTACTTTGTTAGCGCTTTTTTCTACTACAAATGTGTATTTTTTATCAGCGATAGTAGCATAGCTCTTTTCTGAAAGTAGCGGTCTTTTTATAATATCGTAGGCATTCATTATTTATAAGCCTCCTCTATTTTCTTTACTGCATCTTTAGTAACATAAACTTTATTACAAGCTACTAGATCATAAGTGTTTAGTAGGTCAGCAGTTGTTACATTGATGTAAGGAATATTGTTTGTAGCTCTCAAAACTTTTTCGTCTTTGTCAGCAACAACAACTACTGTGTTACCTTCGATTTTGAAGCTGTTTACAACATTCATAAACTCTTTTGTTTTAGCGTCTTTGATTGTCAAAGCATCTAAAACTACGACTTTTTGTTCTGCAAGTTTAGCGCTGATAGCAGATTTGAAAGCTACAGCCTTTGCTTGTTTGTTTACTTTTTGAGAAAAATCTCTTGGTTTTGGTGCGAATACTACGCCACCACCAACCCATTGTGGACCTTTTGTAGAACCTTGTCTTGCTCTACCAGTACCTTTTTGTCTCCAAGGTTTTTTAGCATGGCCTCTAACTTCTGTACGAGTTAAAGCGCTTTTTGTGCCTTGTCTTTGATTGTTGTTATAAGCTACTACTACTTGATGAATTAGAGCTTCGTTGTATTCACAACCGAAAACTTCATCACTCAAAGTCATATTTCCTACAACTTCAGCAGCCATATTATATACTTTAACTTTTGGCATAACTACTCTCCTTACTTACCAGCCTTAACAGCCGATTTGATAGTAACAAGTCCGTTTTTGTTTCCAGGAATAGCACCTTTGATTAAAAGTACATTTCTTTCTGCATCAACTTTTACTACTTGCAAGTTTTGGATAGTAACTTGCTCGTCACCATAATGGCCTGGCATTAATTTATTTTTGAATACTCTGCTTGGTGTTGAGTTAGCACTCATAGAACCAACTTCTCTGTGTACAGGACCTGTACCGTGAGTCATCTTTAGTCTGTGTGCGTTGTGTCTTTTGATATTACCGCTAAAACCATGACCTTTGGTTGTGCCTGTTACGTCTACGATGTCGCCTTCTGCAAATACGTCACACTTGATTTCGCTACCAACCTCAAGGTCTGCATAATTGTCAACATCTAATTCTTTTACATATTTCTTTACAGAAACGTTTGCTTTCTTGAAAGCACCAGTTTGTGGTTTGTTAACTAGTTTTTCTCTAGTTTCGCCAAAACCAACTACAACAGCTTCATAGCCGTCTTTTTCTTCAGTTTTCTTTTGTATAACTGTACAAGGACCAGCTTCTACAACGGTAACTGGAATAACCAATCCGTTAGAAGTGAAAACTTGAGTCATACCTAACTTTTTACCTAAAATAGCTTTTTTCATATCATTCTCTCCCTAACGAATTAAAGTTTGATATTGATATCAACACCTGCTGGTAGGTCTAGTTTCATAAGTGAATCTAGAGCTTTTGCAGAAGTATAAACATCAATAACTCTTTTGTGTGTTCTCATTTCAAATTGCTCACGACTATCTTTGTATTTGTGTGGGCTTCTGATGATTGTTACTACCTCTTTGTTTGTTGGTAGTGGAATAGGTCCAGCGATCTTTGAACCTGCTTTTGTAGCTGCTTCGATTATTCTAGTTGCAGCTAGGTCAATTAAGTTGTGATCATAAGATTGTAACTTAATTCTAATTTTTTGAGTTGCCATTTATATATCTTCCTCCTTAACCCAATCTAACCCTTTTAGCATTTCCTAAAAGATATTACACCTTTCCGTGTGTGTCTTACCGTGAACGATAAAAAAAACTTAAAAATATTAAGCTTTCTCTCTTCTTGCAAAGGGTTAGTCGCTTGACTTTTAGCCAAACTTGTCCGCGTAAATTCTCCTCCTTATGTAGCTATAAGTGGTAACTTCACGCTTCATCCCATTTTCACAGCAAAGTTATTATACACTTATATTACCCTCAAGTCAACCCTTTTTTTGAAAAAAGTTTGAATATTTTTGGGTTATTTTTTAGCCCCAAAATATAGTGTAAAAAGGCACTCAAGACCACAATATATAAATAGGTTACTACTATATTAATATATATTATATAATATATAGCAAAAAAACGTCCTACTAAAAGCTATCCCTCCCAAAAGTGGCCTTAGGCTACTCTAGAGCTTCACCTCACAAAAAGCCCCTCAAACTATCAAATTATAGTAGTCATAACAAAAAAAGAGCCTAAAAGCTCTTTTTAATCGAATATAAATATCTTATCACATCTGCCCAATAGTTTTTCTAATATGATATCAATTTGCTTTTGCAAATATCCAGCTGAGATTCTGTTTGAGATAAAACCTTCTTCAACCATCTTATTAATCATATTTTCAAACTTATCACGAGTTTGTTTAGGGTCAAGGTCTGCTTTGTTTCGGTATATCCCCTTTTCAAAGCAAAGGTCTGCCCTCAAATAATACATATTTGATATACCTTCTGAGGCAAAGTTTAAAACATATTCCCTATTGTTTACAAAATCAGGCAAAGTTCTAATACTTTTTACTGCCGCCTCTAAAAGTTTAATAAATATCATATCAGACGCCAAAATCTCATCACTTGCGTATTTGATAAGGCCATAACCATATTTTTCGATAAGTTCAGTCAAAACGAATACATCATCATACTCTGGTATATACTCATCTTCGCAAGGTACAAGTTCTGTACCGTCCATAGCAATAAGACCAACAAGTTTTCTTCCGCTGTCTTCTAGCATTTTTACAGTTTCAAAAATTCTCGAAGAGGCAGAGTGAGACATAATCCTTCTGTCGTAGCCTTTTGACAATATCTTTCCTTTACAGTTTGCAAGATAACATTTATTGTCTTTCTTACCAACAACACACCCAACCCCAAAAGGACTTCTACCAAGTAATCCCCAAAGGTAATTTTCGTCAAAAGCAACCTCTTTGCCATAGTTGTCTACGATAGTGTATTCTTCTTGACTTTCGCCTTTGTACAAAAAGTGCAAACCATATGAGGTGTTTATGATGTTAGAATAAACAAAGTCACTCATAAACTCGCCAGTTGTTTTATTAAAAAGCGCAAAGCCTTTTTCGTGGTTACCTACAGAAATGATTTCTTCTATAAAAGCCATTATTTAGTGCCTTTTTTAGATTTGCAACCGCAAGATTTTTTAGCAGGGGCTTTGTCTTGAGCCTCTAAATCTTCATTTAGTTTCTTTAGCATAAAATCAAGTTCTACGCCGTGCGCTGCTGCAGCTTGTTCAATTGTTTCCATTTGGCTCATAGGACAACCAAAACAATGAAGTCCAAACCCACCCAAGATTTCTTTTGCGTTAGAATATTTACCCAAAATTTCTCCTACTGTCATATCTTTATTAACCATAATTATCTCTCCTTAAAATTTATTGTTTGTTTTTTTGTTTATTTTATAACCTACTTCCACAAGTTTTGCAAAGTAGCGCTGTATCGTCATTTGGCTCTCCACAAGCCTTACAATACCTAACAGATAACGTGCTCTTTCCACACTTTGGACAAAACTTATCTTTTATAGTGTATTTTGCCCCACAAGACCTACAAGTTTTTTCTACCTTCGACTCTTGACCTTCTTTCAAAACTTTTGGCCTTTTTATTTCTTTTTCAGGCTCTTCCAGGCTTTTCTTCAAAGCCTCTAACTCTATCTTTCTATTCGCTTGGACAAAATCATCTGCAATATCTACCTTGCCCAAAGTATCTATTGTGCCAATAGTATTTCGGCCTAGCATAATGTCATCTTTCTTTATATCATCGCTTTTTTGCTCTAGGGTTTGAGGCTTTTGCTCTGCTCCACTATTTAAAAAGACAAGATTTTGTTGACGCTTTGCCATTAAATCATCATTAAACGATTTTGACGCTTTTTCATACTCATCTACAGTTGAGTTTCTCTCCTCTGTCTTTGGTTGAGTGGTTGCAGACAGCCCTGAAGGTCCAAAGCCAAGGTTTATAACACTAGCAGTTGACATTTGCGCCTCACCACTATTTGTTTTTTGTCCGACAAACACTTCTGAGGCTTCTTTTTTCTCTGTTTCTTCCTCAGCTTTCTTTTCACCATTGTAGATAGTGTTAAAAATGTCATCAAGTGTTTTGTCAGTTTTCTTTACTGGCTCAATATTTTCTGCATCTATAGGCGGTATAATCTCGGTAATTTTGAAATCAGACATTGTAAGGCCTATAGATTTTAGTTCCTTTTCGATAACCTGAGTCATTTGTTCTATTAAAGCAGCATCGTTATTACTAAACTCATTTGCACTGTGAATATTCTTTTGTGAATATTTCAAAATAGCATACGCCACATATGCACCAATTTCTTTTTTTGCTTGATCTGAGTTAATTGTCGAATAATCCATAAGCATTGAGTTCAAAAACTTATAACTATCAACAACTGTTATATTAAACTCTCCAGCCACTTTTACTTTGATAAGTTTTGCACCATTTCTCATTTTAAAGCGGTATGGGGTTTTAAATGTCAGCCCACCAAACATTGTTTTACTTACATAATACAAATCTGCAGGTAGTGATTTTGGAGTCTCAAAACCTTTCTTTGTCTTTTTTGCTTTGACGTTTTTATAAAGTTTTGGCATATGTACGTCATTAAATTTATATTTACCAGGAGTCAAGACATCACAAACCTGATCATAATAACAAGTAACAACCTCAAAATCTTCATTTACAACAACTTCTTGATTAATTTTTAACGAATCATTTTTTAGCTTGTATCTTGTCAAAAGGCCTTTTTGACTATCATTTAAGGTAATTGTATCTGTAAGTTTATTTTTGATCGCACCAAAAAGTCCCATTGATAGCTCCTTTATAAATATATCTAAATCATAACATATTATCAAAAAAAACACCACAAAAAAATACTAAAAAAGTTTTTGGCGTCATATACATTTATTATCTAGGAGGACATATGTACAACGTAACAGAGATTATTTCAAAACCTGTAATTAATTTATACAACGGCAAACTTGAAGGCACCGTAAAAAATATATGTTTTGACGAAAAGCTAAAAAAAGCCACCGACCTTATATTGTTTGAAGACGAAGACGGCGAAGAGTGTATACTATCTATAAGCAAAGTCTACAAAATAGGCAAAAACGCAATTACTATTAAAAATAGCGAAGGTTTGCTTCCTTCTTTGTTTGCTACAAAAATAAACTATAATAATCAAATCAACAACGAAGTTTACAATCTAGAAGGCGACAAACTAGGTGTTGTTTCAGATATGATATTAGGCAATAATTACAAAATAGAAAAAATAATTGTAGAAAACCAAGAATACACCCCTGGTTCTATAATTAGTTTTGGCGAAAATAACCTTATTATTAACTCAAGCGGTGCAAAATATAGTAAAGATAACTATAAGCCAAAGGTTATGCCAAAACCAACACAACTAGACCTTGTGAAAATACTTCCTAAAGTTCCCGAAATAATAGATGATAAAATACCAAAAATTGAGTTTGACAATATAGATCTCAAACCTAAACAAAATTATAAAATAAGCGAAAATCCTTTACCTCAAAGAATGATCACTAGCCAAAACTATTTGCTTGGCAGAAAACTAGCAAAAACAATATACGGAACAAACAACGAAATAATCGCAAAAAAAGATTGCCTAATTACCGAAAAGATTTTACTTGCAGCAAAATCTCATAATAAACTAGTAGAACTTGCAGTCTTTAGCAAAATGAAATAAAAAAAAGAGATAGCCTAAGAAACTATCTCTTTTTATTTGTTATTTAATCAAAAGTAAAACTGTTACCTAAAATCTCAGTTATAATTAATCATTTAGAGAGTTTAGCAAGTTTTCCATTTCGTTGCTGATATCGTCCATATCATCACCAGATTTTTTAGCAGGTTTAGCCGCTGGTTTTGCTGCAGGTTTTGGTGCAGCAGGTTTAGCTGCTGGTTTTGGAGCCGCTGGTTTTGGTGCTGCAGGTTTTGGAGCAGGTTTAGCTGCTGGTTTTGGAGCTGCAGGTTTTGGAGCTGGTTTTGGTGCAGGTGCTGGGGCTTCTTCAGCTTCTGGTTTTTGGCCCTCGTCCTCGTCATCGTCACCATCGTCCATTTTTGATATGTTATCGATACTTTCGTTTAGTTCTTGTTTTTGTTTGAACAAGTTTTCACTTTCTTTCTCGATTTGTTTTTGGATATCATCTAGTTCGTTTCCACTAGTCTCAGCTGGTGCTGGAGCTGGTTGGCTATTTTCTGAAACATAAGTTGATTGCTCAGCCTTTTGGATCTCTTCTAGTGAAGGGCCAGATTCTGATTTTTCTACGATTTCACTAGCTTCACCGTTTTCATCATATAACCTTTGAGGAATTGAGATTTCGTCTGTATCATACAAACCTTTGTCCTCAACACTTTGTTCAGCTTTTGTTTCAATATTATCAATAAGTGTAAATACGTCAATCTTGTTAGTTTGGAAAGTTTTAAGAAGTTCTTTTAGCTCTTCGTTTTCTACAGACAACTTTTCAAGTTTAGCAGCATTTGATTTTACGGCTGCGTCCATAAGTTTTTTGTACATAACGTTAGCATAGTTTTTGAACTCTGACAACATAACTGTTTCAACATACTTTCTCTTTTCTTCGATCTCTGCTTTTCTTTGAGCGATCTTTTCGTCAAGAGCAACTTGCTCTTCTTTATATCTTGCAGCAGCTTCATCGCTATCTTTTTCAATTTGTTGTTGCTTTTTGATTTCGTCTTGAATTTGCTTTCTGATATAGTTACCTTCGATACGGTTTGTTGCTTGTTCTTGTTGTTGTTTCAAACTATCCAAGTTTTCTCTACTTGATTGAAGTTTTCTTTGGTAATCTTTTTCAGCAGTTTCATAGTTTTTAGTAAAGCTATCTTTTTCTGATTGAATTTGTCCACATTCAATAGTAAGTCTTCTACGGTTACTAATAAATGTTTCGCACTCTTTCATCGCTCTATCCAAAACCAAAGAACCATTGATGCCAAGTTCTTCAAAGTTATAAGTTTCAACTTCTACAGCATTAACTCTTGCTTTTTCAAGTTCTTGTTGTTCTTGCAAATCTCTCTTTTCAAGATATTGTTGCAAAATCGGAATACCATTTTTGATTTCTTTTCTTGAGAACAAAATTTCATAGTCTACATAAGCTGGTAGTGTAGTTACTGCTCTAGTCAACGACTGTTCAAAAATATGGAAGTTTTCAAAAAGGTCGGCTTGTAACGCATTTTTCCATGCTCTTACAATCAAAGCAAACACAACACCAATCAAAAGTGTTACTGCAGGGATAAGACCTACTCTGTACATAATCTCACCAACAGTAAGTGTTCCGTCTACAGCACCAAATCCAAATAGTAAAGATACACCAAGAAGTAAACCAACAAACAAGTAGAAGTTTTGAACGTCTCTATCGATAAGACTTGTTCTAAGTGGTCTTTCTACGCAAGTATGAATGTTGATATATTTTGTTGGGGCATCATCTCTGTTTAGCATATACATTTGCCAACGAGTTCTAAGAGTCTTTGGTACGTCTTTCATTTTGCTGTTAAACTCTACCAAGTTCTCATCAGTGATAAATGGCTTTCTTGAAAAGTACTTGTTGAATCTATCAATAGATTTCAAAATCTTGCTTTCATATGATGAGCGGATACCCATGATCATGATAAGCATAGCAAGTAGCATAAGGCCAAGTATGATTATTGCCAAATATTGAAATCCTAAGAAGTCAGCAGCACTTCTGATAATATTTGCAACTGTATCAAATATGTTCATAATACTCTCCTAAAAATATTTTCTGCAGTTAGTATAACATACTTTTTTTTATTTACAAATTATTTTGCGACATTTTAAAAAAATAATTAAATTATTTTTATTAAAGTGTCTAAGTGCAGAGAGTAAATATAAACATTTTTAACCATTTTTCCGACCGCACGTTCTACTGCCAGTTTATACAATTTCATCTGAACATAATATTTTTCGACCAGTTGTTCGGGTTTTTCCACCCTAGTTGTTTTATAGTCGATAATATCTACATTTCCGCCATTTCCGACCATTAGGTCGATTACACCTTGCAATAATACTTTATCCTCAAGTAAGCTTCCTTCGATAATATCTTTATGAGGCAAATATGCAATAAATTGTTTTTCTTTTTCTACCTCTTTATTTCTAATCAAAGGGGCAATATTTTTTATGCAGGTAAATATTTTTTTGCAATCTACTTTATCATAATATGGAGCGTTTTGACTGTCGTTTTCTTTGCACAATTTTACAAAATCATCAACCTTCTCTACGCTATCAATTTCAAAATCTATCTCTTGCAAAATCTTATGATAAATTGTTCCAAGCAGTGCGTAATCAATAAGAGCTTTTGCAGAGTGCTCATCTGTACCAAATTTTCTTGGGGCTGGATTTAGACTTTCACTACTTTCAGCCTCTAACATCATAAGACTAGTTACAGTATTTTTTTGAGCGATAGAAAAACTATCTTTGTAAGGATATTCTTTCTCTAAATATTCTTTTATCTCAGTTACTTTGCTTCCACTACAAAGCAGTACGTCTTCTACATTAACAAGCTCTTCCACCTCAAATAATTTTTCTGGCAAATGAACATTTACTTCATAGTGGTCATTATAGTTAAAGGTCTTTTCTTCTTCGCAAGTTCTTATATTATCGATAAGCGGTTTTTCAAAAGCCGCAAGAATCCAGTTTGCATATTTATTAGATTTGCGTATTGCATACTCACTTAATTCTTCTATATTATCTGTATCAAAAGAACAAATAATATTTAGTGAATTTTTTGCGCGTGTTAGAGCAACATATAAAAGTCTACTCTCTTCCAACTTTTCTTGCAATCTTACTTTTTCGATTATTGCTTGTTTGGTCAAAGTTTTGTACTTGATATGTTCGTCGATATCATAAGCGTTGATTCCCACGCCCAAATCTTTGTCTCTCAAAATATCTTGTCGTGTTGTAATGTTTGAAAATTGTTTGCCACAACCAGCAACAAAAACAACTTCATACTCAAGACCTTTGCTTGAGTGTATTGTGTCAATATGTACACAATCATCACCGCTAGGAGATACCATAGTAATCTCAGTATCTTTTAGGTAACTATCTACATAATTTAGATATTCGTTAATGTCATTATTGTATGGCACAAAGTTAAATTGCTCAATAAAGTTTTGTAATACTTTATGTTTTGCTCTACCATCTGGCAAAAGCAAATAATAATTCAAAATACCCAAAACCCTATCTGCATAAATAAGCAAATCGTATATAGTAGAAAAATCTTTCATTTCTCTTAGTTTATATACAAGGCTATAAGCCTCATTTAATTTGCAAGTAAGGTCGTTTTTATTATTATCCAAATATTCTTTTACACAATCATAAAAATATTCTTGATTTGTATTTTTCTTGATTGTGGCTAGGTCATCAAATTTTATTCCAAAAAATGGTGAAGACAAAATTGATGCCAAAGCTAAATCGTCTTGAGGATTATTTACAACCTTTAGGATATTTAGCAAGAACAAAACATCAGGGTTATTGTATATATTATCAGAAGTTTTTGAAACACATGGTATTTCGTACTTTTGCAAATACATAGCAAGTTCTTTGATATAAGATTTGCTCCTACATAGTATAGTAAAATTTTTATACTCTAGCGGGAAGAAATCTTTTTTCTTGGCGTCATAATAAGGTTTGCCAAGCATCTTTTTGATTTTTTCAGCGATAACCTTTGCCTCTACTTTTGCTACGCTGCGAACATATGCTGATCGATTATCATTTTTTACCGAATATACATCGCCAAAGTAAGTCTCTTTCTTTTCTCTATCTTTATATTTAATAAAGTCTATTGAAACTTCTTTGTAATCATCTACTTTTTTGTATTTAGCAGCCCCTTTGAAAGCACCGTCTTTTTTGTAATCTATTCCACCGAAGTTTTCTTTCATTACTCTATTGAATATTTTGTTAACGAAATCTAGTATTATAGGATTACTACGGAAATTTTCTTTTAGGGTGATTAACTTTCCGCCGACACTTTTTTTGTAAAGGGCAGTTTTATAAATTAATATTTCTGGCGAACTATTACGGAAACCATAAATACTTTGTTTTAGGTCGCCGACCATTACCATATTGTCACCAGATGTAACATAAGACAAAATCTTCTCTTGCTTACTATTGATATCTTGGTATTCATCTATGTACAAAACATCGTATTTTTCTTGTATAGACTCTCTTAGTTTTTCGTTCTCTAAAAGTTTCAAAGCATACTTTTCTAAGTCGTCAAAGTCAAGTGCCTTTTTTTGTTTTTTGATTTTTGTATATTCTTTTTCAAAGTCCGAAACTAAAGAAAGAAACTCTCTTACTGCAGGTTCTGATGCTTTGATATTTTCGGCAATTTTGGTTATGTCTTCATCTTCGCCACATATCTTGAAAAAGTCATCAATTAAAGCCCCTAATGCAGCCCACAAACTACGGGCTTCCTTTAATATATCACTTTGAACTTTTAGCCCAAACGGACTTTTTATTTTGTCTAAAACTTTGAAGTATTCAAACATCTCTTCAAAAGTTTTAATTTTAGTTTTTGTTAGAACATCTGTCACAACTTCTATTGCTTTTGTGACCTTTTCTTCTCCAGCTTGTTGGCTTACTATTTTTAGAGAATCAAAAGCTGTTTTGAAATATAAATAGTCTTTTGAAAATCTCTCAACAACAAACTTACAAGCATTATTCTTTTTTAGGTCGGTTGTATAACAAGAAGTTGCTGTTATAGACATATATTCGTCTTTGTTATCTAGGGATTGCAAAAAGTTATAAAAGTCTAAAACATTTGATTTTAGCGATACAAGACTTCTGTTATTATAAAACATTTCGCACAAAGATATAAAACTATCTGCTCCTTGCTCTTGCTTTTCTCTCAAAAGATAGTCGATAGCCTTGATTTTATAAAAGTTAGCTTCTTCATCACTAAAGATAGAAAAAGTAGGCTCTATATCTAGTTCAAAAAAGTATTGTTTGATTAACCTTTGGCAAAAACCATGTAAGGTTGAAATATCTGCAAGAGATAGTTTTTCTATCTCATCTTTTATATTTGGCTTATCTATGTTTTCACTTAGTTTATCATAAAGTCTTTGTTTCATTTCTGCGGTTGCAGATTCTGTAAAGGTAACTACAAGTAGTTTGTCTAAGGTGGTTGAGCCTGATATTATGCTTTGAGCAATTTTTTCAATAATTACTGCAGTTTTTCCGCTACCAGCACTAGCAAAAACAAGTAAGTTATTGCCGTTATGGTCTATTACATCTTGTTGCGATTTTGTAAAATCAATCTTTGCCATCTAAACTCCCCCTTATAGTTTCTATCTCTATTGCTTCACTCATGGTTCTTACTCTATCACCTATACTTTCGTCAAATCGGCATATGCCTTTGTATGGGCAATATTTACAACCCTCTTCCTCGTTTTTACCAAGTGGTGTCGGAGTGATGTTTCCAGACAAAATCTCAGAGGTTGCAACTTTCAAAGCCTCCATCGCATACTCCGCTAAGGCCAATATATCACCGCTTTCCATCACTTCGCTCTTTGCATAGTATCCGCCGCCTTTTTTCTTAGATACACTGATAATATCGCTGTCCAAATTATCATTTAGGTTTTTGTCACTAGCAATTATTACATCATCACTACTATCAGTATAACCTTTTAGCTTATATGCATAATTTCCACTTTCGTCCAAACTATTATAACTATTTTTTACAGGGAAATAATACGCCCCTGCTGGTTTTAACTTTAGGCTTTGCTCAGTTACGTGTTGATAAACATATAGTTGCAACTTTTTACCAAAGTAAAGTTCTTTTAAAGAGCTATCGCACTTGCCTGTTTTGTAGTCTATTATTCTAAAATACTTATCAAAAGCATCTACCCTATCTATAGCTCCTACTATTTTTAACTTTTTATCATCTACTATTATCTCTACACTTTTTATTGTGTTTGAGCTATCAAAACGAGCTTCTGTAAGTATAGGCCTAAACTCAGAACTTTCTATTTGATAGTTTATTGCCTTGCACATACGCACCGCTTCTTTTTTGATGCTGATTATAGATAGGATATTATCCCCATTTTCTTTAAGCTTAGAAAACTCCTCACTATCTAGCACCTTATCACAAATCTCCGCAACTTTATCTACAATATCTTTTTGTGATAGCGGGAAAGCCCCCATATTATCTTTTACAAATACTTCTGCCACCTTATGCAAAAAGTTTCCGACTTGCATATTGTCAAAAGACTCTACCCTATTTTCTTTTAGCTTTAGTCCATAATCAACAAAGTGTTTAAAAGGACACGCATAGTATCTTTCTGCCTCAGAAACACTTATTGTTCCTTTGCCAAAGAATAAGTTGCTTTTGATAGTGTTTTCTTTTTTATAATTAGTTATGTTTTTATAACTCTTCAAGTGTGGCTTTTTATCCGAAATAACAGTAAATAAAGATGCTATGTCATCTTCGTTTGTATATCTGACGCCATCTTCTATATTGCGAATAAATCCTGCAAGTATTTTTTCTGCGTGAGGCATACTGCCTAGTTTTTCGCAGAAAGTAAAATAGTTGTAATCATCATCTAACATCTCAAGAGGTTCTTTGCCCTTTGCGGTTACTATATAAAACATATTTTTAAGTTGTTTTACAAAACCCGCTTCGAAGGTCTTTTCGTCAAGGCCTTTTGAATAAGAAATGTGCAAAGAATCAGTTGGCGTTGTTAAAAGATTAAACAATTTGAATCTTTCTCTTTGGTTGATGGTTTTGATGCTAGGCTCTATTTTATACGAGCTTGATAGTTTATCAATTTCTCTATCTGTAATCAAACCACAGTCGCTATTTACAATAGGAAGTTCTCCTTCTTTTGCACCAATTACAAATAAGTGTTTTGCCCTTTCAAAAATACTGCTACTACTATCGCCAACAAACACACTGTCTACAGAAATAGGTGTTACTGATAAAGACACCGCCTCAAAGCCACTTTTTAATACGTCTAAAAACTCATAAATATCACACTCTACATCGCCAAATATATTCTTTAGCCCGTCAAGAAGAGATATTGTTAGATTATATATTTGCTGAGTTTTTTTACTTTCTTTGATATAGCCGTTATCATGATATTGTTTGCAAAGATTATCTAGTTTTTCCTTTAGATTTATTTGCTCAAAAAGAGATAAAAGCAAATCACAATATCCACTATAACTTGCAGAGGTTTTTAGCATACTTATCCAATCAAGATATACTTTGGCAAGATTTCTAAACTCCGCCAAAACATTATCTTCACGGAATAGAGACTTTCCCTCTATGTTTTTTGTTTGTATGTAATTTTCTAATTCCCAAATGTAACCTTGATCAAAGTTTACGATCGGGCTTTTTATAAATTTGATTATATCTTCTTTTTTGAAATACCTAACCTTTAACATAATTAAGGTTTGAATAAGCTTATCGATAATGGTATCTGTAAGCGAAGTTGATACGTCAAAAAAGGCATTAATACCAAAGTCGTCAAATACCCTTACTAAGGTATCTTTGTTACTTTCCAAACTTGGCACAGCAACTGCGATATTTTTGAATCTATCGCCTTCGTTTATTTTCTTTTTTATAGCGGTAGCAACAAACTCACACTCTTGCACAAAGGTGTTATGACAAGAAAGTGTAATGTTGTTATCTTTCATAAAAATACTTTTTGGGTTATAACTAAACAGATTGTTTTTGATATGCTCAAAGCTATTAGATAATTTTTCGTCGCACTCAAAAATATTTGGCTCTTTGCCAAGGTCTTGAGCTATTGCAACAACATTAGCATATACGTCGTTTAGATATATATGAGAGTTTAATTCACCCTCTGATTTTGTTACAGAAATATTTACTTGTTTTGCATTTTCAATAAACTTTTTGATTATGGCATAACCTTGCTTTGTAAAGCTATCGAAATGGCTTATGTATATACAGCTATTTTTTAGTGATTTTGCCTCAGGCAAATACTTTTCAAAAAGTGTAAATTTGTCAGCACTATCCAGCAAATTATTTACTCTCAAATATTCTTCATATTTTTCGTAAATAAATTTAATATCAGTCATTTTTTGTGCCAAGAAATCATCACTTGAGATATTAATATCTTGAGGCTTTATTCCACAACTTTTTAGTTGGTTTATAGTCTCAAAAAGTTCCTTTGCAAAAGATGCTGCAAGTCTTGTTTTATAAAAACACTTTAGATTTTTTTTGTTATCAATAAGTATCTTTTGAACAATCATACTACTGATCGTTTTTGGCAAAACTTTGACGTTATTTCCCAATATTTGACTTGCAAAACGTGACATAGTAAGTACGCTTATATCAAAGGTGCTTTCTATGTTTAGATAGTCAAAAATGTCTTTTTCACATGCCATACTAAATCTATCTGGCACAACAAAAATATGGCTATCAAATAGACCAGTCTTTCTATTTTCCTTTAGCCTTTTCATCAAGTGTGTATAACCTTCAAATAAGGTTTTTCCGCAATAAATATTTAACATAATCTCTCCAAAAATTATTTTAACATTTTTGGCTTTTTAAGTAAATTACTTATATATATTTTTTCCTTTTATAATAGGCGTTGTACCATTTTAGTCCCCAATCATATTATTTTTAATTAGCCTTACAATTCCCATAAATAATGCTTGTAAATCTTTTTCGGTAATAACAGGTTTTTTATACGTACCAATATTGACTATTTTGTTTCTACTTTCTATGTCCAAAAGTGCTTGTTTTAGCATATCTTTAGAGCCTTTTGGCCTCAAACTATAATATCGCCTTTTTACGGCAGCTACACTTCTATTATATTTTTTGCTGTGGCCTAAAAAAGCATCATAATTTTTTAGTCCATTTTCATTACACTTATTTATAAGGTTTATCAAATCTTTTTCTTCATCAATAGTCCACTTCATAATATTCTCCTAAAAGTATTATTCCCACAAAAAATATTACTCATACAAAAAGTATTTTTTCATAAAATATATTAGGAGAAAACTATGTTACATATTAAATCAAACACCCCAGCACTTATCATCGCAAACAAAGAATATTTAATAAAAAACTCTAGCCAAAATATACCCTTTCCTGACCAAAATTTGATAATAAGATACTATCCATTAGATAGGCAAATAAATGGAAAAATAGCAATACCATCTGTTATAAAAGTTGACCTTTCGAACCTTAAAAATTGTGATGATTTTTCGGTCACAAAATACCCAAATAACCATATCGAAATCACCCTAAAACCTTTTTTACTCTCAAATAATTTGCGGCTAAATACCTCCTCTCAAAGAATAGAAAACAGCCAAAAATCTATCGAAATTTACACTTCAAAAACAACTGCTCTTTGCGTTAAAAACAGCGAAAATTATAGCTATTTTGAGCTTCCATTTATTGCTACTTTTATCTGCGGAATAGAGATAAATAGCGCCTTACATCTATTTTTTAAAGAAGGAAATTCTCATATTTACGCTTTAATTAATGATGAAAAAATTGCTATATACCAAGACCTAAAAAGTTTTACTTTTTCTGGCAACAAACTCTCTGTCATCGTTCCAAATTTTGATATGGCAAAGACAGGCAAAGCAATAGAAATTGATTTTTCAAGGGCCGCTTATAACGAAAAAATTATCTACCTAAACAATCACCCCGACATTACAAAAAATATAGACCTTATCCCTTATGCCTTTGTCGAAAGTATCCAGTTAAAAAATTTCAAACTTTCAAGGCAATACATAACTAAAAATCTGTCTGACAAACTATCTGACAAACTTTTGAGCACATTTTTTGGAGATATCGAAAGAATAACCCACGACCCATACAATGATAAATTATGTATCTTAACCGAAAAGGATAATATTTATTATGCCAAAGATTATTCTTTCAAGTTTCAAAATAACAAGATATCCGACATAAATGAATTATAAAACATTTACAAAAAATAGATTTATGGTTATAATATAGTTATGAATCAATACACTATAGCAATTATTGTTATTGTGGGTTTGGCAATATTCTTGGGGGTTATAAATTCTGCAAATACTATCTTGCATGATTTATTCAAAAAACACTCCCAAACGCAGCCAGTTTCTCAGGCAAACACAGTTGGCTTTTTGTATTATATAAAAGAAGCCCTAAACCTTGATATAGATATAAGGCGTATAAAAGGCAAATTGACAGACTGTTATATCCCAAAATATAAGGTAATAACACTATCGGACGACACCTATAACCAGTCTAGCATATCTGCCCTAGCTGTTACTGCTCACGAAGTAGGCCATGCAATCCAACACAAAAACAAACCTGCAATATTTAACTTTGTAAGATTTTTAAATGGTTTTTCTAAAGTCTTCAGTTTCTTGATAATTCCTGCGCTTATCTTTTCAGGAGTTGCAATCTTATTAGACCTTGCCGTAAAGGTTGGTTTTATTGTTTTGTATGCAGCTCTTACAGTTTTGGCATGTGGCTTTTTGTACAAACTGTTTACTATACCACTAGAGTTTGATGCGTCACGCATCGGACTAAATCTTTTGAAAGATTTTCAAATATTAAACCAAGAAGAATTAAAAATCGCAAACAAAATAACTAACGCAGCAGCCTTTACGTATATTGCAGATTTTATCAGAGATATACTTGGCCTAAATCTATTTAGAAGGAGATAAAATTTTATGTGGGAATATTATTTAATGGGTATAATTTTGATACCAGGATTACTACTTGCGTCTATTGCCCAAATTAATGTACAAACAACATTTAGCACCTATAACAAACTATCATCACGCTCAAACATCACCGCAGCAGAACTTATTTCTAGACTTGCTATGGCAGCAGGATTAAATCTTCAGATAGTTCGTTGCTCTGGCGATTTGACTGACCATTATGATCCAAAGAAAAAGTTAATCGCTCTATCAGACTCTACTTACAATTCTACATCAGTAGCAGCGTTAGGTATTGCTTGTCACGAATTTGGTCATGCTTTGCAAGACAAAGATGAGTATGTGCCAATGAAAGTCAGACAAACAATCATACCTATCACAAACATAGCTTCACAACTACTTATGCCTCTTGTAACTATAGGTTTGATATTCAGTTTTGCAACCACTGGAAACTCTTTATTTGGAAACATCTTCTTGTGGGCTGGTATTATTGTATTTGGCGGTGCAGTACTGGTTAATCTTATGACTATTCCAGTAGAATTCAACGCTTCAAAAAGAGCAATGAAACTTCTTGCGGCAACAGATGTTTTGACAGAGTCTGAGCTAAAAGGTGCAAAGAAAGTACTAAGCGCAGCCGCTCTAACCTATCTTGCAGCACTTGTTGTGTCAATTCTTTCACTGCTTAGATTTTTGATTATAGCCTTGGCACGACGCCGAGATTAAAAGCCAAACAAAAAAAACTACTAGATTTTTCTAGTAGTTTTTTTATTTTATACAGCTGGACTTCTATTATCTGTTATTATAACAGAATCATCTGCCAAGATGTTTTCGCATATAAAGTAGCTGCCAGATATTGATGCTTGTAAGTTTTCGCCTTCTATTATTAAAGTTCCTACTTCAAATGTATTAGCACTTCCTGTTTGGCTATTACAACTTATCTCAAACCAAGTAAATGCGCCTTCACTTATTGTTAATGTACCAATACTAGCAACAATGTCTGGGTCTATCATTAGCATTGCATTAGCGCCCATATTTATAGTAACACTGTCAAAATTATATCTTTCTGTAACATTATAATTCACATCATAAGCCAATATGCTCAAATTAATAGGCATTTCAGATGTGATAGTTACATTTTTAACTTTTGTAAATATATCTCCACTGTATTTTGCTTTGGCAAGTATATTTAAAATTGTAGTTGTCGCAAATGAGCCAGTTGTTTCTTTAATGTGAGAGCTTATTACCATATTTGCAACACTTCTTATACCATTATCAGCAAATGTTAATTCTACATTGTCAATTTCATCAGTAAATATATCAAAATTATTTACAAATATTAAAATTTCTTCTCCATCAACTGTAGCATAAATGTTGCCATCTTCTTTTTTTGTAAATAATGTAGAACCTTCTGCAACATCTACTTCGCAATCAACATAATAAAGATCTGGATTCATAAGGCCATCTTCTCTTTGCTCATATTGAACAAATGTAAATCGTTCTTTCACATACTCTGCAGAAACCTCTACCCACTCTTCCCATTTTGGGTCATCTCTTGTATTTTGATACTCTAAAGTAAGAGCCTCATATTGAGCTAAATATGAATCTTTTTGCGAACCATAAGGTGCTTTTTCATAAGCAAAATACAATGATAAACTTTCATAGTTGTATCTTTTGTCTACTATTTTTGTAATGTTTGATGGAATCAAAACCTTCTTGATGCTAGGACAAATAAGCAAATTGCAATCTATACCATAAGCACTTGTTGGAAGGATTTCCACCCCTTCTTCTGTTTCGTTAACATAACTCAAATCTGCATTTACAGCAACACCATCTTGATTAATAAAAGCAACAGGGCGTTGAACAACATTACTTGCACTTCTATCTATATATTTTTCAAAAGCAGCATAAACATCTTCTTCATCAATAGTATAAGATGCTTGGCTTGGTAATTGTTGTAATTGATATATATAATCAGCATAACTTATTTGAGTATTCAAATTTTCATAATACTCAAGATAAAAATCTCTAACAAACTCTTCTCTATCTGTTTCGTAACAAGATAAAATCCCCTTTGCGGCAACGGCTGACCATGTAATATCCTGTTGCCAAGTGCTTTTTGTAATATAAGATAAATTATAATTTGAATCTGCCTCTGCATAGAAATAGTTGCTAAAATCTAATTCAAAAGCTAAAAGTTTAACTTTGTAATCATCTATAGCATTATAATCTATTATCGCATAAGCAAATCTTTCGCTAGACTCTGCCATAGGAGATGTTGCTTCAAATTTGTAATAATAATTTAAGACATAATCACCATTTACTTTGTTAATAACAAAAGACTCTGTTTGATTACCATATTCGCTATTACCAACAATATTTGTCTTCAAACCAAAAAATGATTTTACCTTATATGTTTTGGTCAAAACGTCACCAGAACCAAGAGTAGTTGCAAACACTTGTTCCATAACATCCATGTAATAATAATTTACATTTGTTACAATTTCTTTGTATGCGTACGCACTCAACTCTTCAAATAATCTTTCATTGGTAGATCCTCCAGAACTAGAAGAAAGCATAACACTTTCTGCTCTTGCGGCCGGAGTAGTAATAACATTATCTTCACTGGCTGTTGTATAATTGCTCATAATATTTACAGCTGCAGTAGAAAACTCTTCGAATTCTTTATTTTTTTTGTTATCACTATTTTTACATGCAGAAAGCATACAAGCAAATGATATAACAAACAACAATGAAAATAGACTTTTTAAAAATCTTTTCATATTTTCCCCCTTTGTTAAAAACTTTATTATCTACTCAATAAGTATAACACAATAACATAATAACCCCTAATCATTTTATATATAAATGCTTTTAAAAATGGTTGTTTAATAAACAAAAAAATAAGACAGTATTTTTGTCTTATTTTTTAATTAATAATTATTTATCTGCGATAACAGAAACTTTTAGTTTTGTTTCTACACCTTTATATAATCTTACATTGATGCTATACTCACCAGGAACTTTGATAGGATTGTCAAGAGTCAAATGTTTCTTTTCTACATTTAATCCTTGAGCGTTTAGGTTATCTGCAATTTCTTTTGCGGTGATAGAGCCAAACACTTTACCATTTTCACCACATTTTAGAGTAACTCTCACATAAGCTTTAGATACCTTTTCGCATAGATCAACTGCCGCTTGTTTTTCTAGGTCAAGTTTATGTTGGATAGATGCTTTTTGACTTGCATTTTCGCCCAAAGTTTCAGTTGTAGCAGCTACAGCCAAACCCTTTTTAATCAAAAAGTTCTTTGCGTATCCGTCAGATACTTCTAGTACGTCACCCTTTTTTCCAGAGCCTTTTACATCTTGTTTTAGTATTACTTTCATAAGATTTTCTCCTTATATGTTTTTATTGTAAGCCAAAACACCCAATATGTCAATAAAAAAGCCTTTCAAAGTATATAAATCAAATATTTGTCTATAATTAAATCGAGGTAAACTATGGATATTAGATGCAGAAAAACAAATTGTAGATATAACGACAAACTCACTTGCAGAGCAAAGGCTATCAATATTGGGTCTAAACTTATATGCTGCGACTATCAATATATGGAGGGTAAAAGCAAAGATTTTAGCAAAAAGATTTTTGAGGGTGACAAGCCACCTGCTATTGCTCCCTATAGGCATAATAAAAGTTTAAAGCTTTCGTGCTCAGCAAAATGTTTGTTTAACAAGTCTGGCAAATGTATCTTCAACGGAATAACAATATGCGACGGTGGTAAGACCGCCAAATGCATATCTTTTGCAAAGCCCTAAGCAACAAAAAAGCAATCTCTATATGAGATTGCTTTTTGTTTGTAACAAGAATAAAATTACTTAAGTTCTACTGTTGCACCAGCTTCTTTAAGCTTAGCTTCCATAGCTTTAGCTTCTTCTGCAGGTACGTTTTCTTTAATAGTTGCAGGAGCACCATCAACTAGAGCTTTAGCTTCGCCAAGGCCTAGACCAGTTACTTCTCTAACTACTTTGATTACGCCGATTTTTGAAGCGCCAGCTTCTTTAAGAACTACTGTAAATTCGCTCTTTTCTTCAGCTGCTGGAGCTGCTGCGCCACCAGCTACTGGAGCTGCAACAGCTGCTGCTGCGCTTACTCCAAATTCTTCTTCTAGCATTTTAACTAGGTCTGCTACTTCCATAACAGTAAGTGTTTTGATTTCTTCAACAATTTTGTTTAGATCTGCCATTTTAATTTCTCCTTAAATTTTTATAAAATGATTTTTTATTTTTTAGTTTCTTTTGTTTTTTAAAAATTACTTTTTAGCAATTTCGTTAAGTGCTCTAGCCAAAGCAGAAACTGGTGCTTTAAGCATACCCATAAGCATAGCGATAAGAACATCTTTTGATGGGATTCTTGATAGAGCGTCTACTTGAGCAGCATCAACAACTTCGCCATTGATGATACCGAATTTTAGAGTAACTGTTTTGTTGTCTCTAGCTTCTTTACCAACTACAGATGCAGCAGTAACTTCGTCCTCGCTGAAAGCAACAGCAGTAGTACCTTCTAGGTATTTTGCGTCGTATCCAGTGATTCCTAGTTCTTCCAAAGCTTTAACAAAAAGTCTATTTTTGTAAACTTTGTAAGTTACGTTCTTTTCTCTGCAATTTTTTCTCAAAGCTGTGTCTTGTTCTACATTGATACCTTTGTAATCAACAAAAACAACACCTTTGCTATTTTGAAGTCTTTCTTTGATTTCTTCAACAATAACTCTTTTTGCTTCTAAATTAGAACTCACGATAAATCCTCCTGTTACAAATTATTAAAAAAACCTTATGCCGACAATAAGCATAAGGTCAGGAAATTCGTGACTTTTAACTTACCTCGGCAAGACTTACGAGAAAACCTCACTTGCTGTCTATGGCAAAAGATTTATTTAACGATATAGATTATATCATATTATAAACAAAAGTCAATGGTTTTTATCAAATTATTTATTTTTTTATGCAAAAAACCTACTTTTAACAATAAAAAACTACTACATAAGTAGTAGCTATTTTTATTGTTTACATTACTCTCTCGACATCAGCATATTTATTTGGTTTACTTGTTGAATCTGCAGTGGTTATTTGCTTTTGAGTTGCAGTTTGTGTTGGACTTGTACTCAATACCCTATCTTCTTTTTTGATTTCATATGGATAAGCAGGTTTGATTCCGCCTGTCAATATTTTTGCTCTCTTTTCGTCCTCTATTACTTCTGCTGCAAGAATATCTCTTTTTTCGTCCTCTATATAGAATACTAAGTTATCTGCTTTGATTTTTTCAACAGGAATTGCATACTCTCTAACTGCTACATGGTCTATATCATAACCTCTGCCATTATAATAACCTTTGCCCATACCCATAGCAAGTATTGAAATCGGTATATCAAAAAGGCCAATATAATAATTATCTTTTAATGAGGCTTTGATTCCTCTGATACTTCTTAAATCTTCTACATTTTTGAAAAAGTGAAGATATTTTACGCCTTGTTTATATTTGTGAGTATTAGATGCATTATTTACTTTAGTAGAGCCAAGTTTTTCCATATCCCCTTCTAAAAAAGCTTTTAACTCAGCTTCGCACATATATCTGTATACTCGCATCTTCACTCCCCCTATAAATATATATTAACATATAAAAAAACAAAATAAAAGGGGGTATTTTTTATTTTTTAAAAAAAACAACAAAAAAAATAGTGTGACACAACACGGGTGAGTTTTGCACTGGTTGAAATTTCAAAATGGAAATATATAAATATCCCTTTTCTCAAAAGCGCCCTATAAAACATTTCAGATTTTTTATTTTGTCAATTTCTCTTAATTGTTTTATTATTCAAATATTTTTTGTTATACTAAACTCAGATAAACAATAAAGGAAAATAAAATGTCAAACCTTGAAAAAATAAAAGAGTTTTTTATGTCTCATGCAAATAATTTTGTTTGCTATAAAATTATTTCAAAAGAAGAAAAAGTCAAAGAGCAATATTTGACTGATTATGTGTGCAAAAACATTGTACAAAACGAAAAAGTGCAAGATTTCTTTGTTATGAAATTTCCTAGTAGCGATGAAAATAGCAATCTTGTAACTATAGACTCTTGCGATAGTTTTGTTTTTGATATTTACTTTGTAGATTATGGTGACAAAATAATTCTTACTGATGCAGGTAGAACTTTTGACTGTGGCGTTGAGGCCTTTGAAGGAAATGAAGTCTTCGCTAATCAAAAAGAACTTATGACAAAATACCTTGCAAAATACGAAATCACAAACAATTTTTATACTATCGAAAAACAAATAACTCTTGACTCCTATATCACCGACACTATAAACTTTGTAACCGCTCTACAAACAATTAATAACGCTCAACCTTATCCTCCATATATACTAGAACTTGACAATGCAAAGCAAACTATCGATGTACTCTCTCGCACCTGGATAAAAGGTGAAAAGATAACCGATGATAGAGATGGCCGAACACTTGCTGTTTTTGATAATTACAAAAACATATGTGAGCACCAATCTTGCCAAGAAAACTCATACTGCGAGTATGATAATAAACATGCCTTTGTTGGAATATTTTTTAATGAAGAAAACAAGGTTTTAATCAAAAGAAATCTAAAAGGCAAAAAACCTCAATATGACTTTGCAATCAAAGACTTTATATTAAAAAATGAGTCTTATAGCCTAGAAGCTTTGCAAAGGGCTATTCACGACAACTTGGGAATAGAATTTTGGTTCGGCGAAGTAGCACCTCTTATTACTACTATAAAAGACAAAGTAATTACAGACTACTATATAGTCAACAACTATAACATATCAATAAACGACCTATCCTTTGACGACAAAGAAATTTCTTATGATTGGGTAACTTTAGAAGAACTTTTTGTTCTTATTAGGGCTGGTGATTTTTGCTTTTATTCAGAAACATTTATTAATTATGTATTAGAAATAAAAGAAAATGTATAACAAAAAACTACTAGATATTTCTAGTAGTTTTTTTTGTTTGACACAATGCCACAACACAATACAAATAAGAGTTGTTTAAAAACTCCTTTCAACAAAATATAAATCTAACAACAGCTCTTTTTATATACATAAGTTGTTAGTTATTATTTTACAAATAAAAAAACAGAGCCAGTTAACTCTGTTTTTTGATGTATGATTTATATATTAAATAAAATGACTATTAACCTTTGTAGTTAACTTTGATTCCAGGTCCCATAGTGCTTGTAACTGTAACACTACGTAGGTAAGTACCTTTAGCAGCAGCTGGTTTAGCTTTTACTAGAGCAGCCATAAGTGCGTCAAAGTTCTCAAGAAGTTTTGCAGCACCGAAACTTGCCTTACCAATAGAAACGTGGATAATGTTTGTCTTGTCAAGTCTGTATTCTACTTTACCAGCTTTAACATCGTTAATAGCTTTTGTTACGTCCATTGTAACTGTACCGCTTTTTGGGTTTGGCATCAAACCTCTTGGTCCAAGAACTTTAGCGATTCTACCAACAAGTCCCATCATATCTGGAGTTGTGATACATACGTCAAAGTCAAGCCATCCACCTTGGATTTTAGCGATGATATCTTCAGCGCCAACATAGTCTGCACCAGCTTTTGTAGCATCGTCAGCTTTGTCGCCTTTAGCAATAACTACAACTTTAACAGCTTTACCAGTACCAGCTGGAAGAACTACTGTTCCTCTAACTTGTTGGTCAGCGTTTCTTCCGTCAACACCAAGTTTAACGTGAAGTTCAACTGTTTCGTCGAATTTTGCTTTAGCAGTTTTTGTTACAAGGTCAAGAGCTTCTTCTGGTTCGTATAATTTTGTGCTATCTACAGCAGCAAGACACTCTTTGTATCTTTTTCCTACTTTCATAATTTCCTCCTGTGGTAATATTGAACCTAATTTTTTGTTAGCAAGGTTCTCCCACTAAATAATTTTTATTAGTCAACAACTGTTACGCCCATACTTCTTGCAGAACCTTTGATCATGCTGATAGCAGCGTCAAGGTTAGCAGCGTTTAGGTCTGGCATTTTAAGTTCTGCGATTTCTTTAACTTGAGCCATAGTAATAGTTGCAACTTTAGTCTTGTTAGGTTTAGCAGAACCACTTTCAATTTTACATGCTTTTTTGATTAGAACAGCAGCTGGTGGTGTTTTCAAAATAAAGTCAAAACTTCTGTCTTGGTAGATTGTGATAACAACTGGAATTATCAAACCTGCTTGAGAAGCTGTCTTGTCATTGAACTCCTTAGTAAAGCCTGGAATATTGATACCGTGAGGTCCAAGAGAAGAACCTACTGGTGGTCCAGGAGTTGCTTTACCAGCTGGTAGTTGTAATTTAACAACAGCACTTATTTTTTTAGTAGCCATAATATAAATTCCTCCTGCCATTTGGCGTGTGGTGATAAACGAAATGCATTGAACAGATTTACATTTCTCCCACTATATAATTACTGCGCTTTGCAAATAATTATTAAATTTTTCTGATTTGGTTAAATTCCAAATCTACTGGAATGTCACGACCGAACATTTCCACATTGATGCGACATCTTCTGTCTTCAACATCTACAGAAATAACTGAGCCTACTTGACCAGCAAAAGGTCCATCGATTACTTCTACTTTGTCTCCAACGTGAAGGTCTATATTTACAGTGACAGTTTCAAGTTTTAGTCTTCTTACCTCATCTTCAGTAAGGGCAAGAGCTCTACCATTAGGACCAACAAAACCTGTAATACCACGAGTACGAGTAATGTTGTGCCATAGGTCATCACCATAAATCATTTTGACAACGATATAACTAGGCAAAAGCTTTCTAGTAACAATTTTCTTTTTACCGTTTCTATCCTCGATTGATTCCTCTGTAGGAATAAGTATATCAAAGATACGGTCTTCCATATTGTATTTCTTTACAACCATTTCTAGATTTGTTTTAGCAACATTTTCGTATCCAGAAAGAGTATGAAGAACATACCATTTTGCTTCCTTATTTTCCATCAAACAGCACCTTCTTATAAATTCTTTGTAAACAAGCTAAATAAAAGACCTAGTACAGTCTCTATACCAAATAGAGCAACAGTAAATACTAGTACTACTGCAATGATAACGCCTGTAGATTTTACTACAGTTTTAAAGTTAGGCCAAGTTACTTTCTTTAGTTCAGAACCCATTTCTTTAAACTTTTTAACCATTTTGTTAGGGCCCTTCTCTTTCTTAGCCTTAGCTTTGGCTTTATCAGCCTTTGCTTTCTCTGCAGCTTTTCTTTCTTTTTCTGCTTGTTTCAAAGCTAGTTTTTGTTCTTTAGGAGTCAAAGTTTTTTCGGTAGTTTGTTCTTGGTTGTTTTCCATATACATTTACCTCCGATAATCTATTACTTTGTTTCTTTATGAACTGTGTGCTTTTGGCAGAATTTGCAGTACTTTTTAAGCTCGATTCTATCTGGGTCGTTCTTTTTGTTTTTCATATCGTCATAATTTCTTTGTTTGCATTCTGTGCAAGCTAATGTGATTCTTGTTCTCATTGAATTGTCACCTTTTCAAAAAATTAACACCCAAATTCGGATGCTGATTAGATTTTATCATACCTTGCCGTGTATGTCAACGGTTTTTTTAATTAAATTTTATAAATATATAATAATATATAAGGGTTTTTCTGCTAAATAACCCCTTTTTTATAAAACTTATTGCTCTACAAAAACTCACCATTTTATTTAGGCTCTTAACAATCATTTTTATTTAACCAAAAAGCTCTTTTGAAACAAAAAAAGATATGCCATGTAGCATATCTTTTAGTTTATTGATTATTGAACTTTACCTGATGGTTTTGTAGCAGTTGGAGTTGGATGTTTTGCTTTATAATCTTCAAGCATTTTAACTGCATCTGGGCTAGATACCAAATCCTCTCTCCAAGAGTTCATTGTGTAACCTGTTTCTACACCTTTAAGGCCAGATTGACTTTCTACAAAAGCATTTGCTTGTTGTCTTGCATAATCTTTCTTTGTAAGAATATCTCTAGCAAAATTAATAACATCTGGTGGAATAGGTTTTTTTGCGAATTCACATTCTGACATTATCCTCATACATTCCCTATATTGGATATCATCTTCAAATGAATATACTTCAACCCAGTCACCAAGCATATTTTTGTAATAAGGTTTTACAGCTAGTTCATATTCACCTGTGTATGGGCTTTTTACTATACCAACACTAGCCTTACCATATTTTACGTTTACACCTTCGTCGGTATAAGAAACTCCTAATTTTAGAAGTTTTGAATCTTTAACCAAAGCATCTTTTACTTTTTCCATAACACATATTCTCCTATGTAATTATACTAGCACAAAACTCATTGTTTGTAAATACCCAATTTTATATTTTTTTTAGGCTTTTATTATCAAAACAATACAAAATTAATGAGGCAGGAATTCTTCCTCTTCTACCACAGTAGGTTTCTCAACTGGTTGAATAGTAGGTGTAACTAATGTTTCATTTTTCTTAATTTCTTCAGTAGGTACTTCCTCCACAATTAGGCTTGTAGGGGTTTCGACCTGGTTCACACCTGTTGTATTTTTCTTTGCCATAACTTCTTTTAGTTCAGCCATTGCTCTATCATATTTTGCTTTTACTTCAGGATCTACCTCGTATTTAGAAAGATCATCATTATCAGCAACAGCTTCATTTTCTATTGTGAAAGAACTTGTATTCCTTGATACCTCAACACCTTTCTCACCAGTAATTACAGTCCCTTTCTCCTGTATAACAGTTGCCACTTGTTCAATTTCGGTATTTAGGGATCCTTCTTTACTAATTTTAGTTTTCTTAGTCGCATTTTTATTTACATCTAGCACCAAATTCTCAAACTTTTCAGCAAAGCGATCAACATCTTGAGGTCTTTGTGTTCGAATATGTTTCTTTATCTTTCCTACGTCTTGATCACCAAGCTCTGGAGTTTCATCGTCATCTCTTATGCTAAATTCGCTACCCTTGTTAGCTTCTTCTTTTTTCTTAGGACTTTTGCTTTTAGACTTTTCGTCTTTGCCGCCTGTGTATTTACCCCAGTAATCGCCTTTGCCAGGACCGTAACCTTCATATAGGCCGCCTTTACCTTCGCCGCCTTTCTTCTTATCGCCGACAACTTTTTTATCACTAGCTTTTTGTTCGCCAGGTTTTTGTTCTCCGCCTTGGCCGATGCTATCACCTTGTGCATGGTCTGCAGCTTTGGCCATTTCTTCTTTTCTACGGGCCTCATCAAGGTCTTCGTGTGGGCCTTTTTCTTCTTTTTTGCCAGTGGCTTTATCGATAACTTGTTTTAAGATAGGGTTTCTTCTAAACTCATCAAACAAAGAACTGTCTTGTGGCTCTTGGGCTGTCTCTTCTCTTTTTCCTCTGATAAGAGAATCAAGTTCTTCTGGGTCGCCAAAAATTCTGTCGCTTGTTTGTTTACCCAAAACACCATCAGCAACACGCTTTAGGTCTTTGTCTTTTACGTCTTCTTGGGCCTTGCGTAAATCATCATCGACATTTTTGTATCTACGGCGGTAAATATCGTCATAGATTCTTTTGATATTAGGATCTTTTAAATCATCTTCTGTTGTAGCAACTTCCATAGCTCCAACCAAAGCGTCGTTTAAAGCTTCGTTGTAGCCATCTTCATCTTTTAGTTGCATAATATCAGGGCGCTTTTCTATACGGTCGATAAAGCCTCTTAGCACTCTCTTACCATATTCGCCGCCTTCGTCTTTTAGTTGGGCAACCATATCTTCAAAAGCATCTCTTTCGTCAAAAGAAGAATCTTTTAGGTAATTCTTTGAAACCATAGAAAGATATAGTTTGTTGAAAAGTATTGTCTTCACTTTTTCTGGGTCTTCTTCTGGAATCTTACCATCATCGGCCTCGTCAATAATTGAAATATTTAGCAAAGACATAACATAATCAACGACGTTATCTCTATCGTCTTCGCAGTTTATTTCGGTTATTTGTTCGCCATAAATTTCTTGATAACCGTTAAACTCTCTATATACATTTTCAATCAAATATAGTTTTGCGAATTTTTCTTTGAATACAATTCTAAATTCTATTTGACCAAAAACAGGAATACTAGAGGTTGCTTTTATTTCTAAAACATCTTTTGACTCTCTCATTACTTCGTCAAAGTGTTTTTTATAAACATACTTGTTAATAGCCAAAATTTCGTTAGTAACTTTTGGTGATAAAGTATATCTACCATGAGCGTTGTATGTACCAAGTCTATTGTTGCGGATAGCGTCTTTTAGCTGTTGGCGTCTTACCGAAGTAATGTCTGCAGCGCCTTGAACAGCTGCTCCATTTTGTCTATAGTACTTTTCATTTGTTTGGGTGTTTTCCATAAGAAACTCCTTAGTTAGTAAGGTTTTTTATATGTAAATATTATAACATAGATTAAAGCTTAAAACAACTTTAATTATTTAAGTTTTCTAGTTTTGCTTTTTGATCTGCAATAGCTAGTTCAGTTAATAAATCTTCAATATCGCCGTTCATAAATTCAAGAAGGTTATAGGCGGTGAAGTTAATTCTATGATCAGTCATTCTTCCTTGAGGGAAGTTGTATGTTCTGATTCTTTCACTTCTATCACCAGTACCTACTTGAGATTTACGTGTGTCGGCATATTCTTTTTCTTTTTGACCTTGGTAGAAATCATAAAGTTTACTTTTCAAGATGGTCATTGCTCTTTCTCTATTTTTCAACTGGCTTCTTTCATCTTGACAAGCAACTATAATACCTGTAGGAAGGTGAGTAATTCTGATGGCAGATTCTGTTTTGTTTACGTGTTGTCCACCAGCACCGCTACTACGGTAGGTATCTATTTTTAAATCTTTGTCCAAAATTTCAAACTCTACTTCTTCTAGTTCTGGTAAAACAGCAACTGTTACAGTTGATGTATGCACTCTACCTTGAGATTCTGTTTCTGGAACTCTTTGCACTCTATGAACGCCGCTTTCATATTTTAGTTTAGAATAAGCGCCTACACCTTGAATCATAAATACGGCTTCTTTTACGCCGCCAAGTTCCATTTCGTTAAGGCTTAGCATCTCTGTTTTCCAACGGTGACGCTCTGCATACATTGAATACATCCTAACAAGTTCCCCTGCAAAAAGCGCCGCCTCATCACCACCTGCACCTGCTCTTATCTCTATGATAACGTTTTTATCATCGTTTACGTCTTTTGGCAAAAGCAAAATTTTTAGACTTTCGTCCAAAACATTTCTTTGCTCTTTGCAAGTTTTTATTTCCTCTTCCAAAAGCGCTATCATCTCAGGGTCTTTTTCGGTCTTTAGCATCTCTTCGTCATCTTCTAGAGTTGCAACACACTTTTTTAGTCTGTTATATTCTTCGATAATAGGTGTTAAATCACTATGCTCTTTTGCTATTTTTTGCCATTCTCTGTTATTAGCAATAATAATAGGGTCACCTATTTTTTCTGTTAATTCGTTATATCTTTCTTCTATTTTTTCTAGTTTGTTTACCATAATTTATCCTTTTCTTGCGACAACTATTCTGTCATTGTCATCATAATCTTTTATTACCTCAATATCTACAAAATTGCGACTTAGCAAAGCCTTTACACTTTCGCCTTGATCAAAGCCAATTTCAAGATATAGCCTTCCACCTTCTTTCAAATATTCAGGTGCTTTTCGGGCGATTATTTTGTAAAAATCAAGCCCATCAGATCCGCCGTCTAAAGACATAATCGGGTCATAATCTTTGACCTCAACATCAAGGTTTTGGATGTCTTGAGTTGGGATATATGGTGGATTCGATATTATTATATCAAACTTACCACAATCGTTCAAGTTTTTGAACATATCACTTTTATAAAATTGTACCTTTGCACCTAAATTTTGAGCATTTTTTTGTGCTACATTAAGGGCTTTTTGGCTCTTGTCTGAGGCTATTACCTTAGATTTAGTCTCTAGCGCTACAGTGATAGCAATAGCTCCGCTCCCTGTACACAAATCTAGCACTTGCAACTTTTTTTCATTTGCCAAAATATCATCAATTGCAAGGTTTGTTAAAAGTTCAGTTTCTTGTCTTGGTGACAATACATTTTGATCCACAAAAAAGTCCCTTCCATAAAAACATTTTTTGCCCAAAATTTTGCAAAGCGGTTTGTGGACAACCCTTTGCTCAACTACTTTATTTAGTTTTGAAATCTCTTGTTTTGAAAAACTATCTTTCAAAAAAAGCTCTGTTTTATCTATTCCCAAAGTATCGCAAATAAGATAGTCAGCCTCTCTATTTTCGGTTATTCCGCACTCAAAAAGGCGGTTTTTTATGTCGCTATATACTTTGCGGTAACTTTCTCTTTCTTTATTAAAATCTTTTCGTGTCGCTGTCATTTGTATTAATTCCTCATAACCATAAAAAACGGTTTGCATATGATGTCTTTTACACTTTGTGGTTGTCAGTCTACTAAGCTGCAAAAACGGAAAAGCAATAAACCTTATAAAAGCATTTTTTCTATAGGTATATTCTACACCAACCAAAAGCTCATACGCAAGACAAATAAACAAAATTGCAAAGGCAATTTTTATTAAAATATTAAAAATAAAATGCACATTAAATGTTATGACAGGCACAAATAAATAGCAAATAAGCAGCGAAAAAACTAAGAAATTTCCCGCGGAATAAACACAAAAACCAGAAGATTTTTGGGCCTGTTTATAGTCTAAATATTTAGTGCCAAACATAGCATTATTTACTTTGTTTATGGCGTAGTTGTGTCTATAAATATCTTTTGAAACGCTAAACATTTTTAGCATAAGCAAAAAAGCAAAAACAGATATAACCCTTGTTATTGCCATAACAAAATTTGCAAGTCTACTTGGTACAAAAAAATACATCAAAAGGTATATCCCAACAGGAGCAACCAAAAAACTCACAAAAGCCACCAGCAAAACTAAAGCATAAAATTTAATTAAACTTTTTCTAACCTTTAGCTTTCTTTCAACATCTCCTGCAATTAACTTTTGATTTAGTACAATAAGCGACAAATCAAAAGCTTGAAAAAAGGTAATCAAATACCCCACCATCACAAATATTCCTCTCAAAAAAGGGATATCTCTTAGGGCCAAAAATTTTTGTCTGCTTATATTCTCTATTTGCTTTTCGCCATTATAAGAAAAAGTGGCTAAATTTTGTTTTGGGCCGCTCAAAACTACCCCTCCCAAAACGCCAACGCCATAAAAATTAAAACTGTTCATACCAAAATTATTCTCAAATCTTGGCAAAATAAACAGACATTTATAAATGTGCGAAAAAAAATAGGCAAAAACGCCTATTTCCATAAATTGATATATTAGATATTGTGCTTCTTTTGGAACTTTTCTACTCTACCACTAGCGTCAACTATCTTTTGTTTGCCAGTGAAAAATGGATGGCACTTGCTGCAGATATCAACTTTTATAGTGTCGCCAGGTTTTGTAGATTTAGTTTTGAATGTAGAACCACAAGCACAAACTACTTCAACTTCATGGTAATCTGGATGTATATCTTTTTTCATAACTTTTCTACCCCTTAAATAATATGCTCAAACATTATATTATATATATTTCAATTAGTCAACCCTTTTTGCAAATATTTTTTTGTCCAAAGGCTATTTAGCCTCAAAAAGCACCTTTTTTACCTTATTTTGCATATCTCCAGCGCCAATAAACAACATAACACCCTTGTTTTTTCTGGCTTTTATATCAGATAGCAACTTACTCATACCGCCGAAACCAACATTTATCCCCATATTATCGCCGATAATTTTTGCTAAAGACTGCTCGTTATTTTCTTTGTCTACAATCTCTCTTGCTTTATATGTTTTTAAAACAAAAACACTTTCTGCTCCTTTAAAGCACTTTGCAAACTCATTTTTTAAACTTTTTGTCCTAGAAAAAGTATGTGGCTGAAAGTAAACATAAACATTTCCTTCACCAAGTCTTTTAGCCGCATTTATCACATTTTTGATTTCGGTAGGATGGTGTGCATAGTCAAATATTATACTATTTTTTTTATAATATCCTACCCTTTCAAACCGCATCTTGACATTTTGAAAACTATTCAAAGCCAAAACAACTCTGTCTTTTTCCAGGCTAAAATAATTTGCAATCGCAATCGCCGAAAGCGAATTTTGGATATTGTATTTGCCAGGAACTTTGAGTTTGATTTTGCCATAAAAATCTTCTTTTATATAAACGTCAAAACTATACCCCACCCCTGATTTTTTTAGATTTGTTGCACGAATATTTCCGCATTTTCCCACATAACAATCGGGCAAAGTTACAATCTTATTTTTCAAACTGCTATTTATAAAACACACTTTGCTTTGATTACAAAACCTTTCGAAAGACCTATATATGTTTTTTAAATTTTTGAAATAATCAAGGTGCTCTTTTTCTATATTGTTGATAACCGAAACGGCGTTTTTTATACTCAAAAAACTATCGCCATACTCACACGCTTCGGTAATAAAAAACTCACTATCTCCAATAATCAAATTTTTATTTTTTTCGTCAATCTCACCGCCAATATGCAGTGTTGGATTTTTTCCACAAAATTTAAAAATATGATAAACCATAGCAGTAGTTGTAGTTTTTCCATGCATACCAGATATAGCAATTATATTATTATATTTTTTTGCTATAAGGCCCAAAGCCTCACCTCTTTTTATGCAGGGGATCTTTAATTTTTTTGCCATTTTAAGTTCGGGGTTATCCTCTTTTATTGCAAGAGAATACACAACCAAATCTATATCTTCAGTTATGTTTGTTTTTGAGTGTTTATTATATATAGTGATGCCTAAATCTTTTAGCTGCGACACCATTTTTCCTACGCACTTATCACTACCCGAAACAGCAATATTTTGTGCAAAAAACAACTTAGCTAAGGCACTCATACTTATGCCGCCTATTCCCACAAAATGGACTTTTTTTATATCTTTATAAATGTCGAAAGTTTCCATAACAATATATATGAAAAATTGCCCCAAAAAGTTTGCCAATATAAAAAAAATGTTATACACTATAAACAGTTAGGAAAAACCTAACAAATTAAAAAAGGACGGTATCTAGACTTGAAAATTTCTGATGTTCGTGTAAGAATAGTAAAAAAAGAGGACAGCAAACTAAAAGCCGTAGCATCTATCACTATTGAAGATTGCTTCGTTGTTCACGACATTAAGGTTATCGAAGGCAGCCAAGGTTATTTTATCGCAATGCCTAGCCGTAAGACTCCTGAAGGTGAATACAAAGATGTTGTTCATCCACTAAACACTGAAACAAGAGAACAAATTAGAACTGCAATCCTTGCAGCGTTTGAGACAGCACTAAAAGCAGAATAATTTTGTGAACACAATTTACAAGTCTTATTCATAGATTTGGACTGTATCAACCAAAAAAAACACTGACAAAATCAGTGTTTTTTTTATGCTCTAAACAAACAACATCATTATAAAATAAAAAAAACCTTACCGATTTTGGTAAGGTTTTTTGTTTTGTTTATTAGAATTCAATGTTGTTTTCAATCAAAGCATCTACACCAACGATTCTTGGAAGTTGTCCTACTTCTGCAGTCCATTCTGACATATCAAAACCATTGTTGATTAAAGCTTTGTGGTAACCAGAACCAGCAGGTAGTTTTAGCTTTTCTTCTTCAACGTGTCTGCCACCTTCTGTACCAATGCTCAATTGTTTGCTTGTGTAAATTGTATTTTTGATTACACCAGCATAAGCACCTTTACGAGTGTTTGCATTTGAGCTACCACACTCTCTGCTGATTGTTGTAGAAGCTTTTACGCCTTCGCCAATAAAGTTAGTTACTGTGTAGCAGTTGTTAACTTCTGAGCCATATACTACAAGTACCGCGATACCAGCAGAAGCACCTTTGTCATATTTTGCAACTGAGTTGTAAATATCTACTTGAGAAAGAGTGCTCATATCAATGTCGCTATTTACATTTTCAATAGAAACTACTGCATAGTTATATTTGAACAAACCAGAGTTGTTACCATCATATGATTTTAATGGTGTGTCATTAGCAATAGCTGTGTTGATAATACCAGCAAGACCACCAGCAAAGAAACCTTTGATATAAGTTCCTTCTACATAGCTTCTTGTTACTGAACCATAGCTATAGCCGATAAGTCCACCAACATAGAAACCGTTTAGAGTTGAAGCTTTAACTACTGAGTTAGAAACTGAACCAACTTTGCTTACAGAAGATGCAGTTGCAAGTCCACCAACCAATCCACCAACGTAAGACTCATTGTTCTTTTCGATTGCAGTAGTAGAAGCGATAATAGATACAGATGTATCAACGTAGCAACCATAGATTACACCGTCAGAAATACCAGCGATACCACCAGCGTATACTTCATAAGAATAAGTAGTTCCGATGTTTAGTGATCTAGCTGCTGCATAGTAGATTGTTCCACTGTTGAAACCAACAATACCACCAACATATACAGTATAGCCTTTTACAGTATCTACACTGAAGTTACCGCTACCCTCTACGTTTTTGATAAGACCTGTTGATTTGTTAAATGCTGCGATTCCGCCTACTTGAATATAATTTTTAACACCATAAACTTTGTTGTTATCTGATGTCATTGTTGTGTTTAGAGTTGCTTTTGCATAAACAATTGTTCTGTAGTTGCAACCTGCAATACCACCAATTTGGTTACCGCATAGAGCGATATTGTTTGCAGTAACATAGAAAGCTGGTTGAGTACCTTTTTTCTCTGTACCAGAGATGGTTGCATTGTTAACTGCAGTGATACCACCAGCAACTTGTGCATAGCTTCCACTGAAGATTACGCCATCTACTGTAACATTTGTTACGGCGTGGTTAGCTTCGTATTCATTGTAACCTACAAGTCCACCAAAGCCAACTAAAGTTAGGTTTTCTACCAAAACATTGTTGATTGTAACACCATTGATGTTAGCACCCATACTTGCACCAGCAAGTGTACCAACATATCTTGCAGAAGCATCTACATTAGAAGCTGCTGCTTTGATTGTTACATCTTTGAAAGTGATGTTATTAATAATAGCATCTTTTGTTAGTTCGTTAAACAAACCTTGGTTTGCGTCTGGATCAGGAAGTACAAGAACGATATTTGAGATGATAGGAGCTCTTGTTCCGCCGTTGCCGTCGTTGATATCAGAACCAGTCAATGTTCCGCTATAACTTGCAATTGGTGTCCATTCAAAACCTTTCATATCAATATCAGATGCTACGTTGTAGCTACCTGTACCAAGTGCTAGTTTGTCATAAATATCTTGTGGGTTGTCAGATGAGCTAAAGTCATTTGAACCTTTTACGCTTGAGTAATCAATTAGATATACAGAACCGCTATTTGCGTCTTTGTTAAGAGTTGGGGCTTCTTCACCCATCTCCCAAACGTCGCTAAAGTCCCAAGTTCTTGTATAGTCTGCACCATTTACAACTTGTTTGTAAGTGATATAGTTTAGAGTTTCTTTTAGTTCTTCAGCAGTTAGTTGTCTAGAGTTTTTAGCATAATCGCTATCACTTGCTGTATCACCAAAGATTTCAATATCAGTTTCTGTGTAAGTACCATCTTCAGCGTATGTTCTTAGTGCTGAATAATAAGTACCAAAGATGTGATGTTCTTTTACATCTTCAAGACCTGTTGGAACGTTGGTATAAAGGATACCACCAACAGCTGTAACAGGCATAGAACCTAGAGTTTTCACGATTGTGTAACAATCCATGATTGAACTTTCGTAAGTTCCACCTGCAAGGTTTTTGTATGCGATACCGCCAAATTTAAGAGCTGCTATATCTGAGATTGCATAACCATCAAAGTAGCACTCTGTGATTTGACCAGCTACGTTTCTACCTACAAGACCACCAACTTCTTGACTTGCGCCTAGTTTAATTCTTGCATGGCTAGAAACTCTATCTAGTACTGGAACAAAGTTTTTAACTTCGCCAGAGATTGTTTTTGAAATACCAGCATTATAACCTGCGATACCACCAACATATGCTCCACTCTTGATAGATTGGATATTGTTGTAGATAACTTCTTCAGATTCTACTTTTCCTTCTACATAGATGTATTTTACATAGCTATCAGTAGAAGTTTCACAGTTTCTGATTTCACCATTGTTTTGACCTGCGATTGCACCTACATAATCAAAGTTGCCTTTGATGTTTACGTTCTTTAGGTTTAGGTTTGTAATTTTACCTACAACACCTTCGTCGCTAACTGTTAGGTTTCCGATAAGACCTGCAGAAGTGATAGTTGCAAGAGCTGTATTATACTCTGTATAAGCTGCTGTTTTTGCAGTTTCTACTGGTGTTCCTGCGTTATCAATTTTTGTAGCATCGATTTCTTCTTGAGTGTATGCAGAAATGTCAATGTTAGAGATTGTATAACCTGCACCATTGATAGAACCTGTAAAGTTTTCAATAGGAGTCCATTTTTCTGTCAAGATAATACTTTTACCAAGTTCGTAATGAGCAGAAGTAGTAAATTTGTTACCCTCTTTTGTTACTCCGATAGATCTTAGTTCTTCTTCACTATCGATTATGTAAGGGAACTCTTCTGTACCGTCTCTAACAATAACTTTGATAACAAGGTTTGAATATGCACGGTTTGTAGTAGTGATAACGATTTTTGTTTCGCCACCTTTTACTGCTGCATAATAGCCTTCTTTCTTGTTATAAGTCAAGACTTTGTCATTTTTTACACCATTATAATCTACTTTGGTGTGTTTACTTGCATTTTTGAAAGTTAGCAAGTCATCTGCCTTGAAGGTGTCACCTGCATTGACAGATATTTGAGTGTTATTGATAAAAATAACTTCATTGTCTTTTGCGAAATAGTAAATAGATAGTCCAAGGCTTGTGACTGCTATTGCTATTACAAGAAACATCAAGAATCTTTTCATAATTTACCCCCATATTTTGTTAATGTAATTATATCATAAATTGACTCATTGTCAATATACAAAATTAAACTTGCCCCTGACCATCGCCTTGTGTTTTTGGCGATTTTTGTGTTGTTTGTGTAGTTTTAGGTGTGCTTTGAGGTTGCTTTTCTTCTTCGTATGCCCTTAGAGCTGCTTTTACCTCTTCTTCAAAGCCAGGAACGATGTAAGACTCTTCCCTTTTTGGGGCGGTTTGCATAGTCAAAAGTTCTTGGTTTTCCTCTATATAACTTTCAACCAAAATCTTACCTGCTTTTTTACTAAAAGGGACTCTACCGATAATAAAGTTTTGCAAACTATGGCCTGGTCCGTAAGATTCGGTTTCGGCAGTAAGGCTACCATCTTCTACGTCTGGCTCTCTCATAACCCTATGCTCAATTTGTTTTGAAATCTCTTTTTGAGCTTTGATATCATGTGTGTTCATATACGGATCATTGTTGTTTATGGTACTAATTTGCTCATATTGATCTTTTGTTATCTCTACAGTCAATATTACAGCGTCTTTTCGGTCATGCTTTACTCTACCCACAAATCTTGCTATTTGACTAGCAGCTTTTGCATTATAACCTCTCACGCCCAAAAGCAGCGGAATAAACTTTTTGTTTCCAGCGATATGTCCGCCTTTACACAATACTGCAAAATATTTTACAGGATAATCTTTATTGTGGGCAAGTTTGCCTTTGCTATTAACAATGACGCCTTCTTCCAAAATTATGTCTCTTTCGCTACGAAGAGCGCCTCCAAATTTTTCTTTCATAAATATCTCCTATACTTATATTTTACCATACTTAGCCTCAAATTTCAATACCCAACAAAATCACGCTAAAAATATGAATAAAAAAAGATATGTATTTATTACATATCTTTATATATAAAGTTATTTGGAACTGCAAACACAACGTCTTCACCTGGGTAAACTAATGGTGCGCCATTTGCAATTTCTCTTTCTTTAGTTTGAGTATTTTTTTTGATTACTGATTTTTTGAAAGCTTTTGGTACAAAATCGATAAGCCCTTCTGTGCCTTCTTTTAGTTTATTTTGAAGTGCTGACAAAAACTTATACACAAAATTATATCTTAGCATAGTGTTGTATCCAACAAGTTTTTTGCTCTCACCAATCATATCAAAGTTACAAGTGGTTTTGATTACTTCGTTAAATCCATCAACCATATTGTTAAATGATGCTCTGATATCACTGCTAGAACCAAAAAACTTACCATTATTTCTATAAAAAGCCTCAACATCAATAGCAATAACAGGAAGACCTAGCTTTTGACCCAAAACCATCATAGTAACAGCTCTTCTGTCTAGTTTGTCAATACCCAAACTATAATAAAATAGTGCAGATGGTTTTGTATTTCCGTCCAAAACAACTAAATTATCATTTTGAGCAAATCTATTGTGACTATATTTTCTAACAATTTGGCCAGGTGTTTTGATCTTTGTAGCATAACCACTCAAGAACAAATATTCATCGCCTTTATTTGCGACTGCAACATAGTCTTTGTCTGTAATTTCATTTTTGTTTTTTATCACTAAAAGGCTGCTTTCGTCAGTTGCGGCAATAAAGTTATCCACATCTACATTATATACAAAACCATAAGGAAGTCTTGTGTCAACGCTTTCACCAAACATTAAATTATCATTTTTTAAAGTAATATTTGAACTAGAAATAAGGTGTGCTTTTAAGAAGTTGCCTTCTTTATTTTTTACGATATTTTCTGCGATTTTTTCATCAAAAAAGGCTTTTACACATAGTTTGAAGTTGTTTGAATCAAATTTATCAATTTTTGACAAACCCCTTGCCCATACTTTTGCAGTGATTTCTCTATCTTTTGCCTCAATAGACGCAATTTGGTTAATCATAGTAACAATAGCTTTGTTGTCTACTTCTTTAGCTTTGTTGAAGTAGCCAGTTGCAGTAATTTGGTTAATAATGTTTTGAACGGCGTTATAATCCTCTCTCAAAACAACTTTTTCATCTTCTGTTGCGTCAGAATTTTCGCACAAAAACTCAAGCCCAGAACAAATCTCTTGGCAATTGTCTTTAATCTTCCAAAAATTTACCAAATGGCAACTCTCAAAACTAGTCATATGTATACCTTTTTATCCCTTTTTTTAGTGAACGCAAGATAAGTATATAATTTTTGTTTTTTCAAGTCAACAACTTTTTGAATAAAAATTAAAAAATATTAATATTTATGCATATTTATACATTTA
>JAZUBK010000019.1:0-23234 GCA_045638465.1 Clostridia bacterium | reverse complement strand
CTCGGCAAAATGACCCCGTAACTTCGGGAGAAGGGGTGCCTGCAGCAATGCAGGCCGCAGAGAAACGGCCCAGGCAACTGTTTATCAAAAACACAGGTTTCTGCTAAATCGTAAGATGAAGTATAGGAGCTGACTCCTGCCCGGTGCTGGAAGGTTAAGGGGAAGCGTTAGAGCAATCGAAGCGTTGAACTTAAGCCCCAGTGAACGGCGGCCGTAACTATAACGGTCCTAAGGTAGCGAAATTCCTTGTCGGGTAAGTTCCGACCCGCATGAATGGAGTAATGATCTGGGCACTGTCTCAACAAGGGACCCGGCGAAATTGAAGTATGCGTGAAGATGCGTATTACCCGCGACTGGACGGAAAGACCCCATAGAGCTTTACTGTAATTTGGTATTGAGTTTCGAAATTTGATGTACAGGATAGGTGGGAGACTGCGAAGCATCGGCGTTAGCTGATGTGGAGTCAACCTTGGGATACCACCCTTTAAATTTTGAGGCTCTAACTTTGAACCCGTAATCCGGGCAGAGGACAGTGCCTGATGGACAGTTTGACTGGGGCGGTCGCCTCCTAAAATGTAACGGAGGCGTCCAAAGGTTCCCTCAGAATGGTTGGAAACCATTTGAAGAGTATAAAGGCAGAAGGGAGCTTGACTGCAACACCTACAAGTGGAGCAGATACGAAAGTAGGGCTTAGTGATCCGGCGGTTGATTATGGAATTGCCGTCGCTTAACGGATAAAAGTTACCTTGGGGATAACAGGCTTATCCCTCCCAAGAGTTCACATCGACGGAGGGGTTTGGCACCTCGATGTCGGCTCGTCACATCCTGGGGCTGTAGTAGGTCCCAAGGGTTCGGCTGTTCGCCGATTAAAGTGGCACGCGAGCTGGGTTCAGAACGTCGTGAGACAGTTCGGTCCCTATCCATCGTGGGCGTAGGATATTTGAGTGGAGCTGCTCCTAGTACGAGAGGACCAGAGTGGACGTACCTATTGTGCACCAGTTGTATCGCCAGATGCATGGCTGGGTAGCGAAGTACGGAAAGGATAAATGCTGAAAGCATCTAAGCGTGAAACCTGCCACAAGATTAGATATCCCATAACACAAGTTAGTAAGACCCCTTGTAGACTACGAGGTTGATAGGTCGGAGGTGGAAGTGTAGTAATACACGTAGCTGACCGATACTAATAGGTCGAGGGCTTGATCAGAGATGATCTTGACACTAATATACAATTTGAAGTTTTCACTAAGTTCTTAGTTTGCAGTTGTCAATGTACTATTTTAGTTGACAAAAGTTGCGAGATAATATATAATCAACATAGATATTTCAAAGCACACGCTTTTAAATATACCATTGTCGGTGACCATAGAGAGAAGGTCCACCCGTTCTCATCCCGAACACGGAAGTTAAGCTTCTCATCGTCGAAAATACTTGGTTGGTGACGACCCGGAAAGATAGAGCATTGCCGACATACCATCAAAGCAACCGCATGAGGTTGCTTTTTTGTTGCCAATTTTTAGATGGTTTATTTAATTTGTAGAATATTATTTGAAATATTATTTGTAAAAAAAACTAAAGTGTTTTTATCTTTGCATAATATGTAGTTATTGATATTTAAATTACCCTAAAAATATCAGCATTTTATTATAATTTTTTGCATATGTTATAGCTGTAAATACATTGATTTATTTTGTAAAAACGCCTTGTTAAAAATTACATAAAATATATGAAAATGACAAAAAAAACCTACTTTTTGACCAAAAAACTGCAAAATTTAGGGGTTTTTGTAAAGTTGCAAAAAAGTCAGGTATTGACAATTGAGCTTTTTTATAGTATATTATTTTAGGCGATAAATATTGAGCCCTTTAGGAGAAAATATGAATTTAGAAAAACTAAGAAGAGATCTTAATATTCCGTCTGATATTGCTATCGTTGACGCAGAGAGTTTCGTACTTTCTTTGTTGCTTAGAGATAATGCCTTGTCTTATGCCGTTAACGAAAGATGTTTGGAAGATTACCAAAACGCAGTTGTTGATTTTATGATTAAAAGAAACACTGGTGTTTATTTTACATATTTGAGTGAAGAAAACAATAGACTTATCGAAGAGAAAATGATGGGACTTCACGAAGGAACAAAAATTAAACTAAGCGACGAAGAGCTAGATGCTTTGGCAAACCAAGCAAAACAAAGCCCTTGCCTAAATGTTTATGTAGAAGGTTTGGGACACAGCTACCAAGTAGACTATAGTGTTTTGCAAGAAGTAAGTAACCCAAGTATTTATAACGGTGCTATTACAGAGTGGACAGGCAATCCATATTATACATACCTTGTTTGCCAAGTAGCAAAAGAACACACTGTAGACGGAAAGACAAGAAGAAAGTTAACAGATGCTGGTACAGTATTTTCTGAAACAACTTTTGAAGACAATAAAAAAGATTATGCAGAAAGTTATATAATTACTGATAGATGCAGAATGGAACCAGATGATTCACAAAGAACTTCGCAAGAAGCACAAGTTGTTGGCTTCTACAATATGTTAAAAAAGGCCGCAGAAGAGCCTGTATATTCTGGTCATACACAAACACCAGACGAACAATAAAACCCAATATAAGCAAAATAAAAGCCCCAAAAGGGCTTTTTTTGTTGCTTTAATTTAGTTTTATCCGTGTGCTTGTCGTGTTCGAGCGAAGCGAGAACGCTTGTATCAAGACAAGCACACGTCCAAGTACCAAATTTATTTTTTATCTAATTTAATACAATATGCAAGATTTTATGTTATAATAAATTAGCATTAAAGTAGGAGTCATTATGTCTGATAAAAAGTTTTTAATAGATGATATAGAATTAATGAAAGAATGGAATTGGGAGAAAAATAAAGCTCTTAATATTTTTCCTGATTTGCTTACTTGTGGCACCACAAAAAGAGTTTGGTGGAAATGTAAAATTTGCAATCACGAGTGGCAAACATCAGTTGGTCATAGAACATACAAATTAAAACCTACAAATTGCCCTAAATGTGCAGTGAATAACCGAACTGAAAATAGGCAGAAATTATTAAAAGAAAAATCAAATATAAAAATTACATGTCCTAAAATTTTAGATGAGTGGGATTATGTAAAAAACGAAATGTCTCCAGAATCTATCACCAAAGGCTCTCATGCAAAAATATGGTGGAAATGTAAAAATGGTCATGAATGGTTTGCTTCAATTTCTAATCGAAATAAGAAAAGAGGGTGCCCTATTTGTTCAAAATATAGACACGTGTCTTTACCAGAAAAAGCAATTTATTATTATTTTTCTCAAAAGTTTCAAATTAACGAAAATATAAAAATAAATAAACAAATGGAATTAGACTTGTTTTTCCCTGAATTAAATTTAGGTATTGAATATGATGGTCGTGCTTGGCACAAAAATTTAGAAAGAGACTTAAAAAAAGATGAAATCTGCGAATCTAACAATATTAAATTAATTAGAATCAGAGAAAAAGGTTTAATTGAATATAAAACAAGTGCTTATATAATTACAACACAAAACCCAAACTCTTCATTAATGTTTATGGAGCAGGTTCTAATTGAAATTTTAAATTTTATTAATCAAACATATAATATGAATTTATCTATTGATATAAATATAGAAAGAGATTATTATTCTATTTTATCTTTAATTGAAAAATTTGAAATAAAAAATTCATTGTCAACGCAATTTCCCGAACTATTAAAAGAGTGGAATTATGAGAAAAATGGAAATTTAAAACCTAATATGATTTCAAAAGGGTCTAGTAAAAAAGTTTGGTGGGTTTGTAAAAATGGACATGAGTGGAAAGCTTCAATTAGTAATAGAACTAATGATAAAAATCAATGTCCATTTTGTCAAAAAAAGAAAACTGTTGTCGGGGTTAATGATATTGTGACTCTTAATTCAAAATTTCTTGTAGACTGGGATTATAATAAAAATAGAATTTCACCAAATAATTTTATGGAACATTCGGGTGTTATTGTTTGGTGGAAATGTCATATTTGTGGGTTTGAATGGAAAGCAGCTATAGATTCTAGAAGTAAACATGGATGTAGATATTGCTCTAGAAAAAAATCTTGGGAAAATCGAGTAAAAGCAGTTAAAAATATTGAAACGGGAGAAATATTTGAATCTGCAACATCTGCCGGTTTAAAACATAATATAAAGGCAGATTTAATTAGAAGAGTTTGTATTGGGAAAAGAAAAACTACAGGTGGTTATCATTGGGAATATGTAGAAAAATAAAAAAACGAACCCTTGTTTTAGGTTCGTTTTTTATTTCACTAGTTTCAAAAGTTTGTAACTAAGTTAGGTGTTTTTTTGTTATAAATGTTGCTTTTGTTTATGTAAAAAAAACTGATTATTCTTCAAAGGTCTTTACATTTGGGTTTTTGAAAATGCAGAAAGCAAAGTCAATTCCGTCTTCGGTAAGTGTTTCGCCTTTTTGGTGTAAAGTCCAACCCATTTTTTCTACGTTGTTTATTGCCTTGTCATATGGTTTTTCAGCGTCTATCTTTGTGATATATCCGTACTCACAATATTCCATAAGTTGATTGTAGATAGAAGCGCCACCAATTACAAAGACGTCATTTGTGTCATAATCTTTTAGCTTTGCAAAAAGTTCTTTGAAAGAGTGTACGACTATAGCGCCCTCAACTGAAAAGTTTGGATCGATAGAAACAACAATATTTGTTCTATTTTTTAGTGGGGCAGAATTTGGGAAAGACATTAATGTTTTGTCACCCATTACAACTACTTTATTAAGGGTGGTTTCTCTAAAGTATTTCATATCTTGTTTTAGAGAGTACAAAAGGTCATTGTCTTTGCCAATGGCATAGTTTCTGTCTACGGCTACAATAAAGTTCATATTATTTCTCCTAAATTGCAATTTCGATTTTGTGTTTGTTAGGGTTGCACTTGTAGTCTACTAGTTTGAAGCTATCTACAGTGAAATCATAAAAGTTTGTGATAGATTTATCAATCTCTAGTTTTGGTGCGGCGTATGTTGGGTTTTTGATAATCTCTTCGATAATAGGTATATGTCTATCATAAATGTGTGCGTCTGATATTACGTGCACAAGTTCTCCAACCTCTAAACCACTTACTTGGGCAAACATATGAACTAGTATTGCGTATTGGCAAACGTTCCAGTTATTTGCGGCAAGCATATCTTGACTACGTTGATTTAGTATTGCGTTTAGTTTATTGCCAGTAACGTTGAAAGTAACACTATATGCACAAGGATATAGGTGCATCTCAGACAAGTCTTGGTGAACATAAATATTAGTCATTATTCTGCGACTAGCAGGATTGTTCTTTAGATCGTACAAAACCCTGTCTACTTGGTCCATCATACCTTCTTTGTATTTGTGTTTTACACCTAGTTGATAACCATATGCTTTGCCGATAGAACCGCTTTCGTCCGCCCAGCTATCCCAAATATGACTGTTTAGGTCTTTGATATTGTTGCTCTTTTTTTGCCAAATCCAAAGAATTTCGTCGATACAATTTTTGAAAAATGTTTTTCTTACGGTTATAATAGGAAATTCTTTTGACAAATCATATCTATTTACGATGCAAAAGCTCTTCTTTGTATGGGCAGGGGTTCCGTCTTGCCATACTGGTCTTACTTTTGCGTTTTCGTCAGAATAACCATGATCGATTATCTCTCGACAATTTTTAATGAAAATTTCATCTGCATAACTCATATTTTTTATTCTCCTTGGCAATAGTATATTTTATTTTTTTTTGCTAGTCAAACTAAAGGCCATTAAAAAGAGTGATTTATTTTTTATATTTTCTTGACAAAGTTTGAGGGTGTGATTTCGTCCCATATTGACCAAATGACAGTTTCGTGATATAATAAAATTATACGGAGGAAAAAATATGTCTTTTGGATTTAGAACAAATAGCGTAGACGGAATATCTCCAGAATTTATCGATGATGTTATAGATGCTAGTGTAGGCGTTGAAGTTTCAAAGTCTGGTGGTAATAATAAATGTAAAATTGTAGCGCACAATGGTAAAAAATATGCCGTACTGAAAACAACTAACATAGAGTGTTATAGGTTTCCAGCAACAACGTCAAAAAATAAAGACAAAACACCTGAGCAAATATTACAAGATGGCGATTTAAACTTAGATGAGGTTATGAAAATAGGTTATAACTTGCAAAATCACCACGTTGTACCTATCTTAGGGTTTAGCTGGGATACAGAAAATATTTCGAAATATCATAGTACAGATGGTGAAAGTAAAAGTGCTTATGCCAGAGGCTTTATCGTTCAGCCTATTGCTCCTGGCAAAGAACTTTATGATGGTATGGGGTATGTGGACGGCACAAAGCCTGAGAGAACCAAACTTTTAGTTGATTACACAAAAGAGTACTCTACAATCCCTGCAAGTCACTTTTCAACCTTTGCAAAAGATTATATAGAAATTTCAAGACATCTAACTATTGACCCATCAAAAAGAGGTAACTTTTTTTATGACAAAGAAAAAGGCTTTCACTTTATAGATCTTAATTTTCTTGCTAAAGAAAATTGCTCAGAGGAAGAACTTGTACAAATGTCAACTAGATATGTAGCTTTGCAATTTAGACCAGTATATAGCGGAACATTTGAAAAGTTTGACATAGAGGATCAAAAAACTGTTGCAAATGGTACAAGAGATATATTTGTGCATATGGTTCAGGGCTTTGCTGCGGCTGGTATTGATAAAAAAACAATTTATGAGGCTGTTGATGATATGGTACAAGATAGTGTTGTTTTTCAAATGGCAGGTATACAAAGCACAACAGAGCTTTTATCTTTAGCGAAAGTTCAAACCGAAAATATTGTACAATAAATAAAAAAAACATAACCGATTTTGGTTATGTTTTTTTATTCTTATTTGTCATGAAGTGGAGCAGAGCAACCGCTACATTTCATATCAGAGCCTTTGTTTACAGCTCCACAATAAGGGCAAGTAATCTTTTTGTACTTTGCGCTTTCGCTATCAAGTTTTGCATTTGCGTTTTCGAAAGTCTTTTTAAAGATAGTTGCGATAGTGCTTTCGTTATCGTGATCTGGCATCATACCGTCTGAGTCTATGTGGCTTTTTGTACGTTTTATTATGTTAACTATGATAGTAACAACAATAATAATAAATACAAGAGCAAATATGCCAATAAAAATATATGGCATAAACATAAATCCTTCGATTACATCTTCTACATCTAGTAGTCTGCTTAGTTCCATAAAAAAATCTCCTATATATTTTCATTATATATTGTTTTTTTGATTATTTCAACAAAAAACACTTAAATATTATTTCTAGCGCCTACTTTTTTAGTATTATTTGAAAAATTTTGGGGATAATAAAAGTTAAAAATTGCAATGTAAAATAAAAATATATGTTTACAACTTGCCAAAAAGAATATATACTACATATATAAATAGGAGATAAACTATGTCTAAAAAAGAAGAAATAGAAGTAATTGAAGAAAAACCTAAAAAACCAAAAAGAAAAAGCCGTGGCACAGGAAAGTTTTTCTTGGGCTGGTTTTTGGGCACAATTATTAATTTAGTGCTTGTTGTTGGTTTTGGTTTTTGGGCATATAAAAACGTTACTATCAGCAGCATCGAAAAGACTTTTGGTTTTGAGATTAGTGTTTTGAGTGAAGATTCAAAGCATTTGACTGTCGATAAACTAGTAGGAAATGTAATTGAGGTTGCATCAAACTTTGATTCTATGACAATCGAAGAATTATCTGACGGCCTTGGCCTTGGTTTGTCTGATATGCTTGTTGTAGAAACTGTAGATGGCGAAAAGACTTATTCATTTAAAGGTCTAGATATTACTGCGGTTATCAAAGGCAAATTAAAAGATGCTGGTGACAATATGCAAACAGTAATTGATGATTTGTCACTAGGTGATATCGAAAGCACTTTTGGTATTACACTTCCAAATTATGAATTTATCAATTCTTTGAAAGACACTCCACTAAAAGATCTAAGCTCTGCAGCAGATGGGCTTTTGGATAACTACACTCTAAATAAACTAAGCGATGAATTTGGTGTAAGCTTTAACTCAGTATCAATGCTAGAAAGTTTGGTTGATATTCCTTTCAGTCAACTACCAGCAGAGATGCAAAATTTGAAAGTAAAAGATGTTATTGATACAACAAGTGCAACTGGCGTTTTGAAAGCTATTGCTGATTACAAAATAAACGAACTTGATACAGAACTTCCGAACCTAAAACTTGGTGCTTTGTTTTCAGAGTCTGAGGTTAATGGAAATATTATTCTAAAGAGATTGAAAGATGCAACAATTTCTGGATTAAATACAGAAATCAATAATATTACTATCAATGAATTATACCCAGATAGTACGAACAAAATTATCGTTGCTCTTGGCACATACAAAGTAACTAACCTAACTGCCGCTTTTGATGGCCTAAAGCTAAAAGACGTTATTGATATGGAAAAGAAGGCAAATTCAAGCTACAACCCAGCAACAGATCCTGCATATAAACAATACGAGGCACAAGGTGTTTGGGCTTATATAGATGGAGAAACTTATGTTAAAGATATGGCGTCTGTAGCTCCAAACCTTGCAGAAATTAAATTGGGCGAACTTCAATATCAAGGACTTATCGACCAAGGATTAGACCTTACAAAAAAATATGACAATGTTGCTTTGAGCGAATACACAATGAACGGATTTTTGAATAAGGTTATCGCAGACCTTGCATAACAAATAAAAAAGAGAAGACAAAATCTTCTCTTTTTTTATTTCAAAATTTTGTTTGAGTTTTTGTTATAAACTATTAATCCATCTTTGTTACGTGATAGAAGAAGTTTTGTTTAAACTCATCAATATCCATATCTACAGCAACTAGTGCGTTAGGGTGGTCAGATTTGTAATCTACATAAATATGGTGGATATCGCCATAAGGTCTGATTTCGATATAAGCTTTTTCTGTTTTGAAGTGATTTGGGTGAGTAAGGTAATATAGAGCTGCGCTATCGTGTACCGCTGCACCATATTCGCCTACGTGTCTATCTTTGTATTCTTCAAACATTTTTGCTAGTTTTTTACCAGAAGCGTTTGTTCTACGAATCAAGTTGATATCGTCGTGGTCAAGGTAAGCAAAGTGCCCTAGTTCCATAGGAATCATAACTAGAGGGATACCGCTATCCAAGATAATTCTTGCTGCGTCTGGGTCAAAGTTTATATTAAACTCTGGGTATGGCTCTGTTTCTGTTTCTTTTGAACCGCCCATAAATACAATCTTTCTTATATATTCTATTGCGTCTGGGTATTTGCGAATAAGCATCGCAATATTTGTCATAGGGCCAATTGCCAAAATGGTTGTGTGTTTATCTTTGTTTTCAAGCAAAGTTTTGTACATGGCCTCTACAGAATCATCTTTTATTGCTTTTGTATATGGACCTTTGTAAGTGTAAGCTCCAAGTCCTTGCTTTCCGTGGGCGTGAGTTGCATAATTTGCTTTTTTGTATAGAGGAACTGTTGCACCTTTTGCTACAGGTGTTTTTCTGTGGCATAGTTCAACGATATGTAATGCATTGTTTGTAATTCTATCTATTGGGTTATTTCCTGCAACGCAAGAGATAAGAAGTGTTCTAACTTTAGTAGAGTATAGAGCGTTCATTATCGCCATAGCATCGTCAACACCAGGGTCGCAGTCTATGATGATAGGACGTGTTTGTTCAGTTTGAGTTTGACACTTTTTCAAAGTCTCTTCAAACAAACTTTGCATCTTATCATAATCACAATCAACAACAACATTGCAGTTTGCATCGTTTGTGTATTTTATATAAGAAGTGCCGGTTTTTACTTTGTCTGCTAGTTCTATGCTAACTTTTGCTGGTTTTGTTTCAAATAGTTCAGGGTTTGCTGTAAAACAAGCCATTGTTACGCCATACAAAGCCTCAACATTAGAAACACCATTATCGCTAAGTAGTTCTGCGAACAACTCTCCAGTGCGGTTGAAATTACGGATTTTGTCAAGGTATACTGGTTTAAATCCCCAGTTTAGACCAATTTGCATAGGAACAATAGTTACATCAAGACCGCTGTTTAGAATTATTTGTACAGCGTGTGGGTCAATAAAGAAGTTTGTTTCTGCAAATGGTGTGATATTGCCGATTTCGTTTAGAGAGCCACCAAGCAAATATATTTTACCAATATAGTTTTTTGCATCATAGTATGATGTCAAAAGGTTGGCAAGGTTTGTTGCTGGGCCGTAGCATATAACGTCTACCTTTTTATCGCTTTTTACGATAGTTTTATACATAAGGTCAGCTGCTGAGCCAGATACGTGTTTTGAAGTAAATGTTGAGTCATACACATATGATCCTAGACCATTTAGGCCCTCGATACTTGCTTCGATTGGTCTTTTTATAAGTGGTCTTTCTGCACCTTTTCCGACAGGGATATTTTTGTTAAAAACGTCTAATAAGTGCAATGTATTTTGAAGGCAAGTGTTTAGCTTTACGCAACCGCCAACAGTAGTTACTAGTTTGATATCTAAGTTGTCATTAAATAGTGATAGGCCAAGACCCATAGCAGAGTCTATACCTACGTTTACGTCTATAATTACTGGTCTTTTTTCCATAAAATCTCCTTTTATCAAAAAAGTAGCATTGAGAAAATGCTACTTCTTGGTTCCTTCTGCTTCTGCCGCCGCTAAAGCCCTTTCTCTTTGTAGTTTCTTTAATTCTTCCTTGGTTGGAAGTGGCTTTGTTGTTCTTTGTGCGATTTCATATCTGCTATCTTGAGTAAAGAATATTTCTTTACAGTGTTTTTCTATCTTGGTTATAAAGTCTTGGAAATATGGTAATGTACTATCTGCAGAAAGCATCTTGATTTGGATAAGTTCACAAGAGTTTTTCCTTTTTGTTTGATAGTTGTGCATAGTCATAATATCATGGTTTATAACAGCTTTGAATCCACCCGCACCAAATACTTTCCAACTTGTTTCTTTTATATCGATGGTAAGTATTACTTTCATTTGCTCAAATAGTTTATCTGGGTCAAAGTTAAGTGGGGTGCTATACATAGAGTTTAGAGCGTTATTTAGGAAGAAAAAGTGTTTAGAAAGTGGCTCTTTTGTAGCTACTTCTTTTTCTCTTTCGTGTTTACGCAAAGCATCAGAATAGAAGTGTTGTGGTTCGCTAAATCTTCTTTTTAGTTTGATTTGAGATTTTGAACCCAAAATTCTCTTTCTCAAAAGAAGTCCATTTTCTTCTAGTATTCTTTTACTACTATCATAAAAGATATCTGTTGACTTTGATTTTTTTGGTTTTTCCAAAGTGTAAGCAGTAAAGCCATCGCACATTTTGATAAATGATTTGATTGTATTTTTATCAAAGACATAATATCTTCTTTGCATATCTAAAACATCTAGCATAATATTTTCTCCTAGATTTATTTTAGTAAAAAAGCCCACTTTTGGCAACTAATTGAGGCGGGTTTTTGCTTTTTGACAAAATTATTTTGATTATAAAAAATTATTTTGTAAATAATCATAAATAACAAGGAGGAAATAATGGATTTTTTACAATCAGAAACAATGAAAAATTTGGCAAGGGCATATGCTGGAGAATGTCAGGCTGGAGCAAGATACCAATTTTTGGCGCAAACAGCAATGGAAGAAGGTTATAAACATTTGCAAACTTTGATTAAAATTCAGGCAAAGGAAGAAATGGCCCACGCAAAAGTATTTTGGGATTTGCTTATGCAAAAAAGCGGCGGCAAAAATGACAATATAGAGATATGTGGCGGTTATCCTTTCAAAACTGGCACCTTAGAAGAGCAAGTAAAAATCGCTAGAGATGTAGAAAAGTCAGAAAATACCTCTGTATATCCTGCCTTTGCAAAAATAGCCGAAGACGAAGGGTTTATGGACGTTGCAGAAAAATTTAAGCAAATAGCTGTGGTGGAAAATTGCCACTTTATGTTGCTTGACCAAATCTATAATATGCTCATTACAAACACAATGTATAAGCAAGAAAAAGAATATAAATGGAAGTGTAGTCAGTGCGGATATGAGGGCGAGGGTAAGACCGCCTGGAAAACGTGCCCTCTTTGTGGCAAACCACAGGGGTACGTGCAAATTCCCGTTACAAAATAGGTAAAGGCAACTTTGCCTATTTTTTATTTTTGCCAAAAACTCAAAAAAATGATTATTTATTTGTTGAAATAATCTTTGTTATATATTATAATAATTAATATTATATAGTACTATGAAGTATTGTGTAAAAAAGTAACTAAAGGAGAGCTATTCTATGCTAAAAAGATGTATGGCGAGTTTTATGCTTATATTATGCTGTATATTTTTATTTGGTTGTAGCACTGTTACATCAGGCGTTAGACTATATGTGCAAGAAGACGGCTCTTTGGTTGTTGAGCAATCAGTAAAAGTTGAGTTTGACAAGTCTTTGATTGTCGAGGCTGGTTATGATTATGAACTTATTACAGAAGAGGTTTATTATATAGCAGTAGACTATCTTGACTCTTTCCACTACGAGTACAATTCTCGCAAAGAAGAATTTTTGACCAATCCAAAAAAGCAAAAGTTCTTTAGACTTTTTAGTTCAAACTACAACGAAGATATCGTAAGATCTGACGATGGTTTTTATGTATATAGACAGTTTGCTAGTATCTATGACTTTTTGCTATATAATGACTACGAAATGTTGTATGTAGGTTGCCCACATTGTGGAAACAAAATTGCCGAAACTGAGGCTGATGCTGAGTTTGTTTCAAAGTGTCTAAATTGTAATGAAGATACAAATGGCGATTTTGAATACTTCTTGCAACAAAGAATTGTAGACTTTCCATTTGTTGGAGAGATTACTACAAAAGAAGGTAACTTTGCAACAACATACTCTCAAGAGATTTTGACCACATATAAAGACCTTTTAGATTTGGTTAACAGAGAAAACGAGCCACTAGTTGGAAAGTTAGAATATCTATTTTCTAGAGGAACTATAGACTTTACCCTAGATGATGTGGATTTGAAGTTCCAATACACTACTCCTTATAGTAGAGTACATAGCAATGGCAAGGTTACTAGGTCAAAAGGTGTTTATGTTCATACTTGGGATATTGATGACCTTTCGCAAACAATAATTTTATACAGAGCCTCAGCCAATACCAGCACTTGGTATTTACTAGCGTTAGTTACTAGTGTAGGGCTTTGCATAATACTAGTTGTATTTGCAGCGGTTAAACAAAAGCTTTATGACAAGTCAAAAGAAAAACTAGCTCTTGCAAAAGAAAAGGAAAAAGAAGAGCACAACAACCTTATAGATAGGATAAGATAAACGGAGAAAAAATAATGGAAACAAAAATTAAAAACGTAGCAATTATCGCTCACGTAGACCACGGCAAAACATCACTAGTTAATGAACTTTTAAAACATGGTGGTGTATTTAGAGAAAACCAAGCTGTTGCAGATAGAGTTATGGACTCTAACGCACTAGAAAAAGAAAGAGGAATAACAATCCTTGCAAAGAACACTTCACTTATGTACGAAGGATACAAAATCAACGTAATCGACACCCCAGGACACGCAGACTTTGGTGGTGAGGTAGAACGTGTATTAAAAATGGCTGACGGTGTACTTCTTGTAGTAGACGCCTTCGAAGGTCCTATGCCACAAACAAGATTTGTACTAGAAAAAGCCCTAGCGCTTGATCTTAAAGTAATTATCGTTATAAACAAAATCGATAGACCTGACGCAAGACTAAATGAAGTTGGCGACGAAGTTTTGGAACTACTACTAGAACTAGATGCTAGTAGCGAACAACTAAATAGCCCTATCATTTACGCATCAGCAAGACAAGGTATCGCATCATATTCTCCTAGTGTTACTGGAGAAAATATGAGACCACTTCTTGACACTATCTTAAAATATATTCCTTCTCCAAAATGCGACGAAGAAGGACCTTTCCAACTTCTTGTTTCAAATACAGAACTTAATGAGTATGTTGGTAAGATTGCAGTAGGTAGAGTAGAAAGAGGTGTAATCAAACAAAACGACCCTATTACTATCGTAAACTACAACGACCCAAGCAAAAATATCAAAGCAAAGGCTGCGGCGCTACTTACATTTGAAGGCCTAAAGAGAACTCAAGTAACAGAGGCTCACGCAGGTGATATCGTTTGTATCGCAGGATCAGACGATGTAAAAATTGGTGATACAATTTGCGCTTCAGAAAAAGTAGAGGCATTGCCATTTGTAAAAATATCTGAACCATCAGTAGAAATGACCTTTATGGTAAACGATAGCCCATTTGCTGGTAAAGAAGGCAAGTTTGTAACAAGCAGACACCTAAGAGAAAGACTATACAAAGAAGCCATCAAAGACCTATCACTAAGAGTAACAGACGGCCCTACTACAGAATCATTTTTTGTAAGTGGTAGAGGTGAGATGCACCTTTCTATTCTTATCGAAAATATGAGAAGAGAAGGTTACGAATTCCAAGTAAGTATGCCTAGAGTATTGTACAAGGAAATCGATGGTGTAAAATGTGAACCTATCGATAGACTAGTAGTTGACGTACCAGAAGAGTGCGTAGGTACAGTAATGAGCAAAATGGGAACTCGTAAAGGTGACCTAACCCAAATGAATCCTCATGGCGGAAGAATGAGAATGGAATTCTTGATTCCATCACGTGGTTTGTTTGGATACAAGAGTGACTTTTTGACAGATACAAAAGGTGAAGGTATTATCAATTCAATCTTCCATGATTATGCCCCATACAAAGGTGATATCGAAAGAAGAAATGTTGGATCACTAGTTGCCTTTGAAACTGGCGTTGCTATTCAATACGGACTATTTAATGCTCAAGATAGAGGAACACTATTTATCGGACCTGGCGAAAATGTTTATATGGGTATGGTAGTAGGAAGCAACAGTAGAAGTGATGATTTGGTTGTTAACGTATGTAAGACAAAACACCTATCTAACTGCCGTAGCAGTAGTAGTGATGAGGCGTTGAGACTTACCCCACACAAAGTACTTAGCCTAGAAGAATCACTAGAATTTTTGGGCGATGATGAGTACCTAGAAGTAACACCAAAATCTGTAAGAATAAGAAAGAAAACTCTTGACCATACAATTCGTGGTAGAGAAAAAATGAGAGGTATGCAAAATGGCTGATAAAAAGAAAAAAGCAAACGAGCAAGATGTATTTGACACAAAAATCTTTTTTAACAAAATAATCAAAAGATACTTTATTTTAATACTTATTAGCTTCGTTCCGCTTGCTCTTTTGAACTATTTTGTTTTGAAAAAATTAAGCTATGCAAATATCATTATGATTGATATAGCAATACTATTACTAGTTTGTTTTATAGGACTTATCGTGTTTAGTTATATTGATAAGAAAAACGAAGACAAACCAAAATTCAAAGAAGACGAGAGAGACCCATTTGCCGACTAATAAAATTAATTTATAGGAGATTACAATGGAAAAGAAAGTAGAAACAAAAAGAGCAAGAATTATGCCTCACAACATAGAGGCAGAACAAGCAGTTTTGGGCTGTAACCTTATAGACAACGATATCGCTGTTGATATTATGGCGAAATTAAAAACCGAAGATTTTTATACTCAAGCGCACCAAACAATCTTTGATGCGATGCTAAATATCTATAAGAAAAATAGCCCGATTGACTTTGTTACAATCACCGACGAACTTGAAAAACAAGGTGCTATGGATTCTGTTGGTGGTATCGATTATATCGCAACCCTTACCAATATCGTTCCTAGTGCTGCAAACTACAATCACTATGTAGAAATAGTAAAGAGAGACTCACTCCTTCGTAAACTAATCAAAGCCAGTGAAGAAGTAATCAAAGAAGCCTATGAAGGCGAAGATAAAGAAAACACATTAAACTTTGCCGAAAAGAAAATCTTTGACATCTCACAAAATGAAGATTCTTCTTCTCTTGTTTCTATTTCAGGACCTGTTGCATCAGTTATTGACAAACTTGATGAAATAGCAAAAAACAAAGGCGAAATCAGTGGTATACCTACAGGATTTAAAAGCTTTGATAAATTAACAAATGGCCTTCACGAAGGCGAACTTATAATCATCGCTGCCCGTCCTGGTGTAGGTAAAACTTCTTTTGCTATGAACATTGTAAACCATGCCTCAGTAGAGTGCGGCAAGGTTTGTGCGGTATTCTCACTTGAGATGCCAAAAGAGCAACTTGCTCAAAGATCAATGTTTAGTATCTCAGGCGTAGATATGGCCAAAGGTCTAAAAGGTACTCTTAACAAAGACGAGTACAAAGCGATTTGGGCGGCGGGTAAAAAACTTAGCGACTCAAAACTTTATGTTGATGATACATCATCAGTTACTCCTATCGAAATTATCAGTAAGTGTCGTAGGCTAAAAAGAGAACATGGCCTTGACCTTATTATGATAGACTATTTGCAACTAATGAACGGCATGGGTAAATATAAAGACTCTAGCCGTCAACTAGAAATCAGTGAACTTACTAGAAACCTAAAAATTGCAGCAAAAGAACTTGGCGTTCCAATTCTTCTTTTGTCACAATTATCGAGAGCTTCTGAGGGTAGAAAGGACCACAGACCAATACTTAGTGACCTTAGAGAGTCAGGCTCTATCGAGCAAGACGCCGATATCGTATTGTTCCTTCACAACCCAGAAAAATATAATGACATAGTAGTAGAAGAGCCAGGCGTTGTAGACCTTATCGTAGCAAAACACCGTAACGGTGCTACCGCTGATCTAAAACTTCGCTGGATCGGAGAAAATACTACATATAGAGATTATGAAGACAAAGTCGAATCTTCAAAACAAGCTCCTGCAAAAAGCAGCGCAACAGTGCTTACTGATGCTGATGCTCCTGCCGAACTTGGCGGAGACCTTGCAACTTATGACGAAGATATAGATGTATTTTAAGGAAATAAAAAAATGAAAATTACAAGTAAAGAACTTAGAAATCAATGGATAAAATTTTATGAAGATAGAGGCCACCTAAATATTGGTGCAGTATCACTAATAGGTGATGGTTCTACAGGTGTTATGTTTAACGTAGCTGGTATGCAACCACTTATGCCATATCTTCTTGGAGCAAAACACCCTAGCGGAAAGACAAGACTTTGTAACGTACAAGGTTGCGTAAGAACAGTAGACATCGAGAGCGTAGGTGACGAAACACACTTTACATTCTTTGAGATGATGGGTAACTGGAGTTTGGGTGACTATTTCAAAAAAGAAAAAACAGAATGGACTTTTGACCTTTTGACAAAAGTTTTTGGTCTTGATAAAGACAAAATCTGTTGTACAGTATTTGCAGGTGACGAGTCAGCACCAAGAGATGACGAAACTGCAGGATATCTAAAAGCCCTAGGAATCAGACCAGAAAACATTTTTTACCTTGGCAAAAAAGATAACTGGTGGGCGCTAGAGGGTACTGTTGGTACACCATGTGGCCCAGACAATGAATGGTTCTATCCTAGAAACGACAAAAAATGTTGTGATAATTGCGACATTAACTGTGACTGCGGAAGATATGTAGAAATCGGTAATGACGTTTATATGCAATACAAACAATTAGGCGGCGGAAAATATGAGCCTTTGACAAACAAAAACGTAGATACAGGTTTTGGTTTTGAAAGAATGCTTATGTTCCTAAACGGCCACACTGACGGATACAAAATTGACCTATTTACAGATGTTATTGCTTATATGGAAAAAATCTCTGGCGTGAAATACGGAGAAGATGAAAAAATAACAAGAGCAATGAGGATTGTTGCTGACCATATACGTACTGGCGTTATGCTTATCGGTGATAGAAATGGTATTCTTCCATCAAATACTGGTTCAGGATATATTTTGAGAAGACTTTTGCGTCGAGCAATTCGTCATAGCAAAACTCTAAACTTTACTGCAGAAGATTTGCAAAAGGTTGCTGAGATTTACATTGACGTTGTTTACAACGAAGCATACCCTCTACTTGTAGAGAAAAAAGATTATATCTTGGCAGAACTTTTGAAAGAAACAAATAAATTTGATGCAACCCTAACTCAAGGTAACAAAGAATTTGAAAAAGTAATTTCTTCTATAGAAAGAAAAAGAGAATTTATGCAAAAGCAAGATCCAAATGCTGTTGTTGAAAACATTATTAACGGCAAGACTGCTTTTAGACTATATGACACATTTGGTTTTCCTATTGAGATAACTAAAGAAATGGCCGAAGAAAGAGGCTTTGAGGTTGATATTGAGGGCTATAACGAAGCTTTCAAGGCTCACCAAGAACTTGCAAGAACTGCAAGTGCAGGAACATTTAAAGGCGGCCTTGCAGGTACTGGCGAAATGGAAACATTATATCACACTGCAACACACTTGACTTTGGCTGGTCTTAGAAAAATGTTTGGTGAAAACACCGTTCAAAAAGGTTCTAACATTACAAGCGAAAGAATGAGATTTGACTTTAACTTAGATCACAAAATGACAGAAGAAGAAATCAAAACTCTAGAAGATTTTGTTAACGACGCAATCGCAAGAAAGATTCCTGTAGAGTGCAAAGAGATGACTTTTGCAAAGGCAAAAGAAACTGGCGCTTATGGTATCTTTAACGCAAGTGATGACGACATTGTAAAGGTTTTTGTAATTGGTGACGTTGACAACCAAATTTGTGGCGGACCACATGCTAAAAACACTTCTGAACTAGGCAGATACAAGATTCAAAAAGAAGAAAGTTCAAGTTCTGGCGTTAGAAGAATTAAGGCTGTGCTTGAGATTTCTAAATAGTTGCAGCCATTGACAAAATAAAATTTTGTTTGTATAATTATAATACAAACAATAGTTTGTCAAAAAAATAGTAAAAAAGGAGTATTAGATGAAAGTTTTTAAGTCTATTATGCTTTATTTATTATTGCTGATTGGTGTAGCTATCGCAGCGGTTTTGATATGCTGCGTACTTATGATTTGCTCACCAAATACAATAATACTAGGCTATAGGTATGTTTCATACAAAGGTGATAAAGAATTTACTATCACGGAAGATGATATGTCTGGCATAAATGCTTTGTCTATTACTTCTGACCGTATGGATATATACATTATTCCAAACAGCGAAACAAATAATGTAGAAGTGTTCTATTCTCAAGGTATGTCAGGTTTTGTAAAAGCAAAAGCCTCAGACCTATCAGTAGAGCATAAAACAGAGCAATTAACATTTGATAGTGGCGATAGCGCTTATGCTCCAGATGTTACTTACAACACAATGAGTATCGATGTATCAGAGCCAAACGGACTTATGTTCCTATCTGATTCTTATATTAAAGTATACGTACCAACAAACAGAGATTTTGCAGTAATTAATGCATATACAAACAGAGGAAAAGTAGAATACTCTTCTAATGCAGAAGGAAGAACAATCAGAGTTTCTAACCTATATCTTGATAGCCAATCAAGAGATGGTAGCAAAACTACTATCGTAGTAAATAAACCAAACGCATCAAGATATCACCTAAAAACTGGTGCTGGTAGTTGTTATCTTCTAAATGATGGTGCAGATATCTCAGGACAAATTATCTTTGCTACATCTGGTGGAAAACTTATTGCAAAAGATGGTGCAATCAAAGGCCCACTTACAGTAAGATCTGATGGCAAAGTAGGTGGAGCAAATATCGATATAACAAACCTATACGGTAACCTAAACTTCTATGCTAGAAGTGGTAATGTAAGTATCGATACAATTTCTAAAGGTACTAACTCAACTTATCCTATAGTTGATATGCAATCAGAATATTGTTCATTTAAAGTAAAGACTTTGGCTGGAACAATTACAACTCAAGGTTTTGAGGGTGGAGATATCAAAGAAATTGACGTTGATATCAAAACATTAACTTATGTACCTGCTCTTGGTAGACCAATTGATATCAATAGCGAATTGGGTAATATCAATATAGGAACTTTGAGGGGCGTAGCAAACCTAACTAGCAACACTGGAAAAATAACAATCAAAAAAGCATATAACAATTTGACTATCGAAACTTACAATGGCGAAATTGATATTAACTTTGACAATACAAACGAATCTCAACTAAGCAGAGTAGATATCAACGCCCTAAGACATTGTGCTATAGACCTTAGCGGATTAAAAGGTACTGTTAATATCTCTATGGCAAGAGACGGCGATAGAAAGATAAACTTAGGTTTACATACTAGCGTACTAGATTCTACAGCAACTTGCAATATGAGTATAAACTCAAATGGCAACAATGTTACAGTAGAAAATATCAGTTCAGCACCATTTACTGTTTACACAGATGGTAGCGTAAAAGGTGATAGCATCAGAAAAACAGAAGTTGGTTCATCTGATTTTGACTATGATAGCAATTACAATATGAAAAACCAATATAGATATAACTATACAAAAGCTCAAGTTTCAACAAGACGTTCATCTTTGTTTGTACACAACAATAGAGAAGGTAACACATATATCTATTCTGATGGTAATTATTAATAATAAAAAAGACTTAGCAGTGACTAAGTCTTTTTTTTACTTTTCAAACTATGATTACTTTTTAAATTGTGAATTGTATATTTAAATAAACCAAATAAAAAAGCCCTAGTTTTAACTTAGGGCTTTTTTATTTATTTTACTATGATGTTAACGATTTTGTTTGGTACAAATATAATATTTACAATATTCATATCACCAATAGCAGCAGCTATTTTTTCATCGGCTTTTACGATAGAGATAACAGTGTCTTTGTCTGTGTTTTCTTCTATCTCAATTACATTTCTTACTTTGCCATTTACTTGAATTGGCATTTTTACTTTTTTAACGCCGATAGATTCTACTTGTTTAGGCCATGGTGTTTCGCAAATCAAAGTTTTATTTCCGATTATTTCGTTCATTTCTTCACTAAAGTGTGGAGCAAATGGATACAACAAAGTAACTAAAATTTCGAACTCTTTGCGGCTGATATATTTGTCATTATATATTTTGTTTACAAAAGTCATAAGTGATGCGATGGCTGTGTTGTATTTTAGGGTGTCGATGTCTTCAGTAACTTTTGCGATGATTGTATTGATATCATCTGCATGTTCTGGGTGAACTCCACTAAAGTCATCAATAAAGTCAACCATTCTTTCGATTCTCTCTAAAAATCTCTTGCAACCGCTGATATTCTTATTTGACCAAGGAGCTGCAGCTTCGTAGTCACTCATAAATAGAATATATAGTCTTAATACGTCTGCGCCGTATTCTTCTACTGTTTCAATAGGGTCTACAGATGTTCCTGCAGATTTACTCATTTTTTCACCGTTTTCAGCTAAGATAAGACCTTGAGCAGTTCTTCTCTTAAATGGTTCGTTATGAGGAATAGCTCCAATATCATGTAAAAACATATTCCAGAATCTAGCGTAGATTAGGTGTCTTGTTACGTGTTCCATACCGCCATTGTACCAGTCGATGTTGCCCCAGTACTCTAGCTTTTTAGGATCAGCCAAGGCTTTGTCGTTGTGTGGGTCGATATATCTTAGATAATACCAGCTAGAACCTGCCCATTGTGGCATAGTGTCTGTTTCTCTTCTTGCTTTGCCTCCACAAACAGGGCAAGTGCAGTTTACCCATTCATCAATTTCTGCAAGTGGTGATTCACCATTTTTAGATGGTTTGAAGTTTTTAACCTCAGGAAGTCTTACAGGTAATTGATCTTCTGGTACAGGAACAGTTCCACATTTTTCGCAATATACGATAGGGAATGGTTCGCCCCAATATCTTTGACGGTTAAATGCCCAGTCTTTCATTTGATAGTTTGTTTGAGCTTTTCCGAAACCTTTTTCGGTAACGTACTTGATCATTTTTTCTTTAGCTTCTTTTACAGATAGGTCGTTTAGGAAATCTGAATTGATAAGTTTTCCGCTAGAAATATCTGTGTAAGCTTCTTTTGTGATATCTCCACCTTCAATAACAGGTATGATATCTATGCCAAACTTTTTAGCAAATTCCCAGTCACGAGTATCGTGTGCAGGAACGGCCATAATTGCGCCTGTGCCATATCCCATCATTACATAGTCAGAGATAAAGATAGGAACTTGTTTGCCAGTGATAGGGTGGATAGCATACAAACCTTTTAGCATAACGCCAGTTTTGTCTTTGTTTAATTGTATTCTATCAAACTCACTCTTTCTCTTTGCTTGTTCTTGATAATCTACTACTTCGCTGAAGTTTGTGATGCTGTCTTTATATGTTTCTAGCATAGGATGTTCTGGAGCTACAACCATAAATGTAACGCCAAACAATGTATCTGCTCTTGTTGTGTAGATATCAAAACTGTCTTTTTTGCCGTCGGTTGTTTCTAGGCCAAAAGTAATTTGTGCGCCTGTTGATTTGCCGATCCAGTTGCGTTGTTCTTCTTTGATTCTTTGTGGGCAGTCGATATCATCAAGACCTTCAAGTAATCTTTCTGCGTATTCTCTGATTTTCAAGAACCAAACATCTTTTTCTTTTTGTACAACTTCTGTGTTACATCTGTCACAAACACCGCCTTGGCTTTCTTCGTTAGAAAGTACACAAGCACATTTTGGACAGTAGTTTACCATTGATTTGCTTTTATAAGCAAGACCCTTTTTAAACAATTGCAAGAAAATCCATTGAGTCCATTTGTAATATTTTTCGTCGGTTGTATCTACAACTCTGCTCCAGTCAAAAGAGAATCCCATTCTCTTTAGTTGCATAGTCATGTTGGAGATATTGTCGTCAGTTGCTTTTCTTGGTGGAATATTGTATTTGATAGCATAGTTTTCGGTTGGAAGACCAAAAGCATCAAATCCAATAGGGAACAATACGTTGTAGCCCTCTAGTCTTTTTTTGCGGCTAACAACTTCTAGTGCAGAATAAGCCTTTACGTGGCCTAGGTGCAAACCTACTGCTGATGGATAAGGAAACTCAATCAATGTATAATATGGTTTCTTATCGCTAAAATCTTCGGCTTTGAATACTTGTTTTTTGTCCCAAATATCTTGCCATTTCTTTTCTATTTTCTTAAAATCCATTTTTCTCTTTCTCCTAAAATTAAATTGTTTGTTGTTTTGTTTTTAAAGTTTAATTTTAGTGACAGAGTAAATGTATCACTTGGTTTTTCATTTTGAAATCTCCTTGATGGTGATATAATACACCTTTAATTTGGTTTTGTCAACTTTGATAACCCTTATA
>JAZUBK010000018.1:0-35846 GCA_045638465.1 Clostridia bacterium | reverse complement strand
TGGAGCCAAAAAATATGGTAAAAATTACATTAAAATATGAACAAAAATTAGATGTTGAAATATGGTTTTTTCTCGATGCAAAATTTAAAAATTCTGCAAACAATGTTTCATTTTTGATTTAGTATTATAAAGTTAATTCTATACTACGATTTACTAAAATTAATTAATGTTTTATTTTAATAGATTTTTGCAAGTACTATGCAAACTGATATTTGTTGTTTAGAAAAATGTTTCACGGCTTAAATTTATAGGCGTTGTGTTAAAATATTGGTTGGGTGCAAAATAATATAGGTTATAATAATATAACAATTCATATTGTTTCACAAATTGTACTATTGCGATTTATTTTATTAAATATATTTTTTTGAAATAGATATGAAATTCATTATTATGAATTAATTTTAAAAATGTTGTTTAGATTACATATCTTTTTTAATAAGTTTAAAAAAGTGAATTTACTGTTTTTGGGATTAGGCTTTAATAAAAAATATAGATTGATTATTATTGTTTTTAGACACGTTGCGATTTTGTTTTTTTGATTTTTTTAAGAGGCATTGTGTAGATGATTTTAGTTAGAAAGCATTAAAACGTTTTTAGTGGCTAAAAGGTCTTTTTTGAAAGTTGATTTTTAGTTTGTGTATAGTAAGTGGATTGTGGATAAGTTATTATTTTTTACTGAAAATTAAAACTGTTTTTGGGTAAAAAAATATGACAAATATTAATAATTGTGTTATTATAAACTAAGGAGAAATATTATGAGTGTATCTAGCATTGTTGATATTGTCTTTGTTGCTCTGATAATACTACTTGCAGTTATCGGATTATACAAAGGCTTTTTGAAATCTGCTATTTCGGTTGTTGGTACGGCAGCTTCAGCTCTTATAGCGTTTGTTATTGCAGAGCCATTTGGAAAATTGCTTGAGGCTATATTTAAACTAACAACAAAACTTACAGATAAGATTGCAGATTGGTTATATTCTTTAAGCGAATTCTTTACAATCACTCGTACAGGCGAGAGCTTTTCTGATATTAGCGGAGAAATGAGCGCTGGAGGTGTTAGCGGAATCGTTCAGAAACTAGCAAACCTATTGCTAAAAGGTGCTAATATTCCAGAAAACCAAACTGTTGGTGAAGTTTTGGGCGGAAAGATAGCTGCTGTGCTTACAACAATTATTGCTTTTATTGTGGCTTTTGTGCTTATCAGAATTATTTTGAAAATTCTAGAAAAACTTTCTGACAAAATCACTGAGGTTAAAATATTTGGCGCTATAGACAAAGTACTTGGCTTTGTATTTGGTCTTGCAAAAGGCTTGTTGTATGCTGGTATTGTAGCGGTTATTGCTAGTGTAATGGGTTACTTTGTACCTTCTATTGATGCAAAATTTGACGGCATCGTAAATGATACAAGGGCTTTCCAAAAGTATTATGATTTCATCAACTACAACGTATGTGAATACATTGATGAAAAGCTTGGTAAGAACGAAACTTCAACACCTGCTGAACCAACAAAGATAAGCATTGATGAATTAACATCAGATCATTTGTTGTCTGTAACTCATATTTATATAACACGTGATGGTGGCAAGTTGTCAGGCACTGTTTACTTTGCAGACATGGAACTTACTGCTAAAAACTACAAAGTTGCAGGAGACTTCTTTGTAGAGTATACAAGCGCTGAAGATTTGGATAAGATTATAGATCTTGTTGAGGCAAATAGTGATCCAATAGCTGTAATATACGAAGAAATTGCGGTAGAAAAAACACTAGCTCAAGTAAAAGATAAATTCAGTGAAATTACTTACTTTTACATTGACACAACAAACAAAATTGTAGCCTTTAAAACAATAGATGGCGAGATTACAAAGAGCAATTATATGTTTGAGTGTGAATACATTGTCAAATACACTGAAGATGCAGATTTGACAGCTATACAGACTGCAATTACAGAGTATAACGCAACTGTTGAAGATGCTAAAAAAATAAAGGAAACAGTTTAATAAAGAATAAAAATCAGGGGCTATTTTTGACCCCTGTTTTTTGTTTGTTTTTGGTACTAAAAAAAATGAAAAATCTATTTACCGAAAATATTTATTTAGCTAAAAAAAACTTTATATACTAAAGTATTTTTTAGGGATATAAACAAAGCGATTTTTATATAAAAAAAGAGGCTTGGATAATTTGCCAAAAAATTGCAAAAAATATATAAAAAAGTAGGGTCTAAATATGTAATAAAATATATATTATTATAATAAAGAGCCCAAAATGATTGCACAAAGTTTTTTGCTATGCTAAAATATACTAGCATAAAAATAAGGAGAAACAATGGAACAGAAAAAAAGTAATGGATTTAGAAGTTTTGCTTGGATATTAGCATTTGTTCTTGCAATACTTTTAATATTTTATATCACAGACAATAGTGGCATGGGAAAAGAGATTTCCATTTATGGTGGAGAAAAGAGCTTTATGACCATGGTAGATGAAGGTAAGGTAAAAGAAATTTACGTTATCGGAAACACTGTAAAAGTAAAAAAGACAGGCTCTACTGTAAAGAACTTTCCTAACAGTGCAGACTATTATTTTACTCTAACTAGCTCTGTAACTTTGGAAGATATCTTGGATAAGGTAGATGAGTTTAACAGTAATACTACTGATAGTTTTGATTTTAATATTACTTATAGAGAAAAACCACAAACTCAATCATTTTTTGAACAAATACTTCCTTACATTAGTATAGCGGTTGTTATTATCATGGCTATATTCTTGATTAAGAGTATCGGCGGGGCAAATAACAAGAGCCTAAGCTTTGGTAAAACTAGAGCAAGAATTGTTCAAAATGTAAAAGTAAGATTTAGTGATGTTGCTGGTATAGATGAAGAAAAAGAAGAACTAAAAGAGGTTGTTGAGTTTTTGAAAAACCCGCAACGTTTTACTGAACTTGGGGCTAAGATTCCAAAAGGCGTTCTTTTGGTAGGTCAACCAGGTACTGGTAAAACTTTACTTGCAAAAGCAATCGCTGGTGAGAGTAATGTACCATTCTTTTCTATGAGTGGTTCAGACTTTGTAGAAATGTTTGTTGGTGTTGGTGCATCAAGAGTTAGAGACTTATTTGACCAAGCGAAAAAACACGCACCATGTATTGTATTTATCGACGAGATAGATGCTGTAGGTAGACAAAGGGGAGCTGGTCTAGGCGGCGGAAATGATGAGAGAGAACAAACACTAAACCAACTACTTGTTCAAATGGACGGTTTTGAAACAAACGAAGGAATCATCGTTATTGCAGCGACAAACAGAAGCGACGTTTTGGATCCTGCGCTTTTAAGACCGGGTAGATTTGACAGACAAATTTATGTTCATACTCCTGACGTTAAAGGCAGAGAGATGATTTTGAAAGTACATGCAAAAAACAAACCAATTGATAGCTCTGTAGATTTCAAAAACCTTGCAAGACTAACAAGTGGATTTACTGGTGCTGATATCGAAAACTTGCTAAACGAAGCAGCTATCATCGCTGCTAAAAATGGCAAGAAGAGTATATCTATGACTGATATTACAGAAGGCATCAACAAAGTACTTATGGGTCCTCAAAAGAAGAGCCGTATTGTTACTGAAAAAGATAAAAAAATCACAGCTTTCCATGAGGCTGGACACGCCATCGTTGGTAAAAAACTAGAGCATTGTGATGAAGTACAAGAAGTTTCTATCATACCTAGAGGTATGGCTGCAGGTTATACATTATCAAGACCTGATAATGACGAAAACCATATGACTTATAATAAACTTATCGACCTTATTACTATGATGCTTGGCGGTAGAGTAGCCGAAGAACTTGTAATCAAAGATATTACTACAGGCGCTTCAAACGATATCCAAAGAGCAACCCAAATAGCACGTAAGATGGTTACTGAGTGGGGTATGAGTGCTCTTGGCACTGTAAACTATGCTTCTGGATCAGAAGTTTTCCTTGGTAGAGATTACCAAACTCAAGTAAGTTATAGCGAAAAGACAGCAAGTGAAATTGATGCTCAAGTAAGAGAAATCATCGCAAGTTGTTACAAAAAGGCAACTAAGATTTTGAAAGATAGTATGCCTATACTAAACACTATGGCAGAGATTTTGCTAGAAAAAGAAACTATTTATCATGACGAAGTAGAAATGATAATTAATGGCAAAAAGAAAGAAGAAATCATCGCCATAATGGAAGAAAATGATAAGAAAAACAAAGCCAGAATTAGACTAGAAAAAGCCGAATCTGACCTTGCAAAAACTAAAAAGGAACAAGCAATAAGACTAAAAACTGCAGAGGCATTACAAAGAGCAGGTGTTATTTCTGAAGAAGAAATAAATAACATAAAAGTCGAAGCGGATAAGTTGATTGCTGAGCAAGAAAAAGAAGTAGAAGAGGCAAAACAAGGTTGCAGTATCGATATTGCTATCGAGCAAAAACAAGACGAAGTAGAAGGCAAGATTGAGCAAGACGTTTTGAAACAAGTTGCCGACGAAGTTAAAAAAGGTGAAATAGCAAAAACTGAAAGCGAAGAAGCGACAGAAGATAAAAAGGTTGAAAAAGAAACTAAAAAACCTACCACAAAAAAGACTCAACCAAAAAATACTACTAAAAAAGGCGAAGATAAAGACTAATCGCAAAAATTAGTATTTGACAATATAGACTTTATCAAATATAATAAAAGCATTAGTTAATAAAAGAGGACAAAAATGAAAAAAGTAATTACTATCGTATCACTATCATTGGTTGGCATACTTATTTTGACAACTATTATACTATCTTGCATCACAGTAGGTGCAAAAATCGACTATGGCACACCAGAGCAACTAGTTGTTTATCATAATGATCTAAAGACAGCTATGGGCGTATCAAAAGTAAACAAAGACGACAAAGCAGACGAAGTTATAAAAACTTTGACAGACGCTACAAAGCAAAAATATCTTCCTGCATTGTTTAACAAAACTTTGGATAATGTATCAGTTGAAACAACCGAATCAAGAGCATACATTTCAAGAAGCAACACTTCTGATAGCAAAGTTGTATTTGAGTTTAAATACGGCGATGAAAAACAAACTATCAAAGTTGACGGCGAGAGCATCTCTTTCTACTCATTGATTTTCGAAATCGAAGAATCACAAGAAAGAAACACTATCAAAATCTACGCTATTAGCGAAAATGTATCTTCTGACTCTGTAGCATATTTCTCTACAATCAAAGTAACTGGTGAATTTGCTGAAACTTACCTTATGATCAAAGGATTTGTAAACGAATACATCGCATAATAAAAAAAGACTAGGATTATTTCCTAGTCTTTTTTTGTTGGCTATTTATGGAGATAGTAGCTGTATATTCAAAGATAGTTGTTATATATTTTTAATAATATGTTTTGTAAAGTATAGTAATAGCAGCATAAGAAAAACAAAACTTACAAAAAGATAATTTATAAAAAAACTCCAATTTAAAAACTGGAGTTTTTTTGTTTTTTATACGTTAAATTTAAATAATACAACGTCGCCATCTTGCATAACGTATTCTTTACCTACACTGGCTACTTTGCCTGTTTCTTTGGCTTTTGCAAATGAACCAAGTGAGATAAGGTCGTCATATTTTACGATTTCGGCTCTGATAAAGCCTCTTTCAAAGTCGGTATGTATTTTTCCCGCCGCCTGTGGAGCTTTTGTTCCGATAGTAATAGTCCAAGCTCTTACTTCTTTTTCTCCTGCAGTAAGATAACTCATAAGGCCAAGAAGTCTATAACTTGCAACGATCAATTTTTCAAGACCGCTAGATGTAAGGCCTAGTTCTTCTTTAAACATTTCTCTGTCTTCTGGGTCTAGTAAGATAAGTTCTTCTTCTATTTTGCAGCTAAGAGCAAGATAACCTGCGTTTTCGCTAGTTGCATAATCAATTACTTGTTTTACATAAGGTAGTTCTTCTGGTTTTTTAGAAATGTCACCTTCTGCAATATTTGCTACATAAATAATAGGTTTATTTGTAAGCAAGAAAAATCCATCAACTATTGCTTTTTCTTCTTCGTTAAAACTTAGACTTCTTACTGGCTTTTCGCTCTCTAGAGTTTCTTTTATCTTGGTTAAAAGTTCCATTTCTTGCTTTGCTACTTTGTCGCCTTGCTTTGCCATCTTTGCAGTTTTGTCCATTTTCTTAGTTACAGATTCGAGGTCGGCAAGTATAAGTTCTAAGTTTATTATTTCGATATCTCTAAGTGGTGAAATAGAACCCTCAACGTGAGTGATGTTGGTATCTTCAAAACATCTTACAACGTGAACTAGAGCGTCTACTTCTCTGATATGGCTTAAAAACTTATTTCCAAGACCTTCGCCTTGAGATGCACCTTTTACTAGTCCTGCGATATCTACAAATTCGATTTGGGCAGGGGTGATTTTCTTTGTGTTGTATAGAGCACCTAGTTTTTCTAGTCTTTCGTCTGGAACGTCTACAACACCAACGTTTGGCTCTATTGTACAGAAAGGATAGTTGGCACTTTCTGCACCTGCTTTTGTTATTGCATTAAATAATGTGCTTTTTCCTACGTTAGGAAGTCCGATTACACCTAGTTTCATATATTAATTCCTTTTTTGTTTGTTTTACAAAAAATAAGATATATTCTTTTTCAAAAAAAGTCAATACTTTTGGCCTCTTTCTTTTAGTAGTCAAACTTGTCTTTTGTTTTTTTATGATGGCTTGAGGGAAAGTCTTTCGTGACTAAAGGAGAAAACAGATTGTTTTGATAGGGGCTTTATAATAAATAGGTATAAAATAACTAGTTTAATATATATTATATATAAAAGCCGCAATGGACATAATAGGTAAAGTAGTTAGAAAAAGTGGCGATGTTTTTTTTAGGGGGAGAAAATGAGTGTAGGTATTGCGATTGTTTTGGGTATAGTGCAGGGGCTTACTGAGTTTTTGCCCGTATCGTCTAGCGGACACCTTTTGTTTTTAGAAAGGTTATTTGGTATAGAGGGGGACAACCTCGCTTTTAATATAGTTATGCACCTAGGAACGTTATTTGCGGTAATTGTATATTATCGAAAAAGGATATTTGAGATGGCAAAAAAGCCCTTTTCAAAAGAAGTTGGCTTTCTTGCTTTGTCGTGCGTCCCAACGGTGATTATATACTTTTTGTTTAGAGATTTTTTTGAAGATAGTTTTTCTGGAGGAGCGCTTGGGTTTGCTTTTTTAGTAACGGCGGCGTTTTTGGTTTTGACTACGATTGCTATGAAAAAGTGCAGTAGCGAAGGGATAGATAGCAAAACCGCTATTATGATGGGGGTATTCCAAGGCTTTGCTATTTTGCCAGGAGTGTCAAGGTCAGGCTCTACTATTACTGCAGGTGTTGTTATGGGTAAAGACAAAGAAAAAGTTGCGGACTTTTCTTTTCTTATGAGTGCACCGATTATTATTGGGTCTTTGATTTTAGAGATTTTTGGCGGCGGCTTTGCCAAGGTAGATATATTGCCTCTTATTGTAGGTTTTATTAGTTCATTTATTTGTGGATATCTTGCTATTAAGTTTATGCTAGACATTATCCGAAAAAGAAGTTTGATTTGGTTTGCTATTTATCTTATTGTTTTGGGCGGGGTTGCGTTCTTTATTTAATAAAAGTTTCGCTTTTTATTTGCGCCGAGTGTTCCTTTGTGGTAAGATATATACATACTAAAAAGGAGCGAAATATGGACTTAAAACAACTTGTCGCAGACGAATGTAACTTTCCTGAAGAGATAAACTTTACTGCGGACAATTTGCAACTTACTCCAAACCTTGAAATGGGAGACTTTTGCCTTCCTTGTTTTTCGTTTGCGAAAGTTTTGCGCAAAGCCCCTATTGCCATTGCTGAAGAATTAGCTACGCGAGTAAATACAAATGGTTTTGTAGATAGGGTAGAGGTTGTAAACGGTTATCTTAACTTTTTTGTTAACCGCAAAAAACTAAGTTATAACATTATCAACGAAATACTTATGGGTGGAAGTAATTTTGGTCGCAGTGATATGGGCCAAGGCAAAACAGTATGTATAGACTATTCATCAGTCAACCTTGCAAAATATATGCACATAGGACACCTTAGCACAACACTTATTGGTGAGTGTATCAAAAAAGTACACAACTATTTGGGTTACAAAACTGTTGCTATAAACTATGTTGGCGACTACGGAACACCTTTTGGCAAGATGATTGCTGCATACAAATTATGGGGTGATGAAGAAGATGTTTTGGCAAGGGGTATAGATGCTATACAAGACTTGTATGTAAAGTTTAATGCAGAGGCTGAAAATGACGAGGGCCTAAATGACCTTGCACGTGAGTGGTTTAGAAAGATAGAAACCAAAGACGAAGAGGCACTAAAAATCTACAATATGTTTATCAAACTAGCAATAGAGGATATAGAGAAGATTTATGCCTTGCTTAATATATCTTTTGATAGCTGGAGAGGTGAGGCTTATTATAACGATAAGATGCAACCTATCGTTGATGAGCTAGAGAGCAAAGGTCTATTGCAAGATAGTCAAGGCGCAAAAATTGTTGACCTTGAAAAATACAAACTTGGTGTGTGTTTGATCAAAAAATCAGACGGCACTAGCCTATATGCAACACGTGATTTGGCGGCGGCTGACGATAGATATATTAGTTACAATTTTGACAAAAGTTTGTATGTAACCGACGTATCACAAAAACAACACTTTGCACAATTTTTCAAAATACTTGAGATTTTGGGTAGACCATATGCAGGTGGCCTTGAGCATATTTATTACGGAAGATTTAGCCTTCCTAACGGCGTAAAGATTGCCTCACGTAAAGGCAAACAAGCCGTGCTAAAAGATATTTTCAAAACCGCTATCGAAAAAGCTGAAAAAGTAATTGCCGAAAAGTATGGTAATACCGAAGAGAGCAAAAAGATAGCAGAGGCGGTTGGTATAGGTGCAGTTGTATTTAGCGCCCTAAAGCAAGAAAAAATCAAAGACGTTGTATTTGATTTAGACGAGGCACTAAACTTTGACCTAGAGACTAGCCCTTACATACAATATACTACTGCAAGATGTAATAGCATTATCGAAAAGGCAGGAGTAAAAGACCTTACTGACTTTATCAAAGCAGAGTTTGACTTTGACGAAATCGACAATCCAGAGTGTAATAATCTTATAAGACTTTTGAACGATTTTCCAGATACAGTTAAGATGGTAGCAAGAGATTATGAACCTTGTTATATCAGCAGACTACTTCTTGAAATCTGTAAAGCCTTTAATAAGTTTTATAACAATCACAGAATAATCCAAACAGACAAGGTATGCCACACAAGACTTGCCCTTACAAAAGCAACTCAAACAGTTTTGAGTAATGGCTTAAAACTTCTTGGTATTACTGTTTTGGAAAAAATGTAGGAGAGAGAAAAATGAGTTTTTATTCAAAATCAAAAGACGAAGTTTTGAAAGAGTTAAACTCAACTGACGAGGGCTTAACCCAAGCAGAAGCTCAATCAAGACTAGAAAAAAATGGTGAAAACAAACTTGCCGAAGGCAAAAAAGTTTCACTTATGATGAGATTTTTATCTCAGTTCAAAGACATCATGGTTATCGTACTTATGGTGGCTGCAACTATTTCTTTGGTTATCTCATTAGTAGAAAATCAACCATCAGAACTAGTTGATGCTTTTATTATCTATGCCATAGTACTTCTAAACGCAATTTTGGGTACAGTTCAAGAAATGAAAGCCGAAAATGCCTTAGAGTCGCTTAAGAAAATGTCACAACCTTTTGCCAAAGTAATGAGAGATGGCAAAATATGTAAAATTAAAACAACAGAAATTGTTGTTGGTGATGTAGTAGTATTAGAAGCAGGTGACGTTGTACCAGCTGATATGTATTTGATCGAAAGCGCATCGCTAAAGTGCGAAGAAGCATCACTTACTGGTGAGAGCAAACCTGCCGAAAAAGAAGCAGCAATCAAACTAAAAGAAAAGACCCCTCTAGGCGATAGAGTTAATATGTGTTTTTCTTCTAGTACAGTTGTTTATGGTAGAGGCGTTGGTGTAGTAACAGCCGTTGCAAATGATACCGAAATGGGTAAAATTGCAAATATGCTAAACGAAACAAAAGCCGACAAAACCCCTCTAGAAATCAGCCTTGCAAAACTTGGTAAAGTTCTTACTATTATCGTACTTGCAATAGCTGCAATACTATTTGTAGTTAATGTATGTTTTGATTCTTCTAAGATTTTGGAAGCCTTCCTTACTGCGGTTGCGGTAGCGGTTGCTGCTATTCCAGAAAGTTTGACTGTTGTAGTTACAGTTATTCTATCTCTAGGTGTAACAAAACTTGCTAGAAAAAATGTAATTATTCGTAAACTTCATGCAGTAGAAACTCTTGGTTGTTGCGAAGTTATTTGTAGTGACAAAACAGGAACTATTACTCAAAACAAAATGACCGTTATGGAAACTTATTTCAACGGCAAAATTGTATCTGCAGAAGATACAAAACTAGACACCAACGAAGCTTTGGAACTTGTTAGATGTATGACTTTATGTAACGACTCTAAAAAGCAAGGTGAAAACTTTATTGGTGACCCAACAGAAACTGCACTTATTGCTTTTGCAGAACAAAAATCTGTTATCAAATCAAAAATAGACAAAGAGTTCAAAAGAATCGGCGAGATACCATTTGACTCTGACCGTAAACTTATGTCTACTGCAAACCTAGTTGGCGGTAACGTTTGCGTTTATACAAAAGGCGCTGTAGACGAATTGCTAAAAAGATGTGACAATATAGTAATCAATGGAAAAACTCAAAAGATTACTAAAAAGCACAAAGACAACATCATGGAAGCAAGTAAAACTTTGGGAAGCAAAGCTTTGAGAGTTTTGGGCTATGCAATATCAGAAGGCCCTAAATACAAAGAAGGTGCACATTATACCGAAAAAGAACTAAAAGAAGAACACCTAACATTTATTGGTCTTACTGGTATGATCGACCCACCACGTAAAGAAGTTTTTGCGGCTATCGAAAAATGTAAACAAGCAGGTATGAGAGCCATTATGATTACAGGCGACCATAGAGATACTGCATGTGCTATTGCAAAAGAATTAAAAATGATTAAATCTGAAAAAGAAGTTATTGAAGGTGCATACCTAGACAACTTTACAGATGAACAACTAGTAAAAGAAATTAACAAATTTAGAGTATTTACACGTGTAAGCCCAGAGCATAAGGTTAGAATAGTAAAAGCCCTAAAAGCAAATGGCAAAGTAGTTGCTATGACTGGTGACGGTGTAAATGATGCTCCATCTATCAAAAACGCAAACATCGGTATTGGTATGGGTATTACTGGTACTGAGGTTACAAAAGAAGTTGCTGATATGGTACTTACCGATGACAACTTCGCAACAATCGTTGTAGCCGTAGAAGAAGGAAGAAAAATCTTTGGAAATATCAAAAAGACAATCCAATTCTTGCTTAGCTCAAATGCAGCAGAAGTTCTTGCAATCTTTATTGCGACATTCTTATTCCCTGGCGCAACATTCCTTATCCCTGTTCAAATTTTGTTTGTAAACTTGATTACTGACACCCTACCTGCTATTGCTCTTGGTGTAGAACCTGCAGAAAAATCTGTAATGAATCAACCACCTAGAAAGCAAGACGAAAGTATAATTGGTGGAAGAACAGGTATTAATATTTTGCTTGGCGGTTTCATACAAACTTTAATCGTTGTAACAGCATATATTATTGCTAGAACTTATTGGAGCTTAGACGCAGCCCCAACTGCAGCTTTCCTTGCACTAAACTTTGTTCAATTATTCCATATGTTCAACTCACAAACACAAGGCAGCATCTTTAACAAAAACCCACTTCGCAACAAAATGGTTTGGGTAGCATTTGGTTTTGGTGTTGTAGTAGTATTACTTCTTGAGTTTGTACCTTTCTTGAGCGTAGCGTTTAAGATTGCTAAGCTATCTGCTATTCAATGGCTTATCGTTGTAGGTTTTGCATTTGCAATTATTCCTGTATTTGAAGTTTTGAAACTTATTTATTACTTTATGGATAAGTCAAAAGCAAAAAAACTTATCGACGAAGAAGTTGCCGAAACTGCAATCGAAACTGTAGCAAACAAAATCGTAGTAGTAGAAAATGAAGAAAAAACAGAAGAAGTAGTAGCCCCTAAAACAAAAGAAACTAAACCTACTACAAAAAAATCAACTTCTACAAAATCAACTACTAAAAAAGCGACTACTAAGAAAGCAGTTGCAAAAACAGAAAACAAATAACAACGAAAAATAACTAGCGATTTGCTAGTTATTTTTTTGATAATATGTTATCCTTTCTTTATGATAATTTCGCATGATTTGTGCAAAAAATAATACAAAGGACTAGGCATGAAAAAAGTAATTATATTTGATTTTGACAACACACTTGTTTTGTCACTTCCTCACTGGAAACAGATGATAGATCACGAAACTGCTAAACATTACAATGTTAGTGAAAACCCAGACTTTGAGCCAAATAGACATGGCTTTAGCAATAAAGACACCGCAAAAATGTTTGTTGATATGCACGATGTTAAGGGTATAACTTACGAAGATGTGGTTGATTATTGGTACGATTATATGGAAGTAAAATATCGTGATGAAATTAATTATATCGAGGGCGCAGAGTGGGTTTTGGAATATCTAAAAAATAAAGGTTATACCTTAGTTCTTGCAACCGCTACAGGCAAAAAACTTTTGACCAAGGCCTTTAGAATTTTTGACGTAGAAAAATATTTTGATTTGGTTATATGTGAAGAAGATATCGGCAAAAGCAAAAAAGACCCGGATATATTTGTCAAGATAATGGAAAGATTAAACGTAAAACCTGAAGAATGTATATACTTTGAAGACTCACATATTGCGATAAAAACGGCACTTTCTTTAGGGATAGAGTGTGTAGCAATCGTAAGTGAATTAAACGAAAAACACGAGGAAAACTTTGAAAAAACTTGCCTTGCAGTTTCAAGATCGTTTAGCTCAGAACTTATCAAAAAATTAGGTTTGTAATAGCAAAAAACTTTGCTTGAATAAAATAAGAAAAACTATCAAAATATCAGCAAAAAAAGGAGATAAAAAATGGCAGATATAAAGATAACTAGTGATAATAAAAAATTCAAATTTAGGGTTTGTGGTTTGGTAAAAAACGGCGACAAAGTATTGGTTCAAAAGATAATGAACAATCCATTTTATTGTTTGCCTGGCGGTCACGTTGAGATGGGCGAAGATACAAAAGTTGCAGTTAATAGGGAGATAACTGAGGAAATAGGAAACCCTATAAAAAACGAAAAACTTTTTGCTATTATAGAAAATTTCTTTGACGGAGTAGCGGGTGAAAAATACCATGAACTTGGGTTTTATTACAAAGCCGAGCTTCAAAGCGAAATGGAAACAAAAGATTATGTTATCATTGAAAATGATAAAGGTGTAGAAAAACGACTAGAGTATAGATGGGTAGACAAAGAAACTCTAAAAAATATGGACTTTAGACCGGTCGTTTTGAAAGATCTTTTGTTTGAAGATAGCGGTAAAGTAGAACATATAATTTTGAAGGAAAGTAAATAATTAATTAAAAACACTTATTTTAATGTAAGTGTTTTTTTTTGTTGTAGAGAAAATGTTTGTTGTCCGCTTTTTTGGACATATAAAAACTTATAATCAAAGTATCAAATAGCAAAAGGAGAATTATTATGGAAGAATTTGATAAGGTTATAGGGTATGATTCGGTAAAATTAGAAGTTGCTAGAATCTGTGATGTTCTAAAGAACACAAAAAAGTATCAAAAGTTAGGGGTCGAAGTTCCAAATGGGCTTTTGCTTCATGGAGCTCCTGGGGTAGGAAAAACGTTGATGGCAAGTTGTTTTATACAGGCTTGTGGTCGAAAGGTGGTTACTTGCAGAAAAAATTTACCCAATGGTGAATTTGTAAAAGCAATTAAAGAATGTTTTGAAAATGCAAAAAAAGAAACTCCAGCCATTGTTTTTTTAGATGATCTTGATAAGTTTTCAGATGGCAGCACAAGGAACTCTTCGGAATATGTAACTATACAATCTTGCATTGATGATATAAAAGGCCATGACATATTTGTTTTGGCAACGGCAAATGATGTTTTGGGGCTTCCAGATTCTTTGCTAAGGGCAGGTAGGTTTGATGTGGTTATTGAGATGAAAAGGCCTCGTGGAAAAGATGCCGAAAGAATAATTAAGCATTATATAGACCAAAAGAACTTTGTTGAAGGTATAAATGTAAGATGTCTTGCAAGACTTTTAAACGGTAATTCTTGTGCAGAACTAGAGACGGTTATTAATCAGGCGGGAATCTATGCTGGTTTTGAAAATAAAGAAAAAATTTCTTATGATCATATAATAAGAGCTTGTATAAGAGAAATATATGAAGCCCCTGCAACTATAAAAAATTTTGACGAAAGAGATGACGAAGATGTTGCTTATCACGAGGCTGGTCATGCTGTAATTGCAGAGCTTTTAGAACCAGGAAGTGTAACGATGATTTCTATTGGTAAATATGAAGGAGGAGTGCAGGGGTTTACAGCATATTATAGAGATGATGAGTATTGGCATTCTGTAGATCGTATGAAAAATAGAATTATGTGCCTACTTGCTGGAAGATGTGCTACAGAAATAAAATACGGAGTAATAGATACTGGTTGCTCTTTAGACATTGATAGGGCTTTGGATATTGTAAAAAGAATAGTAGGTGAATATGGCGGTTGTGGTTTTGGTAGTTTAGATATTAGTGGTGGACTTAGAATGTCACAAAATACCAATTTCAGCCAAGAAATTGTAATTAAAAATGAACTTTTTAACTATTATCAAAAAGCAAGAGAAATACTTGTTAAAAATAGAGAATTTTTGGACGCAGTAGTAGTAAAACTAAAAGAAAAGAAACTTCTTATAGAAGATGACATCAAAGAAATTAGGGAAAGTGTAAAAATTATTAAGTAAAAAATTAAAGTTGTGTTATTATAAAAAAAGAAAACTTATAGTTTATGCAAAGCAAACTATTAGCAAAAGCAGATTGTTATATAATAATGCTGCTTTTGAAAGGAGTAAATATGGCTTTACCTAGTAACAAAAAATTATCTATTTTGTACACACTTCAAATACTAAAAGATTATACCGATGAAAAACATTTATTATCGCAAACGGAAATTGCAAATAAGATAGAATCTATCTATGGTTTAGAGTGCGAAAGAAAATCTATCGGTGCCAATATAGAAAGTTTAATTGACCTAGGTTACGATATTGTTAAGTCAAAATCTGGTTGCTATCTTGCGAGTAGAGATTTTGAAATAAGCGAAGTAAGATTTTTGATTGACGCTGTTTTTTCAAGCAAAGCAATCAATGGAAAATATGCAAGAGATCTTGCAAAAAAGTTGTCTCAAAATTTAAGCGTTTATGAGCGCAAACAATATAATTATTTATACAAAACCGAAGATGTAGAAAGGGCTGAAAACAAGCAGATTTTTTATAATATAGAACTTTTGCATAACGCTATCGAAAACAATAAACAAGTAAGTTTTATTTATAACAAATATGATATTGATGGAACGCTTATTCCAAGGCGTGATAGACCGTTTGTTATTAATCCTTATTTTATGTTAAACAATATGGGAAACTACTACTTAGTTTGCAACAACGACCAGTTTGATGATGTTGCGAACTTTAGAATCGAAGACATAACAGATATCAGAATATTAGATAGAGATATCAAACCGATTACCACCTTAAAAGGTTTTGAAAACGGCTTTGATATTGCCTCATATATTAATGACAATATCTATATGTTTGGCGATAGAAAAATAACTGCAAAAATTAAAATAAATGATGACCGTATGGTAAACCAAGCAAAAAAATGGTTTGGCAAAAATATTCGCATAGAAAAGGAAAACGGCCAATACTATGGTTATCTAAAAAATAGCGAATCTTCTATTGTTTATTGGTCTTTGCAATACGGCGAAAGCATAGAAATAATAAAGCCAATTGAGACTAGAGAAAGGCTAAAAAGTATAGTAAAAACCTTGAGTAAAAAGTATCTTGACTAGCACTAAACTAAAGAAAAAAAATAAATTGAAAAGCAAAGTTGTATCTTTGCTTTTTTTATTGTTAGGTAAAAAAATAATTAGTATAAAAAACAATTATTTTCGCAATATAGTAATAACAGAAAAAAACAAATTATTTGTGGGAGGGAAAAATGACCAACGAAGAGATTAAAAATAATGATGACGAAAAGCAAATTGATAATATAGGCAAGGCGACTGGCTTTTTTCTTTTTCGCAATCTTATCAACAATTACAATGAAATAAAAGCAGATGAAACTAAAAGATATGAGTGTAAAAAGTATGGCAAAATTTCTGTTGTTTTGAGCTTGATAGCAATAGCGGTTGCGGTGGGTTTTATACTAATTTTTGGTGTTAATTTATATGGCGTGGAACTTGGTGGGTTTGGGTCTGTTTTATCGATTATACTATCGGTTATTGCGGGTATTATTTTGCCACTGGGCCTTGGCGTTTATGGTATGGTTTTTGGTATAATGCAGGTGCGACTTAATCGCAAGGCGATAGGCGTAGTTGGGGTTGTGCTATCAACTATCGCAATATTGTCTGGGCTTTCTATGATTGTTTTGCTTATTGTTTTGTAACCCAATATGTGGAAAACTTTTTTTGCATAAAACTTCAAAAAAATAAATTTATAAACCAAAAGAGTCGGTAACGGCTCTTTTTTAGAGTAAAAGGCATCTAAAATGTGGATAAACCGCATAAAACATAAGAGAAAAGAGCATTTTTTTGATTAATATTTTGTTATTTAGTTGAAAAAAACAATTCCTTATGTTAATATATAATTAACAAATGGAGGGAGAATTATGGGACTATACATTGGTTTGGGCGTAGGCGCTCTAGTTTTATTAGCTATTATCGTTGTTTCTATCGCAGTAAAGAAGAACAAGAAAAAAGCTAAAGCAAACGTAGTTGAAACAAAAACTACAAGATACACTTACGAAACAGACACTCTAGATGCAGAGGGTCACACAAAGATTTCTTTGACTAAGGGTGACTGGGTTTTGGCTCCTGGCAACACTTACAAAGTTGGCGTTGGCAATGGCATGATCAAACCTGGTAAGTACATTATCCTTACAAGCAATGACACTACTGACAAATTTAACATCAGAGTAGACGGTTATGTAAGAGAATATGAACACAACCAAGAAATAATTTTGGCTGACAATTCAGAAATTACAGCAGTTAGCCACACAATAATTTTAAGATAATTGAAAATAAGGGGAAATTATAATGGCACTATTATTAAAAGTAATCGAATGGGCAGATAATACTAAAGACACTATGGTATATCGTGTACCAATGGAAGGTAGAGAAATTAACTTTGGTTCTAAACTAGTAGTTAGAGAAAGCCAAAAAGCAGTTTTTGTAGTAAAAGGTAAAATTGCAGACGTGTTTGAGCCAGGAACTCACACACTAGCTGTAGCTAACCTACCTATTCTATCTAAACTTCTTGCTCTTCCTTTTGGTTTTAAACAACCATTTACAGCAGAAATTTATTATGTAAACACAAAACAATTCGCTAACCAAAAATGGGGTACTGCAAACCCAATCACTATGCGTGATCAAGAGTTTGGCGTTGTTAGAATCAGAGCTTATGGTAAATATTCTTTCAGAGTAAATGATCCAACAATCTTCTTGAAAGAACTATTTGGTACAAACTCAAGCTTTTCAACAAGCGACATCAACGATTATCTAAGAAGTATCCTTATCGCTGGTATTTCTGATACAATCGCAGAAAGCAAAATCTCAGCTATTGACCTTGCTTGTAACCTACTAGAATTTAACAAAAAAGCAACTGAACAAATTGCAAGTTCATTTACAAATCTTGGTCTTGCTCTTGCAAATATCGTTGTAGAAAACATCTCATTCCCAGAAGCAGTAGAAAAAGCTATTGATACAAGATCTTCTATGGGCGTTATGAACGACAAGATGGATACATTTGTAAAATATCAAGCAGCTAATGCTATGCGTGAAGGTGTAAACAACCCTAACGGTATGGGTGGCCTTGGTGTTCAACTTGGCACAGGTGCAGCAGTAGGTCAAATGATGACTGAAGCTTTGAAACCTCAACCAGCTGCTACACCTAAACCAGCTGCCGCTGGAAAACATTGCACAGCTTGTGGTGCAAAAATATCTGCAACTGCAAAATTCTGTGGCGAATGCGGTGCTAAACAAGCTCCTGCAGCAGCAGTATGTCCAAATTGTGGAGCAAAGAAAACTGCTGGTTCTAAATTCTGCGGAGAATGTGGAAACAAGTTTTAATCTAAAAAACAACTAGCTCCTTAAAAAGTAAAAACTTTTAAGGAGTTTTTTATTAAAAGGAAAAAGATTATGGAACCAAAAAATAAATGTGAAGGTTGTGGTGGCACTTTAGTCTTTGATCCAGACAAGGGCGGACTATGGTGTGAAAATTGCGGAAATATAAAAATCTTGCAAACAGCAGCATATATTAAAACAAAACCTCTAAACCAACAATCTATGGCCGAAAGAAAAGAAGGTATAGATCTAAACGTAAAATGTGAAAACTGTGGCGCTTCTCTTTCTCAAGGTGATATTATCGACACAAAATGTCCATATTGTGGAAGTAACCAAATCAACGCTATACACGAAGGTATGGAGTATATGCCAGACAGCATAATACCTTTTGCTATTTCAAAGAGAAAAGCAACAAACCTTTTCAAACTTTGGATAAAGAAAAGAAAGTTTGCTCCAAATGACCTAAAGAAAAAAGCAGACATAAACAGTATGCATGGTATATATCTTCCTTGTTGGTTATACGACTATGATACTTATACCCAATATAGTGGTATCGGTGTAAGAGAGTATACAGACAAAGACGGAGATACTCATACTATCCGCAAAAGAATTAGTGGTGAAGTAAGCAATAGTTACAAAAACCAAATTGAACCTGCATCTTCTGCTTTGCAAGAGATGAATATTGAACAATTTAGAGACTATACAAACGTTCAACAACACGAATTTGATAGTGGATATATTCTAGGTTTCCAAACTGCAAACTTAGAAAACGACGTAGTAACTGCTTTTTCTCGTGAGCAAAAACAAAAATCTGTAGAAATTGAAGAAAACATCAAGAGAAATCTAAACTACGACAGATATGAAAATTTTGTAACATCAACTACATTTGGTAATGTACTTTGGTCATATACATTACTTCCTGTTTGGTTTACAGAATATCAATACAAAGATAAAACTTACAAAATATTGGTAAACGGCAGAACAGGTAGTATTATCGGTAAAGCTCCAAAATCAGCTTGGAAAATCTTTTTCCTTGTACTTGGAATTATTATCGGTGTTGGCGGTCTTGCAATTCTTATTGCTATGGCCGAACTTGGTATGTTCTAAAATTAACAAAAAAAAGACAAACTATTTTCGTTTGTCTTTTTTTATTTGTCTTTAAAATGACTTGTTTTTATTTGCTTATTATTTGTTTGTATACTCTTTGATAAAGTCGATAACTTTTTGTTTGTATTCTTCTTCGCTGCCGTTGTTTGTGATATAGTAATCAGCAATGCCGATAGGACCTGCTTTTTCAATGTTTTCTATTTCGGCATAATCTCTTGACTTAGAATCCTCTAGTGAGAAAGGTCTTAAAGGTCTGTTTACTAGTCTTTCTCTACGAAGTTTTGCATTTGTAACTATAGCCAAAACCTCAAAAGCATCGCCGAAGTGTTCTTTTAGTAGTTTGTACTCAGACCAAGAATACATACTTTCGACAACAACGTTGCCTTGAGCGTATAGCTCTTCAATCTTTGGCAAACTCATACGAGAGTAGATGGCTTTGTCGCCAGAACTTCTAAACTCTTCTCTGATTAATCTTTCGTTTTGTTCGTTTACTTCCAAACCTCTACGTGCAAGTTCTTCGAAAGTAATTGCTCCGATATAGATTTTTTTGTAACCTGCTTCTTCAAAAAGCTCTGTAGCAACAGTTTTTCCGCTGCCGCACATACCAACAATTGCAATAATTTTATTCATTTTTATTTACCTCTGTATGTATTATACTAAGTAATATTTTTTTTGACAACAAAAAGGCTTTATCTTTTGATTTTTATATCATAGCAAAAAATTATAGTGCCTATTCCAAAAAGGAAAGTGGCAATATATAATATGTTTTATTTGTAAGTAAAAAAAGATAACCTTATAAAAGTTGGCTTTTCTTTGACAAAAAAATACCAAAACGATATACTACCAATAGGAGAGAAAAATGAAAGCTTTTGCTGAAAAATTAAAAGAATCTGCTATAGCGGTGCTCCCTATAGCAATTATAGTACTTATTCTTGGAATATTCGCTGCCGATGTTACAGCTCCTGCAATGGTGAACTTTGGTATATGTACCTTGCTTTTGGTTGTAGGTATTAGTTTGTTTAGTATGGGCGTAGATATGTCTATGATGAAGATTGGTAGATATATAGGTAGCAGCACAAGTAAAACAAAAAATATTATTATCATGGCAATTATTGCTACAGTTATGGGTTTTGTAATCACTATTGCAGAGCCTGACCTTACTGTACTTGCAGGGCAAGTTCCAGGGCTTAGTAGCAAGTGGGTAATTATTTTAACAGTAAGCGTAGGAACTGGTATTTTCCTTGCGATTGCTCTTATTCGTATTATGTTCAAAATAGACCTTAGAATTATGCTAGGTATATGTTATGGCGCAATACTTATACTTTGCTTTTTTGTATCACCTAACTTTTTGCCACTATCTTTTGACTCAAGCGGTGTAACAACAGGTCCTATATCTGTTCCGTTTATTATGGCGTTTGGTGCGGGTATTTCTGCGATAAGGTCGGGTAAAGATGCGCAAAATGATAGCTTTGGTCTTATAGCGATGGTATCGGTTGGCCCTATTATTGCGGTTATGATAATGAGCTTTTTTGTAAAGACTACTGGCACTGCAGGAACTGAAGCTGCAGAGATAGTTACAAAGTTTAGCCAAATACCTAGTGAGATTTTCTCAGGATTATGGCACCAAATAGTAGATGTTCTAATTATCATAGCACCTATAGCTGCGATATTCTTGGCGGTAAACTTTATCGTACTCAAACTTCCAAAAGCCGAACTTGCAAAAATTATGATTGGGCTTTTGTATACATATGTTGGTATTGTAGTATTCTTTGCGGGGGTTAACGTTGGCTTTATGCCACTTGGCTCTTTGCTAGGTAGAGTTATTGCGGATAAAGATTATAATTGGATTTTGGTTCCTGTAAGTTTGCTTATAGGTGCATGTATAGTTTTTGCAGAACCTGCAATTCATGTTTTGACAAAACAAGTAGAAGAGTTAACCGAGGGTGTAATCGGCAGAAAAGTTATGCTTATATGTTTATCCTTAGGCGTTGCACTTTCTGTATGTATTGCAGTTTTGAGGAACTTTTTTGAAATCAATATTTTATACTTTTTGATTCCTATTATTTTAATCAACCTTGCGCTATTGTGTTTCTGTCCTAAGATATTTGTAGCGATTGCTTTTGACTCAGGAGGGGCCGCATCAGGCGCTATGGCAACAACTTTTGTTATACCATTTATAAAAGGTATTTGTGATACTTTTGGTAATGCCCAACTTCTATACGGATTTGGTACAGTTGCTTTGATTGCACTTATGCCTATTATGTGTATACAGATTTTGGGTGTGGTATTTAAAATCGCAACCGATAGAAAACGTGCTGAAAGAAAAGTTGCTACTGGTAGAAAAGCAAAAGTTAAAATCATTGATTTTGATTATGGAGAATAATATATGGCAAAGAAAAAGAATATTTGTCCAATAGAAATTATTTGTGTAATAGTAGACCGAAAACACGAAAAAGAAACAGGTGCTGTTTTGGACAAGCACAACATAACCAATTATGTAACTTTTTTGGGTGACGGCACAGCAAAATCTGCGATGGGTGATTTGTTTGGTTTTGGTATAACCGAAAAATCAGTCTTGATAGGTTTTGTAGATAAAGAAAAGTCGAGAAATGCGCTGGAAGATTTGAGAGAGAAGATAGGTTACGACAAAAATGGTAGAGGCCTTGCAATGACACTTCCGCTTAGCAGTGCAACTAGCACTATGCTTGATATGTTAAACATAGAATATTAGGAGAAAACAATATGACAGTAGAAAGAGATTTGATTATAACAATCGTTAACAAAGGTTATTCTGATTATGTAGTAGATGCAGCTAGAGAAGCTGGTGCTAGAGGTAGCACTATTATTCACGGCAGAGGAACAAGTGGCCAAAAGCAAGAGTTTATGGGCGTTAGTTTGCAAGATGAAAAAAGCGTTGTTTTGACCTTGGTTAAAAGAACTGAGAAGAAAAAAATTATGGAAGCTATCGCAGAAAGAACAAATCTAAATGTTGAAGGTAGAGGTTTTTGCTTTGCTATGCCAGTAAATGATGTTGTAGGAGTAAATGCCGAAACTCATGAGCCAAAACCAAAAAGAGCAAAAAAGTCAACAAAAGAATAAACAAATTAAGTGTTGCAAAATCGCAACACTTTTTTGTTATATGTTGAAAGAACCATTTTGTATAAAATTTTATGCTAAAAAAAGCCTTGATATAGGCCAAAAATCATAATTTTTTTGTAAATACATTGACAATGGGTTTATTTTAGAGTAATATTAAAGTATCTAATAAGGAGGGTAACATGAAAAACGAAGGTTTGAAAGCTTTACTTGATATGGTTGGTGGCCTATTGGCGTTCCTTACTGCTTTCTTGTTCTTAGCAGAAGCTATTATTCTTCAAGGATGGTTCAAAGCACCTGATATCGTAATGCAAATTGTTAATGTTGTTAAAACATACGGCCTAATTGTTCTTGTTGGCATCGTTGGTTTAGAGTTCGTTAGTGGTAAGAGTTTTATTATCAAATTACTTTTCGTTGTAGCTATGGCTGCAGTAGTAATTTTCCAATTCTTCCCTGATACTTGGGCTAACCTTGTAAAAACAGTTGACGGAGCTGTAAAGAAATAATAACAAAAAAAAATGTAAAGGGGCGCTTTTGCCCCTTTTATTTTTTGAAAGAGAAAAAATATTTAGGAGAGTTTTTATATGTTTGTAATTTTTGGTAGTGCAAGAAGACAAAAAGGTTTTAATGTTTTTGCGCAAGATGTATGTGGTAGATGTCACGTTCCAAACAATATGCAACTAGTAGAAGTTAGCACTTGGTTTTCATTATTCTTTATACCTATTTTTAAAATAATGAAAGAATTTTACTTTGTTTGTCCACATTGTGGTGCAGCAAGAAAAGTGCCAAACAAAGAAGCAAAAGCTATGATTCAACAAGCAAAAAACGGCCCAACACCTGCCGTAGAAAAAAATGTTAGAGCAGATGTTCAAGGGGCAGAGCAAGTAGCAGTAAATCCTACTTCAGTTTCTACTAACCTAGAAGTTGAAACTTTGATCAGAAATGATATCGATAGAGTTATGGCTAGTATCAAAGACCCTGCATTTTTGCAAGACAATAGCAACTTTGACAAATTGTACAATAGTTTGAAAAATGGTCTTACACCAAAATATAACGATGCAGAACTTGTAGAAAAGGTATTGAAAGAATATTTCAATATAGGTTAGGCGTATGAAACCCAAAAGCATAGTGTTTTTATCGTTAAACATAACACTTTCGATTGTTGGTTTTATCTTTGCTTTTACCAATATGTTTTTAGAAAAAACAGAGATAAAATATTCGGTAACCTTTAGCCAGAGTTTATTTGATTTTGAGCCAAACGTGTGGGTTGTTTTTACAATTATCACACTATTTTGTATGATCGCAACAGTTGTTGCTACTTTGGTGATTTATACATTAATGAAAATATTAAAAAAGAAAGTTTTTTGGAATTGGTATTTTGCACTAAGTATATTGCTTTGTTCACTTGTAGTTGCTTTTGTGATATTTGCTATTAATGTTTGTGTATCAAATAGTATATTTGGTTTTGGGCTTAGTACTGATTATAAGTTTAATGTGGCGTGTTATGTGTTTATTATTTTAATTAGTATTGTTGGTGTGTTTAATTTATATAACGCACTTGATACAAATAAAAAACTGCTAAAATAAGGCAGTTTTTGTTTTTTTGCTAAGCTATACAATTTGCATATAAACATATAATTTGTTATAATATTTAGGTACAAAATGTACTAAAAGAAGGAGTAATATGAAAATTATTATCATAGGTGCAGGTAAAGTAGGAAAAACTCTTGCAAAACACCTTACAGACGAAGGACATAATATTATAGTAATAGAAAAAGATAAGCAAGTTTTAGACAACCTCCTTAATACATATGACGTTGCTGGGTTTGTTGGAAACGGTGCAACAGTAGATATTCAAAACGAAGCAGAAGTTTCAAAAGCTGATCTTTTTATTGCAGTTACAGACAACGACGAACTAAACCTTGTTTGTTGTCGTCTTGCTAGAGCTTTGGGTGCAAAGAAAGTAATTGCTAGAGTAAGAGATACAGACTATACAGAACAAGCTGATCTTATGAGAGATAGTTTTGGTATAGACGTAATAGTAAATCCAGAACACGCTGCTGCAGAAGAGATTGCCAACCTTTTGAGATTCCCTTTTGCAACACTAGTTACTAGTTTTGAAAAGGGCAAAGTTGTTTCTGTAGAAATTAAAGTTCCAGAAGAGTGCCCAATAATAAATAAAAGTGTAGAAGAGATAGTAAAAGAATTTTCTGCAACCCTTATCGTTGGTGCGATCTTGAGAGATGGCGAAGTTATTATTCCAAGTGGTCAAGACATTATTTGTGCGGGAGATTATGTAAACTTTATCTCAACCCCACAAAAAATTGATGCCTTTTTCAAAAAGGCAGATATATTCAACCGCAAGGTAAAATCTGTGCTTATTATCGGTGGTAGCCGTATTTCTTACCATTTGTCAAAGGCTTTGGTTGAGGGCGGAGTAAAAGTAAAAATCATCGAAAAAAGAAATGAGAGATGCCAACAACTTCTAGAGTCTTTAGAAAAGGTAGAAGTTGTACATGCAGACGGCTCACAAAAACAAATTTTAGACGAAGAGGGCATGGCAGATTATGATGCAATGGTTGCGCTTACTGATATAGATGAGCAAAACATTATTATATCTTTGTATGCTAAGTCGAAAAATGTCGAAACCGTTGTTGGAAAAGTAAACAACGATACTTTCTACAATCTGCTTGAAGATATCAGCCTAGAGGCATGTGTATCTCCAAAAGACGTTGTTGCCAACCAAATTATTTATTACACTCGTTCACTAAAATCAAAAGAAGATGGCAAACTAGAAAGTCTTAGAAAGATGTTTGATAGTAAGCTTGAAATTTTGGAGATGGACGTTGCTGATGATAGTGAAATTGTTGGTAAACAAATAAAGGATATCAATTTCAAAAGCGATGTTGTTATAGCAGCTATTGTTAGAAAAAGAAGCATTATACTTCCTTCTGGTGATGTGTGTTTAGAGGGCGACGATAAAATCATCTTAGCTACTAGCCGCAAAATTGAAGAAATTGATAGCATAATCAAATAAAAGGTGAAAAATGAATTATAAAATGGTTCTTTATACTATCGGACGAATTTTTCTGGTAATGGGCGCTTTGTTGCTTGTTCCGATGTTTGTTGCGATAGGTTATGGTGAAAGTTGTTTGCCATATATTTATACAATACTTATATTTATAGTGCCTGGAATATTGATATCGATTAAAAAACCTCAAGAGGGTATGTTCCAAAAAGAAGCGGTAGTTTCTATCGGTCTTGCTTGGATATTTGTATCTTTGATAGGTTCGCTTTTGTATATATTTAGTGGGGCGATCAAAGGTTTTGTTGATGCATTCTTTGAAATGGTTTCTGGAATAACAACAACAGGCGCTACTATACTTAGCGATATAGAAGGATTGCCAAGGGGCATATCTTTCTTTAGATGTTTTACCAACTGGATAGGTGGTATGGGAATTCTAGTATTCCTACTTGCGATTATGCCGAACGCAGAAAAAGGTAGTATGCACCTTCTTCGTGCCGAGTCGCCAGGACCTAACGTTGGCAAGATGACAACAAAACTATCTACAACAGCGCGTATATTGTACCTTATTTATATAGGACTAACATTACTTCAATTTATCGTGTTGCTTATAGGCGGTTTAGATTGGTTTAATGCTATTACATTAAGTTTTGGTACTGCAGGTACTGGTGGTTTTGCTCCAACCAATATGAGTATTGCAAGTTATAATAGTCTATTTGTAGAGATGACTGTTGCAGTGTTTATGTTTATCTTTTCGATAAACTTTAACTTGTTTTTCTTATATTTTATAGGTAAAGGTCTTGCAGCGCTAAAGAGTGAAGAGTTTTGGACATTTTTTATCATTGTAATATCAGCCACTTTGCTTATAGCGATAAATATTACTGCAACTGTAGGAAATTTCTGGACAGCCCTTAGATATTCTGTGTTTGAGGTTGCGTCTGCTGGATCTTCTACTGGCTATGCGTCGGCCGACTATAATTTATGGCCAGCCTTTTCACAAACTATGCTGATTCTTGTAATGATGATTGGTGGTTGTGCGGGTTCTACTGCAGGTGGCCTTAAAGTTTCAAGATTGGTAGGACTTACTAAAGCAAGTTATGTAAAAGTAAAACAAACACTAAATCCTCGTAAAGTATATTCTGTTAAAGTAGAGGGCAAAACAATGGAAGATAGTTACATCGGAAGTTTGTTCTTCTATTTTGCAGTTTATACATTTATACTTCTTGTGTTTACACTTATTTGCTCTTTAGATACAAACTTGACATTTGGCTCATCATTTTCAGCATGTGTAGCGACCTTTAACAATGCAGGGCCTGGTATTGATGCGGTAGGACCTATGGCAAACTATGGCGGTCTTGCTAGTTGGACAAAAATGATATTTTCTATGCTAATGCTAACAGGAAGGCTTGAGATTTTCCCTATACTTATTTTGTTCTTGCCATCTACTTGGCGAAAGGTAAACGTTGCTTAATTAATAATTAAAAGGCAAATATATAACAAAACCTCTCAAATTTTATAATTTTGAGAGGTTTTTTGTATAAAAAAGTTTTTTTGGTCTTGACAAAAGCTTTTTTGGGTTTTATACTATAATTGTTTTAGGGGAGGAAAAAACAAATGAAAATGCATTGTAGACACTGGTTTAACTTAATAGCTGCTATTTCATTTGTGCAAAACAAGGCATAGAGTTCGGGATATCGCCTTCAGTCTAGCACATTGTATGAAAATGGCTAGATTTTACCTGCTTTTCAAGTAAGACGCTTGATAAATAACCGATAAAAAGTTTTTTGATTATTTAACTGTACAGAGACGTTACAGAAAGAATAGATAAAATATGCAAACTAGACATATGAGCTAAAGTTAAACGCTAACTTGCAATTAGCACAATCAAAAAAAAATAAGAGTAACCACTTGCGGTTACTCTTTTTTTATTAAATCATATCTTTTTTCTTAAAGCCAAGTTTCTTTGCGAATTTGTCATTGGCGGTTACAAATGTTACTTGCTCTGTGTCGCAGAAACCTTTGTAGATGTGGCAACCTGCTTCTTTGCAAATAAGTATGCCAGGTAGTAAGTCCCAAGGATTGTTGCAAGTTAGAATATATGTTCCTACTTGAGATGTTGCGGCAGATACAAAACCGAAACAACCGCAGCCCCAAGTTCTAACTCTTAGTGAGTTTTCGATTATTGTTTCCATATTGTCATAGTAATATTTGTTTACCCATTTACCAAAGTCAATAGCAGTGATTTTTGAGTTGTCGCTGTATGGTATTACTTGTAATTTTTTGTTATTGCAATAAGCACCAAAACCACGAGCCGCATACAAAAAGTATCTGCAATCTGGCATATAGATAATAGCAAACTCAGTTATTCCGTCTACAGAAAATGATACCTGAATACCCCAACATTCGCTACCGTTAGCAAAGTTGATTGTGCCATCTATTGGGTCTACTGTCCAAGTTCTACCTTTTGGCAAAACTTCTGGGTTTCCTTCTTCGCTGATGATTGTATCATCTGGGAAGTTTGTTTTGATTATATTTAGTAAAAACTCTTCACTAGCAATGTCTAGGTTTGTTACTAGATCTTTTGCTCCTTTGTTTGCTACGTCAAAAGATGCGCCTTTAATTACTTTGTTATAAACTTTTTTTACTGCCTTACATAGAAGGGTAAGTTCTTTGTCATAAGCAAAATTTTTAACCATTTCTATCTCTCCTAAATTTCATTACAAGAGATATTATAAAAAATTATTTCTCAAAAAGCAACTAAAAAGGCCCTTATCATATTTCGGTTATGTTAAGTCCTATATTATTATAGGTCATATCAGTTGTTCCGCTATTGTTTAGGGTAAGGGTTACTGGGGTAGTTTGGGCATTAACTATTATGCTAGAGCCAAGAGCTCTTATATCTGTTGCTGCCTCTAAACTTGCAGTAGAAGTAGATTGAGGAAGCGGATTTCCGCTGCTATTTAGAGTAAGCGATGCTGTACATACAGTGCCGGTTGCGGAAGCAGAATAAGATACCCTATATATGCCATTTGATAAAGTAATGGTATTCCCGCCAGAGTAAATTATATCTGCATCTGTAGGGGTGTATTGAGCTCCGAGCGGAATTATACCTCCAGATGCGATTTCGCCACTAGTTGCATTGTATGTTCCAAAACTAGACAAAGGTAAAATTGGAGGGGGAATAATAGGTGGTCTAGGAATTGTGTTGGTTGGAATAGTGGCGAATCTGCCCCTACAAGAGCAGGTGTTGCTACAGCCGCAAGGGTTTGGGTGACATATACTACCGCAACCACAACCATTTCCGATGTTGAAAAGATTACAGAAACTCATATTTTCTCCTTTTGTAGTATAAATACTACATAGCATACTATGAAAAATATTTGTTTTTGGTTAATTATTTTTTTGGGGTGTGTTATAATCAAAGTAGGAGAGGTATATGTTACAAAAGTTAGGTATTAGGGCAAATAGATTCGACCTTCATTGTCATACTCCCGCTTCAGATGGGTCAAAAGAATTGATTGACCTTTTGATTGATGCCGAAAAAGCAAAACTTGATGTTATAAGTTTTACCGACCACGACACTTTGGATATTTATGAATACCTAAAGGATATTGATTATACAAAGTGGTATTCGGGCAGAATAATTTATGGGGTAGAAATCACTGTTGATGTTGACGGCGAAAGGCTAGAGGTTTTGGCTTATAACTTTGATTATAAAAAGTTGAGAAGGTATAAGTATTTCAAAAGGGCTTATGACGAAAAGATTGTAAAAAAACAAATAGAAAAGTTGACTGAAAAAGCAAGGAAACTTGGTTTTGTTTTAGAGCCTGTAGAGGACAAAGAAAAATACCGAAGGCCATGTATTTGGGGCCCTGTTTATAATGGTATAATGGCCAACAAAAAACAAAATGCAAAACTGATAAAAAAATATAAAGTATCTGACGCAAAGCATTTTTGTAGGGTGTTGTTTAGCCAAAAGGGGCAACCTTTTTACCTTCCTGCAAGTTATGCTCCGTCTATAGAAAAAATACATAAGCTTATTAAAAAATGTGGTGGTTATTGTGTTTTGGCTCACCCATATAATTATGGACTAAAAAATGTTCCTGAACTTTTAGAACGTCTTAGAAGTTTGGGTATGATAGATGGGATAGAGTGTGCCCACTCTGCGCATACAAAAGAACAAATAACTTATCTGGTTGATTATTGCGAAAGGCATAATCTTTTAAAAACAGCTGGAAGTGACTTTCATGGTAGAGAAAGATTTTATGAAAATGGCCTATATAACTTTAAGTTTGGTTATCTAGGTGCAAAAGGTAATCTAAAACCAATTACCGACAAACTGATAAATTATAAGTGGAATTAATATTTTGACTATTTATAATAATGTTGTTATAATAATAAGTAGGAGAAATTATTGTGAATTTTTGGGATAAATTTTGGGGATATAGAGAAGCTATATCACCTGTAGATTATTCTTTTACGTGGAAACATCTAATAGTATTCTTTTCAGTAATGGCATTTGTTGTTTTCTTTAGTATGTATTATTCACGTAAAGAAGAAAAAAGACAAAGAATATTTTTAATTTTAGCTGGAATCTTTATGCTTATCATAGAGATTGCGCGTATGGTATGGAATCAAGCCGCACTAAAAGGTAAAGGAGATGCAATCAACTTTTGGACAATAGTTGATTTTGATTTGTTCCATGTTTGCGTGTGGGTGTCTATTATTGCAATTTTCCTATCACTTGCTATTGGGTACAAAAGAGGTTTTGCACAATTTTTGCTAAACTTTATTTTCTCAGTTGCGTGTGTTGTTGCAATCATTGATATTATTTGGCCGGTTGGTCTTGATAAAAGCCCATATCTAATATATCATTATACAAACCTTGAATATTTAGTATCAAGAGCGCTAGTTATTTTGGTTGCTATATTTATCGGTTCAACAGATTGGCTTGCAAACTCAATTGATGATATGTGGATGGCAATTATATCTCTTATAGTTATATTTGCTATTGGTGCTGGTTTATATTTCTTGAGTGATAAAGTAGTTGATATAATTTACATTACTGGTTGTCCTTGGATTGAAATGACAGGCCTTAGCATAGCTAGTCCTTGGCACTTGCTGGTTGTTGCGTTATTCTTCTTTGGTATGCAGATAATGATGTATCTTCCATTTGATATATACCGAAAAGTCCATCACAAAGAAATAATAGATTATAGATTAAGAAAGTAAAAAAATAAAAATCACCAACAATAATAGTTGGTGATTTTTTTGTTGGCAAATGCAATAACAAAGTCAGCCGTCACAAATATGATAATATCAAAAGAGTGGTGGTTATTAAATATTTATTTCGAAATGATAAACTATATAAGTGTTTTTTAATTTATTGCAGCATAAACAATAATAAAAAAGCCTTGCAAAGATGCAAGGACTTTTTTTTAGTACATTTTGTTGTTTTGTAAATAGTCTACGATAAGTTCTCTATTTTGCTCTTCTAGTTTAGGCGAACTATAAATTGCAACCGCTTGAATTGCAGAGGCTGTAAATAGCGCAAATGGAATAGCTGCAAGGCCAAACATAGAAACTATAAATGCTGGATATCTTGCAACGCAATAACCTAAAGCTCTTGAGCACAAACCTTCGTTTGAGATACCAAGTATTCTTGTTTTTGAAAGTAGATTTGATACACCAAATGAACTGATTGGCCCATAGAAAAATCCCATAATTGCAAATAGGGCAATCGCAACTGGTACACAGTTGTAAATAACAGTAAATGGAAGAGCGATAGTAACCAGTGATACAATAAGTGTACAGATTTGACATGGTTTTGTGAAATCCCATTTTTCTGAAAGTTTGTCATAAACAAGACAACCAACACCAAACATAAACCACATAGAAGCTTGCATATATCCAGCCAAGCTATAAGCGTCTGGATTCTTTGCAAATAAGAAAATCATAAACACTGTAGTTACTTCGTCAACAGTTGATTTGATAAAGTATCCAAGCCAAATGTTAAAAAGAACTTTCTTTCTGATTACACCTTCTTGAAGTTTTTTTACTTTACTTTCTTTAAAAGCTGCAATTGCGTTAGATACTGCGTCTTTATTAAATAGTGGATTTTTCTTTTCTTTAACAAAATAAATAACAAGAGGAATAATAGAAATAAGGTATGTTACGATAGCAATAATAATAGGTATTACTTTGCCTAGTTTTTCAAGGAACAACCCGCCCATAACGATAGCTATAAGAAGGCCTATTTGCTCAAACATTCTTGACATACCAAGGCCTTTAGAAGAAGACCCCTCATTATTTTCGCTTACACTACTATAGTTGAAGATGATTTCCATAGGAAGTTCTTTTAGTGAAAAAGACATCGAATAGAAAACGCCAACTAATACAACGCCAAGAATTAGGTTGTAATCTAGTATAAAAATACACAAGCTATATATCAGCACAGGAAATACTCTCAAAAGTAGCATAATCTGTGGATATTTTTTGTATAGTGTAGAAAAAGCAAGATTCATTATAATTCTAAGTGAAAGTTCGGCAGTTACATATATAAATGTATAAAGCAAACTTCCTGTTGCTTGATAGATAAGCAAAGGAACAAACGCACCAACGATGTTGGTTGCAAATTGTGAAATAATTTTATAAAAGTTAAGATATCTAAGTTGCATAATAACCTCTTGTTTAACAAAACATTTTGTGGCAAAAATATGTTTGCCATTTGTTACTTTATAAATATATCAAATATTATTTAAAAACTCAAACAAAATAGTTGAAAAGTTATGTTTTGACCTTTATAATTAATGTATGAAACAAAAATTATTATTACATAGTTGTTGTGGGCCATGTAGCACTACTGCTATAACTAGACTTTCGCAAGAGTATGACGTAACAGTATATTACTACAACCCAAACATATATCCCGAAGAAGAGTTTATCAAAAGGCAAGAAACCCAAAAACAGTTTTTGCAAAAGTATAACCCAGAAATAAAACTTATTGAAGGCAAGTGGGAAAACAATGAATACGAAGACATAATTAAAGGTTTTGAGAGCTCTGTAGAGGGCGGAGAGCGTTGTAAATATTGTTTTCTACTAAGACTTAGCAAGACTGCAAACTTGGCAAAAACGCTAAATTACGACCTTTTTGCGACCACTCTTACAGTAAGCCCACACAAAAACGCAAAACTTATTAACGAAATAGGTGCTGAGGTTGGGGCTCATGTAGGGGTTGAGTATTTGCCTAGTGATTTCAAAAAACAAGATGGATATTTGCAAAGTATCAAGATGTCTAAAGAATATGACCTTTATAGACAAAACTATTGCGGCTGTAAGTATTCTATCTGGTGGGAAAAATAAAAACCTGGAAAAATAAACGTAAAAAAAACTACCGATTGATTCGGTAGTTTTTTGTTTTGTATTATTCTACTAAGTTTTGTTTACGAGCTTCTTTCTTTGCTATCTCTTCTGGAGTTAGTTGTGGTTTTTCGTAGTCGATATCGTCATCATCATAAGTTTCGGTATTACCACGAAGTTTCTTCATAATTTCATCTTTGTTATAGTATAAGTGGTTGCATAGAGCAATCATTGATGAGTACATATGGTAACTGATCAATACTAATATTATGATATAGAAGATAGTGTGTAATTGCATTCTTTCGTATCCGAAGAAACTATCAGGAACGAAAGCTATAATTGCTATAAAGGCCACTGCCATTGAGCAGCAAAGGATAACTTTGTAAGTATCAAAAGGTTTGCATATACGAAGAAGTATTACAAAACCAGTAAGTGTAAGTGTGATAGAACACATTGTAGAAAGTTCTGTATTAACATTGATAAACAAACTCAAACCGTAACATAGCAATACATTAATAAGTAGTGTAATTGCCGCAGGAAGAGAAGTTAGAACAAGTTTTGCCATAAACGTACCTTTGATAGGTGCGTTGTTTGGTTGCAACGCTAAGAAGAACGAAGGAACACCAATTACAAGCATTTCAAGTAGTAATGTTTGGTTGGTAGTAAATGGATAAGATGTACTAGTAATCAAACAAAAGATAGTCATAAAGATTGTAAAAAATGTCTTCATAAGGAATAGTGAAGAAGATTTTGAAATGTTGTTTACAACTCTTCTACCTTCTGCGATGATATCTGGCATAGATGAGAAGTTGCTATCTAGCATAACGATATTTGCTACGTTTCTTGCCGCTTCGCTACCACTTGCCATTGCTATAGAGCAGTCCGCTTCTTTTAGGGCTAAGATATCGTTTACACCGTCGCCAGTCATCGCTACTTTTTTGCCTTTCTTACGAAGGGCTCTTACTAGCCATTTCTTTTGGTCTGGAGATACACGACCAAATACTGTATATTTGTTTACAAGAGAAGGGATATCTTCGTTGTTGATTCCTTCCATGCTGATATATTTGTCTGCGTTTTTAACGCCAACTCTTTTACTTATTTCGCTAACAGTAACTGGGTTGTCACCAGAGATGATTTTGATTTCCACATCATTATCGTTAAACCACTTGATTGTTTCTGGAGCGTCTTGTCTGATGTTATCTTCTATTACAATATATGCAATAGGTGTATTTTCTTTTGGTGCTTTGTCTTTTTCGATAGGAGATTTGCTTTCGGCTACAAGTAGTACACGATAACCTTTTTGCAAATAACCATAGATGTCTTTTGTTAGGTCTTTGTCCATCTTCTTGCTTACCATTTCTGGAGCACCCATAATGTAAGTCATTTTGTTTTTGAAAGTAACTGCGCTAGTTTTTCTTTCGCTATCAAACTCAAGGACTGTTTCTGGAGAGAAGATTGTGTTTGTTTTGAAGTAGTTAAACAAAGCTCTTGATGTTTGATTGTTGCCGCCAAAGGCTGATAACATGCTTCCCATCAATTCTTCTATTTGTTTAGATGTTTTGCCATTTAGAGGAACTACATGTTTTACTGTCATACTGCCGTCTGTAATAGTACCTGTTTTATCCAAACATAATACATCGCCACGGGCAAGCATTTCGATTCCGTACAAGTCTTGAACAAGAGTTCTTTTCTTTGCTAGTTTAATAACGCCTACTGCAAGAGCAACAGATGTAAGCAGGAACATTCCCGCAGGGATCATACCCATTACAGAACCTGCTGTATTGGTTACTGTTTTTACTACATCTCCGCCTAGTTGTGCGTAGTTGTTTTTGATAGTCAAAAATGTTAATGGAATAATAATGATACCGATAGATGCGATGATAAGTTTTAGAGCTTTTAGCAAATCGCTCTTTGGTGATTTGAAAGTTTTTGCTTTTTGAGTAAGTTTAGCAGAGTAACAATCAACGCCAACTTTTTCTACTCTACATACACATCTTCCTGCAGTAATAAAACTTCCTGCGTATAGGGTGTCACCCTCTCTCTTTTTAACTGCTACACTTTCACCAGTAATCAAGCTTTCGTTTACAGATACATTACCTTCTAGGATAATACTATCTGCACAGATTTGTTTACCAATCTCAAAGATTATGATATCGTCTAGGGCTACTTCGTTAGTTGGTATTTGTTTTGTGTCGCCCTTACGTATAACGTCTGCAACAGGCGCTGTTACAAGAGTAATCTTTTCAACGGTTAACTTTGCTCTGATTTCTTGAATAATACCAATAAGCAAGTTTGCTATAATAATTGCTGAGAAGGCTAAGTTTTTCCATTGACCAACTGCGATAAGCGAACCAATTACGATAAAGCACAAAATGTTAAAGAAGGTAAATATATTTCCGAATATAATTGCCCAATAAGATTTTGTGGTTTTGATATTATTGGTGTTTACCAAACCTTGTTGTTGTCTTAGGTCTAGTTGTTCGTCGCTAAGTCCGTTTTTGATAGAAGTGTTAAACCTTGCAACCTTTGCTCTAGCTTCACCTTTCAAAGGCTTAATTTTTTTGCCAGTAATGGTACGTCTAGGATTTGCCTTTACAGGTTTTTTAGCTTTTTCTACTTGCTCTGCGGTCAAAGTTTTCATTTTCTTTGACTTGCCAGTAGGTTCGGTTTGTATTAAAGTGTTTTCATTTTCTAGTTCTGCTTTTTTACTCATAACCATTTTTTCCTTTTTATTACCTTTATAGTATATCAAATATATAACAATTTTACAACAGAAAAAAAAGTGAAAAATCAAAAAATAAAAATCAATAATTTTGATGTTTTTTGATTTTGTTTTCGTGTGATTTTTTTGCTAAACATTATCTAAAATGCTGATAAATTATAAGCT
>JAZUBK010000017.1:0-48608 GCA_045638465.1 Clostridia bacterium | reverse complement strand
AAATTAAAAATTTTTTAAAATAAAAAAAGGAAAAACAAACTTTGTGTCTAAATAATAGGTATTAGGTTTTTTATCGGAGAGATAATGCAAAACAAAGGATATCCAACTGATTTTATAATGCAGTTGAAGGAAAAATGCGATATAGTGTCTACTATATCAAAATATGTCCCACTAAACAAAAAGGGAAAAACTTACTGGGGGTGTTGTCCATTTCACTTTGAGAAGACACCTTCTTTTGCTGTAAACGAGGTAGAGCAATTTTATCACTGCTTTGGTTGTGGCGAAAGTGGTGATGTAATCAAGTTTGTAGAAAAAATGGAATCACTAGACTTTATGGGCGCAGTTAAACAACTAGCCAAGTCTGTCGGTATGGAAGTTCCTGAGTGGACAGGCGATGAAGAAGTTTTAAAAAAGCAAAAAGTTAAAGACAAACTTTATAATGTATGTGATGAGGTTATGGCTTTTTATGAGGCCAACCTAAAATTGCCTGTGGCACAAAAAGCAAGAGATTACCTGGCAAAAAGAGGGCTTAATGATGAAATAATCAAAAAGTTCCATATAGGTTATTGCGATGGTTGGACAAGTAGTATAGAGCACTTTAAAAGCAAAGGTATATCTGCAGCACTTATGAAAGAGGCAGGTATAACCGAGTGCAAAGACAAAGGCAACGGCAATAAATATTATTATGACGTTAACGCTGATAGGGTTATGTTTCCTATTATTAACTCTTATGGAAACTGTATAGGTTTTACGGGAAGAGTTTTGGAAGCTTCAGATTATGCAAAATATAAAAATACAACTCAAACGCCGATTTTTGATAAGAGCAGAATTGTATATAACATAAACAATATTAAAAAATTAAAGCAAGAAAGAGGTCTTGATACAATTATTATTGTAGAAGGAAACGTTGATGTTATATCAATGGTAAAATCAGGAATCGAAAATACTGTTGCGTGTATGGGTACGGCAATTACCGAACATCATGCAAGAGAACTAAAGAGATTCTGCGAAAGAGTTGTACTGTGCTTAGACGGAGATAACGCTGGTCAAAAAGCAATGTTTAGATCGGTTGATATTTTGCTTGATGGTGGCTTAGACGTTAGATGTGCGGTTTTGCCAGACGGACTTGACCCAGATGACTTTTTGACAAAGTATGGTAAGGACAAATTGCTAGAGTATATAGAAAAAGCAATTCCTGCCTTGGACTATAAGTTGATTAGTTTATCTAAGCGTTTTAATTTGACAAACAACTATGATAAGAGAAAGTTTTTGGCAGAGGCTTTTGAGATAATCAAAGATCTTGGCACGAACTCAGAGCAAGAAGTTTATTTGAAACTTTTGAGTAAACTTACAAATATTGCTGTTGACATTTTGAGACGTGATATTGGCAAAGAGATTAAAGTAGAGATTTCACAAACCCAAGAAAAATCCTTAGAAAAGAGAGAAAACTCTATTCAAAAAGCAATTAAGTTTATTATTGCAAGTTTTATACACAAAAAACCTTATGCGCACTTTGAAGATTTGGGAACAATGTATTTCAAAAACCCAAATCATCAAAAATTATTTGATTATGTAAAAGATTGTTTCGAAAAAGATATCAAATTTACTGTAAGTAGTTTATTTGATATGTTTGATGTGGACGAAAACCCTGATATAAAAGATATTATAGATTTTAATTTTGAAGAGTTTGGTGAAAAGCAAGAGGCGTATTTCAAGCAAAGTTTGAGAGTTATTTATTCTATGGGACTTCAAATGAAACAAGAAAAGCTTATGGAAGAATACAAAAAAGAAACAGACCTTGATAAGCGCAGAGCTATTGCTATGCAACTAAGCATAGTTACTAAAGAATTAAAAAATAGAAAAATTGGAGAATAATTTTATGTTTAATGAGAGATTTGTACCAGAAGTTAACAAACTTGTTGAGGTATCAAAGGGAAAAGAATTTATTAATGAAGAAGACGTTGTTTTAAGACTTTTGAAGTACGATGCTTCTGTAGAAGAAGTAAATGAAGTTTTGACTTATCTTCAAGAACAAGGCTTCAAAATCAAATACCAAAAAGACGCTGTAGAAGAAGTAGAAGATTTTTCTAAAATCATCAGCGAAGTAAGTGTAGATGACCCAGTTAAAATGTATCTAAAAGACATTGGTAAAGTTCCACTTTTGCAACAAGATGAAGAAATAGAACTTGCAAAAAGAATGGCAGAAGGTGATGCTTATGCTAGAGCAAAACTAAGCGAAGCTAACCTAAGACTTGTTGTTTCTATTGCAAAAAAATATGTTGGTAGAACTAGTATGCACTTTTTGGACCTTATCCAAGAAGGAAACCTTGGTCTTTTGAAAGCTGTAGAAAAATTTGACTACACAAAAGGCTTTAGATTCTCAACTTATGCTACATGGTGGATTAGACAATCTATCACAAGAGCAATAGCTGACCAAGCAAGAACAATCAGAATTCCTGTACATATGGTTGAAACAATCAATAAACTTATCCGTGTTAGTAGACAATTACTTCAAGAGTTGGGTAGAGACCCTACATCTGAAGAAATTGCTGACAAAATGGGAATTTCTGTAGAAAAAGTACACGAAATTCAAAAGATAGCTCAAGACCCAGTATCTCTAGAAAACCCAGTTGGTGAAGAAGAAGATAGCTCAATCAAAGACTTCGTTGAAGATGAAAGTATGAAGTCTCCAGTAAAAGCTGCTGAAGATTTGATTTTGAAAGAGCAACTACTTGCTGCTATTGATACACTAACTCCTAGAGAGCAAAAAGTTATCAGACTAAGATATGGTCTTGATGACTCACACCCAAGAACTTTGGAAGAAGTCGGCAAAGAGTTTAATGTAACAAGAGAAAGAATAAGACAAATCGAAGCAAAAGCTTTGAGAAAACTAAGAAATCCAAACAGATGTAAGAGACTAAAAGGTTATTGTGATGCCTAATCTTATAAAAGATTGTAGACTAAAAAAAATATACGATATGACTAGCCACAATATCATAGCAGATATTGGTACTGACCATGGCAAGTTGGTTGGCCAGTTGTTTTTAGACGGCAAAATTAAAAAAGCTTATCTTACTGATATTAGTAGCAAAAGTTTAGAAAAAGCTAGACAACTTATGCAAAAACTAAATTTTTTGGATAAATCTGTTTTTGTTGTTTGTGATGGCCTTGATGGACTTTGCGATATTCAAGATAATGTACAAACAATTATTGCAGGTATGGGTGGCGAAGAAATAATTAAAATTTTGTCAAAAATTAAAAATAAACAAAATATTCACTCATTTATTTTGCAACCACAAAAAAATGTAGTAAATTTAAGAGAGTACCTTATAAACAATGGCTACAAAATAAATCAAGATGTTGTTGTCAAAGATGGTAAACAATTTTATTTCGTGTTGGAAGCTGTTTTTGGTGAGGATACTTTGACTAAACCAGAGTTATTTTTTGGTAAGACAAATGTAGAGCAATACCCAGAAGATTTCAGGGAATATTTGGCTAGTGAAAAACAACTATATGATGAAATATTAAAAAGTGCAAAGACGCTAACGCAAGAGAAAAAACTTTATTATGATGTTCTTTGCCAATGTATAAAAAAGGGAGAAGATTTATGTTAACTCAAATTCTAAATTATCAAGCAACTGAAGCAAAATTAATCAAACTAAATAGAGAGTTAAATAACAATAAGGCAAAAGATCTTTTGGCTAAGATGGTAGCAACTGTAAAGAAAGAACAATCAGATCTTGCTACTTTAGAAATTCAAGCAAAAGATATTTTTGATGGTTTTGAAAAATGCAAAGCAGAGTATGTACAAGTAGAAAAAGCTTTGGAAAAGTTGATTTCAACACCTATTGATGATAAGAGTGAAAAAGAACTTGAAGACCTTAACAAAAAAATTACTGATATGTCAAACAAATTGAGTAATTTGGGAAGGGCAGTATCAAAAGCATCTATGCAAGGAAATCAAATTTTGAAAGACTTTGAAAAAGTAAGACAAAATATTATCGTTGCAAAGACAAAGCACAAACAAGCAAAAGAAGAGTATGATAAAGTTTGTGCAACACTAGAGCCACAAATCAAAGAAGTAACTTCTCAACTTGCTAGTTTAGAAAAACAAATCGATTCAAAGATTTTGGATAGATACAAAAAGTCAAGAGCAGATGGAATATTCCCAGTTTTTGTAGCACTAAATGGTAAATCATGTGGTGGTTGCAGTATGGGACTATCTGCAGCATATGAGAGCAAACTAAATGCCAACGGGTATGTAGAGTGCGAACAATGTAGAAGACTTATCTATAAAAAATAATTCATATAATACTCCTTAAAAAAAGTTAGGTAATTGCCTAACTTTTTTTATTTGTTGCCTACATAGTTATTAAAAAGTTCTTGAGAGGCGTAGGCTATTTCTACACATTCTCTGTGCTCAGGGTCCCAGTTGTTTGTACCGTGGGTGCGGCTTTTGTAAAAATGAATACAAGTATGCCCTGTCATATCGTTACCTGCTACATAATCGTATGCGTGAGGATAGCCGTTAATTGATGCTGCTATATATCTGTCTTTGATTTTTACCCATACAGGCCTTCTAGTCCATTGCCATTGATTTGAATATATATCATGCATAATTGTGGTATTTAAACTGTCTATTGGCTCAACATCGGCATGGTTGTATCCTCCAACTCTCAAAACATCGTAACTGATGCCGCTATTTATATCAATGACAGTAGCTACTGTGGTGTATTTTTCCCAATATTCGTTTACAAAATCAAACCAGTTGTCTTTGTATAGGATAACGGGTTCTTTTTTTGTTTCTACCTCTTTGATTTGTTCTTGTTTTGAGGCAGCAGTTTTTGTTTGTGCAAAGCTAGGCAATACAAAAGAGGTCATAGAAAATAGAGTAATTAATCCAAAAAATATATAGATACCTTTATGTTTCATATATATAATTTGTGTGAAAACAAAAAAAGTATACTACTAGGGTTTTTTGTAATGACATTTTTGTAATATTTTGGTATATTATATAATATGGATGCAATGATTACTAACATAAGAAGAGATGCCGGATACTATTGTGAAAAAGCAATGGGGGCATTTGAAAATAAAAATTTTATAAATAGCGTTAAATTTTTGAATAAGGCCGAAAAAGTAGCAGTTGGTGGAGAAAAACTTGAAATCTACTTTATACTGGGACTTATGTATAATTGTATGGAAGATTATGCTAGAAGCAGTGAGTATTTTATGTTGTCGCTACTATCAAGGCCACTTCAGTCTAAGGCTGTAAGGTCAATGTTTGAAAACGCCGTGACCGAAAAGAACCTTATTTTGGCAAATAAATATAAAGAATTGTTTATGTTTACTGAGGCTGACAAAAAAGAGAAAGAAGCTGTAAATAAGGTTTTTGAGTTTTTGCATAAAGAACTAAAACCAAAAATAAGAGAAGTAAAACTAGAAGATAGCCAAGAGTTTCAAAAAGACTACAACTATGCTTTAGATTTGTACGAAGATGAGCACTTTGATGAGGCTATTGAGGTTTTAAGCAAATATGATTATAAAAAATCTCAAGAGACAAGAGAACTTCTTATTGATTGTTATTATATGTCAGGGAAATCAGATATAGCAATAAATCTATTACCTAGTGAAGAAATGACTATTAGAGATAAGATAAGCATGGTGGTTGTTTTAAATGAACTAGGTAGAGAAGAAGAAAGGAAAGCGCTAGTCGAAGAGATAAAAAAAGCAAAACTAAATGAAGTTGATTTGTTTAAGTTTGCTTTGTCGCTTTTAGAATCTGATGATATGATGTTATGTTTAGAGACTTTAGAGAAGTTTTTGAAGATTAAACCATATGATAAAAATGCAAATAACTTATACGCATCTATTTGTTTAGGGCTTGGGTTATTTAGTAAGGCAAAAGATAAATTACTTGATCTAAAGGAAGTTGCTAAACTAGATGTTATCTATTATTTAGAGATGCTTAAATTATGTGAAAAAAATGAAAGCCCAAAAACTTATGATTATTTTACAATGTGTAAAACTTTTGACCGAAAGTTAAAGTCAAAGTTGAAGGCTGTGGTTGAGTATTCTGATGATAAGTTTGAAGAAACAGTTTCTTGCGATGAGGCCTTTGTAAAATGGGTTGCAACCATTAAAGATAAGCATTTAAAAAACTTATTCTTTACACGAGCTTCTAAGATATTGGGGCTAAAAGAGTTATTCCAACAATTATATGTTGCAGAAGAGGTCGATAAAACACTTAAACAAATAATTATATCAAGACGACTAGATTTGGGTTATAACGAAGATTATGTTATCTCTTATGATGGTAACTTGATTGGTTTTGTGCCTTTGTCTATGAAAAATAAAAAGGACGAAGTATTTTATAAAGCGTATACTTTACTTGTTAATCGTATTATCGGAAAAAGTGGTAATAGATGGATTTATAATCTAAACTATTATTTTGATAATATAAAAGAGTTTTGCAAAGAAGGAATAGAAGATCCATATATTTTGGCAGCTATTATTTATTATGAGTTTGATAGCTTTAGAAATAAAACAACAATTAGAGAAACTTGCAAATATTTTAATGTAAACCAAGAAGACTTTTGGAAGTTTTATATAAGTGATAAATAAACAAAAGTAATTTGGAGGAGTAAATATGAAGAAAAGAATATTGAGTTTTTTATTTGCAATCTTTTTGATAATACCTTGTTTTTTGCTAACTGCTTGTGGTCAAAAACCACCTGCAGACCAAAACGATACTCCGAGTCAAGATACTGGAAGTAGCGATAATGGTGGTAATGACAATAAAGATGACGATGTATCTACTATAACTACATTATATGATATGAGAGTTGTAACATACAAATATGGCGGGAATACTGCTCAAGTTATTTGGTTTCCTGATGGTAAAACTATGGTTATAGATCCAAGAGTAGTTGGTTGTGACAGTGATTTTTCAAGGTTTTATGAAGCATTTACCAATAGTACTAAATGGGATAACGAAACAGGAACAATGATTATTGACTATCTTGTAGTAACTAATGAATCTAAAATAAATATTGATGCGCAGTTGTTTTTTAATTATTTTAGTATAGGGACATATTATAGACCAGATATGGGTATAGACCTAGAATATTGGTATGATTATGTTATGGGTGATTTATATTACGATGGTATATCAATGGAAGATATTTTTGCTATAAGCCCGGAACATTTGCAAGGAAGAATGAAGCCTTATCTTGAAGGAAATCTTAATTTAAATATTGGAGATGAAAATTTTTATTACGAATATAATGGAGATTATTTACTTTCTTTGTATTATGCCGAATTTTTTGGTTATGATATAGTAAAAATCCAAAATGATACTACTATTACTCAAACATTTAAACATAGTGGAAGGACTTATTCTTATAGCGTAGATTTTTATTCTCCAGAGCCAATCATTGAGCCTACTGGCCGTGTACAGTATGAATATGAAGGTGGCCCAATAAAATATATATCTACAATAGATTATGACCAAACGGCAGAGTATAATACTCTTGTTAGTATTCACTATGGAGATTTTGGCGTGTTGTATCTAGACTGGGCAACAAAAAATGTGTTAACTAGTGTTTTAGATAATTACAACCCAACTAAAAAGTTTGATGTTATGCTAGGTAGTTATAAAAAAGAATCAACTGCTGAAAACTTACATCTTGCATATCAAAAAATATTTACTGATTATAGAAATATAGACGAATATCCGATAACTAAATTTTTTGACAAGACAAACATAGAGACGAATAGATTGCTACTTGCTTTAATATATGGTTTTGGAGACTGGAATAAATCAGATAAGGTTTCTTCTTGGGAGACAAGGTGTTTGTATAATTTTTATCCAGAGACCGAAAGGGTACTACTTACAGCAAATACGTATTTTCCATCTATTTCTGCTAGTAGTATGAAATTTCCTATAGTAATTGCAAAAAAAGACTATACAAATATTATTAGAGAAGTAACAGATGAGTATTTGATTGATAATAATATGTTGCCAACGATAGAAGGCGTTGCAGTAGAGTCAGCCTGGAACTAATAAATAACATAATAAAAATACAAAAAACCTATTAAGAAAAATCTTAGTAGGTTTTTTGTTTAAAATATTTGACAAGAAAGTTGGGTGGGGGTACACTAATTAGTGTAATAGGAGGAATTTCATGAAAAAGATATATATGTCTATTTTAGTTTTTTGTGCGATAATTTGCTCTGGATTTATTTTTACTGGTTGTGGAGAGCAATTTATTATAGAACAAGATTATCAATTATTAGGTATGCAAGTTGTTGTAGATAATACAGAGGTAGAGGGGTATGTTCAATATCAACCGGGTACTTATGTTACAAACTTGTCTGGTAATATGAAAATAGTTGATTGTGTTGTAAGTGTTAAAAAGACTCAATTAAAACTTATATGGACAAATAGTGGTGTAACAGCAACTTTTGTTTTTGATATTAATTCTAAACAAAGCGACTATCCAACATACACATATGCTTCATATCAAGCAACATACAATGGAACTCCACTAGATCAATTAGATTATGATACAATCATAGAGGCAGATATTGAAGAACATATTTCAAGCGTGATGGCTTTTGATTATTCTTTAAAACTTGGCGAAACAAGAATCCAAATTGTAACACAAAGTCAAAGTTTAGTTGCATTAATTGATATTGTAAACGTTGAGTCAAAGATCTTAGTATTTAAATCTGAATTGTATGGAATTAGTTTTGAATAAAAATAAAAAACTATTAGGCACTGCCTAATAGTTTTTTTTATCGTTTTGTGTTTTTTAGTATTTTCTTTTCAAGCAAGGCAACTAATGCGTACATTCCTCCTGCCAAAATACAAAGTATAAGTGTACTTGCCATAACAAGGTCTAGCTTGAATATTTGACCTCCATAAACAATAAGATATCCAAGACCCGCACCGCTTACAAGGTATTCGCCCATAACAACACCAACCCATGTCATACCTACATTTATTTTTAGTATAGACACAAATTCTGGAAAGGCGTTAGGAAGGACTAGTTTGAACAAAATTTGTAGTTTGTTTGCTCCCATAGATTTTAAAAGAAGTATTTTGTTTTTGTCACAAGATAGCATAGCAGAGAGCATAGATAGAATAGTTATAACTATTAATATTAGTATCGCCATAACGACTATAGATTTTGTACCCGCACCGAACCATATGATTATAACGGGACCAAGAGCTATTTTTGGCAAACTATTCAAAACAACAATATAAGGGTCTAAAATCTTTCTTAGTGTTTCGCTCCACCAAAGCAAAACTGAAATCAAGAAACCAAGTAACATAGATATCCCAAAACCAAGTATAGCCTCATACAATGTGATGCCTATATGGTAGAGCATATTTTCATGAGCAAATAGGTTGGAGATGGTTTTGATTATTCTTGATGGTGAACTAAAATAAAAAGGGTCAAGAATATAATAGTAGGTCAATATTTCCCAAAGGCCAAAAAGTGCAACAAGCAAAACTATTTGGCAAGAGAGAATGAGTACTTTATTGTTTCTCTGTTTTTTCAGAAAAAGTTTTCTTTCTGGTGATAGGTTGTTTTTCATCGGTTTTTACTTCCTTCCATATTTTGTCAAATAGCTTAGAAAAGTCTGGGTGCTCACGACGTTTGAGTGGTGGGCCGTATTCTTTGAGATTTATAGTAAAAATATTTTTCACCTTAGCAGGACGAGGTGATAACACTATAACCCTGTCTGCCATAGAGATTGCTTCGGACAAATCGTGGGTTACTAGCACTGCTGTTTTTTGCTCTTGTTTTATTATGTTTGACACGTCGTCACACACATCTAAACGAGTCTGAAAATCAAGTGCAGAGAAGGGTTCATCTAGGAGTAAAATTTCGGGTTTGAGCACTAAGGTCCGAATTAAAGCCACTCTTTGCCTCATTCCTCCCGACAACTCGTTCGGGTAACGGTCTTTGTACTCATATAGCCCATATTTCCTTAAAAGTAGCTCGGCGTAAGATTTTACCGACCCATTGTTCGACTTTTGTATCTCAGGGCCTAGAGTTATGTTTTTCATTATGCTACGCCACCCGAACAAGTGGTCGTGTTGAAACATATAACCAGTGATATTTTTATCATTTTTGCTATATATTTCAACAGTGCCTTTGGTTGGCAAAAGTACCTTTGATATTAAAGATAATATAGTAGTTTTTCCGCAACCACTAGGGCCAACTATTGCGACAAATTCACCTTCGTATATGCTCAAGTTTAGATTGTCTATAGCCAAAGTTTCGCTTGTTTTTGTTTGGTAGGTCAAACTTACATTTTTTAGTTTTACCAGTTCTTTCATTTGTCACTCCTTTATTATCTTTATATTTCATTATATGTTGTAGATTTTTGAGTGTGCAGATTTTATAAAAAAAGAAACAGGATAACCTGTTTCTAATGACTATGATATTGGTTAATTATTTTGCTGATAAGATAGACTCTGCATAGCTATTGTCAACCAAACTTGCAAATGGAACATCGTTGTCGATAAGGTTAGAATTTTTTAAAATTGTATGAAGTCGTGCATAAGATGATTCTTGCATAACTGGAGTTGACATCCATGCGTCGATGCTAATGTATCTTTGTAGAGAAGACTTGATATCTGCTTTGTCGGTATCGCTAAATGATGGATAGATGCTTTCTACAACATCATCAATATCTGCAGTGGTCAAATACTCATAGCCTTTCATTACTGCTCTTAAAAACTTTTTAGCCCGTTCTGGGTTTTTCTTTAGGTAACTTTCTTTTGCCATAAAAGCGGTGTATGGAATTTCACCACTATACTCACCTATACTTGCAACGACATAGCCTTTGCCTTCTTTTACTATTTGACTGGCAACAGGTTCAAACAATGTGCAGTAGTCTGCATCTGTTTCGGTAAAAGTAGGGGCAGTAAGGTTGAAGGCAACGTCAGTTCTTAATTTTACATCATGTTCGCTATCAATTTGGGCTCCTGGTCTTAGGCCGTTTGCTTTCATAGTGTCTTCTAATGTTAGAGCAGGTACGCCACCAGCTCTGCCGCCGATTACTGTTTTGCCGATAAGGTCTGACCACTGGAAGTTGTCTGTTGGTGTTTTTGAAACTAAAAATGATCCGTCACGTTTTGTTAATTGGCCAAATATTACTGCGCTATCTTTAGCACCACCTGCCTTTACATATATGGCAGCCTCTGGGCCCATAAGTCCGATGTCTGCGCTATCAGATAGTATAGCAGTCATAGATGCGTCAGCGCCACCGCCATTGGTAAGTTCTATCTTTAATCCTTCTTCTTCAAAGTAGCCGTTATTGATGGCGATATACAAAGGTGCGTAAAATATGCTGTGTGTTACCTCATTGATACGGATAAGGTTGTCGTCTTTTTTGCCGCAACCTACCATAAATATTGATGATAGTGATAGCATTAGCGCAACTATTGCCAAAAATACTTTTTTCATAAATATCTCCTTTTTGTTGGTATATGTTATAATATTCGAAATTGTGACGGTTTGTTATAGATAAAATAACTTTTTTTCAAAAAAGGTATTGTATTTTTAGATTTAGTTTGTTATAATACAAGTGTATTTTGAGGTGAATTATGACAACATCATTACTTGGATTTATAGATTTACTTACATATCTTGAAAGACCTACCGTAATTATCGGTATGATTTGTTTGGTCGTGGGCGCTAGTATGGCTTTACTTGCTGGTAGAATTGCTGACGCCGTAAACAAACAACCAACTAATCAACCTAGTAAAGTAGAATCAGTCCTAAAAGTCGTCGGAGTATCTATCATGGTGGCTGGATTTATTCTAATTGCTATACCAAGTTAATTTATTTGTTTATGTAGCATAGGCTATTTTGCCTGTGCTTTTTTTATTAAAGTAAAAGTATTTTTTATTTTAGTGTCTATTATTTGACATTTTATATATATTTTTGATAAAACTATTATGTTAGATTTAAGGAGTTACTTATGGAAAAGATATACAATCCTAAGGATTTTGAAGAAAGATTATATGAAAAGTGGTTGAAAAAAGGCTATTTTAAAGCAAAGGTTAACCCTGACAAGACACCTTTTACAATTATTATGCCTCCACCAAATATTACAAGCAAATTGCATATGGGCCACGCTTTTCAACAAACAATACAAGATATTATTATCAGACGCAAAAGAATGCAAGGCTTTGAAGCTTTGTGGCTACCTGGTACAGATCACGCTGCTATTGCCACAGAAGCAAAAGTTGTAGAAAAACTAGCAAAAGCTGGTATCAAAAAAGAAGATATCGGTAGAGAGGCTTTTGGTAAATATATCGCTGAGTGGTATGATGAATACAAAGGTACAATCATTAGTCAATTCAAACGCATGGGTTATTCTTGCGACTGGGATAGACTAAGATTTACTATGGACGAAGTAAACTGCAGGGCAGTAAGAGAAGTATTTGTTCATTTGTACAAAAAAGGTTGGATTTACAAAGGTAAGAGAATAGTTAACTGGTGTCCACACTGTAAAAGCTCAATCTCTGATATAGAAGTTGACTTTAAAGAAGTTAAAGGCAATTTCTGGCATATGAGATACCAAATTGAAGGCACAAACGATTATATTGAAATTGCAACAACAAGACCAGAAACTATGCTTGGTGATACTGCAGTAGCTGTAAACCCAAAAGATAAAAGATATACAAAACTAGTTGGCAAAAATGTAATTCTTCCTATTTTAAACAAAGCTATTCCTATTGTAGCTGATGATTATGTAGAGATGGATTTTGGTACAGGCGTTGTAAAAATTACTCCTGCACATGACCCTAATGACTTTGAGGTAGGCCTAAGACACAACCTTGAGGTTATCAAAGTTATCGATGAAGACGGCAGAATGAACGAACTTGCTGGTAAATTTGCCGGTATGGACAGAATGGACGCAAGAAAGGCCGTAGTTGCTGAACTTGAAAAACTAGGCAATCTAGTTAAAATTGAAGATTATACACACAATGTAGGTCATTGTGATAGATGCAAAACAGTTATCGAACCTCTTATTTCTAGTCAATGGTTTGTTAAGATGGATGAACTTGCAAAACCAGCTATTGAAGTAGTAGAAAATGATAGCGTACACTTCACTGAAGAAAGATTCAAAAAAATCTACCTTCACTGGATGAAAAACATTAAAGACTGGTGTATTTCAAGACAACTTTGGAGCGGTCACCGTATTCCTATCTTTACATGTCAAGATTGCGGAGAAGTTATCGTTGAAATGGAAGACCCAACAGTATGTCCTAAGTGCGGTAGCAAACACCTAGTTCAAGAAGAAGATACTTTGGATACTTGGTTTAGCTCAGCGCTATGGCCACTATCAACTTTGGGTTATCCAGAAAAAACACCAGAGCTTGACTATTTCTACCCAACAAACGTAATGGTTACTGCTCAAGAAATCATACAACTTTGGGTTGCTAGAATGATATTTAGTGGTCTAGAGTATAGGGGAGATATCCCATTTAAAGAAGTTTTGATTAACGGAACAGTAAAAGACGCCAAAGGCAAAAAAATGAGTAAGAGCCTAGGCAACGGCGTTGACCCTGTAGAGATTATCGAAGAATTTGGCGTAGATACATTGAGATTCTCACTATTTAATGGTGTTTCTATCGATATGGATAGCAAATTCTCAGAAAAGAAAGTTGAATTAAACAGAAACTTCATCAATAAAATCTGGAACGCTAGTAGATTTGTTTTGATGCAAACTGAAAACGTTAAAGTTAAAGACCTTGCTGACGTAACACTAAATATGGCAGATAAATGGATCTTGACTGAACTTAACAAACTTATCGAAAGTATCGATAATAAGTTTGAAAAATACGATATCGGTATGGCTGCTAGTGAACTTTATGATTTCTTCTGGACTAAGTTTTGTGACTGGTACATCGAACTTGCAAAAACTCACATTATGAGCGATAGCGAAAGTGAAAAAGAGGCAACAGTAGCAACACTTATTTATGTACTTACTGCACTTCTAAAAATGCTTCACCCATTTATTCCATTTATTACAGAAGAAATTTACCTTTCACTTCCAAAACATGATGAAAGTATCGTAATTTCTAACTGGCCAGAAGTTAACAAAGCATATAACTTTGCTAAAGAATCAAAGAGCACTCTAGATATTATGAACATTATAAGAAATATCCGTAATGCTCGTAACGAAAAGAATATCCCTGATAACAAAAAAATCAGAGTAGTTATCATGGCAATCAAAGATGAAAATATCTTGATTTATTCTACAAAATATATCGCAAAACTTACAACTGCAAGTGAAGTATCATTTGTATACGACGAAAAAGACGTTGATTCTAACTCAGTTACAATGATATTTGACATAGCTAAAGTATTTATTCCTATGAGTTCTATGATTGATAGTTCACAAGAATTAATCAGACTAAACAAAGAATTAACTGCAGTTGAGTTTGAAATCTCAAGAAGCGAAAAGATGCTATCAAACCCTGGTTTTGTAAACAAAGCTCCAGCGCAAATGATAGAAAACGAAAAAGCAAAACTTGAGAAAAACAAAGCTTTGAAAGAAACAATTATCGAAGCAATCAAAGCGTTGTAATATAAAACATATAAAAACTAGGTAAAGTGTTACCTAGTTTTTTGTTGCTATTTGAAATAGAACATAAGTTTTTAATCAAAAAATATAGTTAGATTATTGAAAAACTATATTATAAATGTTATACTAAAAGTATGAAAGAATTTATAGTAAAAGACGACAGAAAGGTGCAGCTAGAACTTGAAAGAGGGGAATTTTATGATAGCACAAACTCTATCACTGCATATGATAGCAAAGATTTGCACCAAATAGGATATTTAAATTTTAGACTAAAAGATGGCACTGCTTATATTTGGTCATTTAAAGTGAGTGATCCTGACTTTTTGAGAACAGGCGTGGGGACTGTTATGCTAAATTGCTTTGAAGACTATGCATGTCGAAGCCGTGCATCATTTGTCGATGGTAGATTTTATCCAGATGGTGAAGGTGCAGAATACTCAAAAGATTTTTATGAAAGTCATGGATATCAAATATATAGAGATGGCTATGAACAATATATTTCTAAATCTCTAAATAGAGAAGAGATTTTAGGGCGAAATAAGGATGTTGATTATTCGTTGACTCCAAAAGAAAAACCGCTAGAACAATAATAATATTAAAAAACCTATCAAAAATATGATAGGTTTTGTTTTTTATTATAAAGTGACCTAATAATAAGGAATTAATTAAATACGCTTGACATTTTTTTTGGGAGAAAGGTATACTTTAGACAAGATGAGTGTGTCAAAAATTGACACAAAATCAAAGCAAAGGAGAAGAATATTATGGCAATGGTAGCTGCAAAATGTACAATGTGCGGATCATCAATCAAGGTAGATGATAGCCAGGAAAAAGGCGTTTGCGAACATTGTGGCACTGAGTTTATAACAGAAAAAGTAATTAATGTTACAAACATTACAAATGTAGATAATTCTACAAACATATATTATGGTGAAACAACAGACTCAAAAGTAAAAAAGGATTTGGAAAAAGCCTATAAGACTTTAAAAGCTGCTGGATATGATTATGTTAATCTTAAGCTAGAAGGAACAAATCTAGATCCTACACTATGCAAAACTGCATACAACCTAGCTCACGAAGTGGTAAAAAAAGATCCAACAAACTATGATGGTTGGAGATGTCTTGTACTTATGCACTATGCTGCATACATGGAAGATGAGTATCAATGGTTGTATGGCAAAAATGATGGTTTGGGGGACTATAACTTTGATCAAATTTTAGAAGAATTATTAAGGGGACTTAATACTGCAACAAAGGTTGCCCCAAATGCTAGTGAAAAAGAATGGATTGATACATTAAGACAAAATGCAAAAATTAATTATTATAAAGAAAAGTTAATAAGTAAATCTGCGAGTGCTAGTGTTGCTGAAAGAGTAGATTATGTTAAAAAACCAGAGCAAAAAAATAAATTTCCAAAGGCTATGGTTTGGATTGGTGGATATATTGCTGCTATGGGGTTGTTATTGCTTTTATCATTGTTTATTCCTTTAGGTACTTATATTAATATGGAAAAATCTATGGTTATTCCTACATCTATTCCTTTAATTGCTATTGGTGCTATTGTAATTGGAATATATCTTTTTAGAAATAATATTGTTAAGAAATATGAACAAAAATTGGTAGATATCAAAAATGAAAATACAAGAAGATTTAATGAAAAATTAGATGAAGTTAAAAACGATGCTGCATCTGCAAAAACATTGAAAGATTATGAAGCTTTAGCTGATAAATATAATATTGATAAAATATAACAAAAAAAACAACTTATCAAATAAATGGTAAGTTGTTTTTTAGTTGTTATCAATTAGATTTTCGAAAATGTATTCGTATATTTGAGGGGCTTTTTCTTGCCACTTTTTACAAGCATTTACTGCTGCATGGCGAGTAGGGCTCTTTAGTTTTATTTCAAACATTGATTGAGGCATCATAGGTTCTTTGATACGAAGAACAACTGTATGTGAGCCATCTTCGGTGTTTTTGAAATAATCTGCAACATATTCTTGGCTACGTTTAAATGTCATACGGTTTTGTTTAGCAAAGGCAGAAATTTCTTCTCTCATGCTAAGTGGTATGCGGTTGAAAAAGTGTGATATGCAGTTCCTTCCGTCGTAGGTGATGTTAAATACTGCATCGTTTTTTACATCAGTTTCAGTGCGGATAGTTTTTGGTTTATTGTCTGTTTTGTAGATAAATTTGGCTTCTAGTAGTTGATATAGGACCTCTTTGCAGTCCATATAGTTTAGCCAACCGTTTCTACTTGTACAAATGTCAATAATTGAGTTTTCGGTAAGTGGAATCTCCATTTTGTCAAGTACAAACAATAATATTAACTTGTTTACCATTGCGTCAGCAACAAAATCCATATTATTATCCCCGTATTTTATAATTCGACATTTAATTATAACACAAGGGATAAGATAAAACAATGTTTTTTAGATGGTTTTTGTTAATATTATTTTAATTTGACTTTTAATAATCGTTTTACAATTAAAAATTATTATGATATATTTATCTTATAGAGGTATTTTTTATGGCTAATTTGACTGCAGAACAACTAAATGAAGTACAAGATTTTGTAGAGGCTTGTAACGAATTTATTAATGGTAAATTTATCCTTGCGGATATTAAAATATCAAAAATTTTGAAGGCTATTGCTAGTAGTGGGGATATTTATAATCTACTTGCTGAGTGTATGATTAATTTTGACTTTGAATACGAGCTAAAGAAGTGCTGCGTAAAAACTGGTACAGAAAATGCATCATTTGCTTTGCCTACAGAGACTTACAAACTTATACCAATAGTATTTTGTTTGCTTGTTCAAATCGATAGCAAGAGAGTTGACTTCAATTACTTTTTAAAGACTCAATTTCCTTTTGCAAAAGGTCAAAACGAAGAATATGATAAGTTCTCTGAACATGTAATCATTCCTTTTAGAGACAGTATAGCGGGTTTATTTGATGTTTCTACAGAGCCAAGAAAGAAGGAAGAACCAAAAGAAGAACTAAGCATAATCGACCAAAAGATCAAAGAACAACTAGAAGGTCAAAAGGTAGAAGTTGTAGAAGAAGAGGCTGAAGAAGAAATCGCAGTTTCTATGGCTATCCCTGAAGATATAAAAATCGAAAAGACAGCTCTTGATGTTTTGTTTGAAGAAATCAAGACTCAAGCAGAGTATATGCAACAACTTGCTCCTTATATCAAAAAAGCAGTAAGAAGAGAAAATGTTGTAATTATTCTAAAAGGCCTTATTAAAGTTTGTGAGCTTAAAGATATGTTGCTTTTGAGTTCACTTATGATCGCCATAAATGAAGTAGGTGGCTCTGAAAAAGTACTTAAAGAAAACCTAAGAAATATAACTGGCGCATATGCAAGATTCTTTGCTCAAAATGATTAATTAAAAGAATATAATACATAGTATATAAGATAGCACTACTGCAATCACAGTATGTGCTATTTTTGTTTTTAAAAAGAAAGTGTACTTTATATTTGCCGCAGACAAAAAACCCATTGATTGCAAATGCACAGATAACCCCCCAAAGGCAGTAAGGCCTGTTGCAATTATAGTTTTTGACATAATACTTAGGTTGCTTTGTGACAAATCTAAACAACCTCTAGTTACCTCAAACATACCACTTGCAAGATATTGACCGAAGTTTGCTTTGCCAAACAAAAGTATATTATCGACAAAGTTTCCAATTATGCTAAGGATTCCGACATTTGACAAAATGTCAATAAGAAGATAGGCAAAAGAAATAAAACCGCCTACAAATATACAGGAGATGACCGTTTGTTCCATGCTGTTGCTCAATAGGTTGTTTGGATTGTGATTTAATATCGGGGTGCTGGGTTGGTTGTCTTTTTGACGGAATAAAATGCCATTAACAAACGATGCTAAAATATGTGCACAAAATATTATTATTCCGCTTTTGTAATTGTTGAGTAATCCAACGCCTACGCTACCTATCATAAATATCGGGCCAGAGGTAGAGCAAAAAGCAGTTGCGGTTTTTGCCTGAAGGTCTGTTAGGTGACCTGCTGCGTGGAAATCTTTTATTAATTTTGCTCCCAAAGGATAACCAGATAGTATGCTCATAAAGTATATGTAACCTGTGCAGATGGGGGAGCGGAAACATTTTTTTGTAAGGTAGGATAAAGGGGCGCAGATTGTATATGTATATGGAAGTTTGCTCATTATATTAGACAAAAAGACAAATGGCACGAGCCCTGGCAAAATAATTGTTGCCCATAAAAGTATGCCTTTTGAAACCGAACCTAAATATAAGTTTGGGTTTAGTATGATAGTTATAAAAATAAAAAATGATAAGAATATAAAGGCTATTTGAAAATAGTTTATTTTTGTTTTTGACATAATTTATTGTATGATTGAGTGGATAATATTATACTATGGCTTATTTTTAGAAATATTTTGGGGTTAAATTAAAGGTTAATAAAATAAAAAAAGAGCCGACATATTATGGCTCTTATTTTTTATTATTTGTCAACTCTATAGTCGATTGTTAATGTATCTTGGCTAGGGGTAAACTTTGTAGTTTTGATTCCAGCTAGGTTAAACATTCTTTTTGAAGCGATTGTTTCTTTGCTAGTTGCGTATTTGTCACTTAGATAAAATACCTCTTTAATTCCTGATTGGATAATGGCTTTACAACATTCGTTGCATGGAAATAATGTAACAAATAGTTTGCAGCCGTTTAGGTTTCTAAAACTATTTAGAATTGCATTTTGTTCGGCGTGAACTACATATGGGTATTTTGTGTCGCCCCAATCTCCTTCACGTTCCCAAGGCAAGTCGTCGTCGCTACAACCCCTAGGAAAACCATTGTATCCCACAGATACGATGATATTATCTTCGGTTGCGATGCAGCAACCTACTTGAGAGTTTGGATCTTTACTTCTTTTTGCGGCAAGTAGAGCAACCCCCATAAAGTAGTCGTTCCAGCTGATATAATTTTCTCTTTTTGGCATTGTTATTTCTCCTATGTTATTTGTTTAGTATAAGTGTTGGTTGGTATAGATAAGGTAGAGTAGTTGGCACGTTTATTAATTGATTATAAAGCGCATCAGCTCTATCTTCTATTTCGATTAATTTTTGAGCGGTTGAAGATAGCTTTGGTATATCATTGTTTCTTATAATTAGTGGTGTTGTACTATCTAGTAAACTCATTATATTATTTTTCTTAATAGCCAAAACCTTGATAAAAGGTTGGTTGTTTGTGTAAACATTGTCTGTGATATCTTTTGTAATATCTAGCATAGATGCAAGGCAAATACGGTTTAACCTAGCGCTACTATATCTTTTTGTTTTACAAAGGTTTTCAAAGTCTGAAAATGTAGTTGTTTCTCTAGCAAGAGAGTGTAAACGATTTTCAAGGCCTTCTGTTACGTCAAAGATATTTTTTAGAGTGTCTACACTTTTTGTTTTTAGAGTAAACATTTTTAGGTCATCAAAAAGTTTTGTGTTGACCGTTTGTTTTTCTACACAATCTTTAAAGGTAGAGTAGCACTCAGAAGGCATATATTTTTCGCTATTTTTTAGACCTTTTTTGTCAAGCAAAAGCTCTCTTATGGCACTGGCTGAAGCGTAGGTTGATAAATTTTTACTATTATAATCTTCACCTTGACGCTCTATTGTAAGCGGAATAATCTTACTTTTGGTTTGTTTTAGGGCTTTTAGATATTCAATTCCCAAGATATTGTTTGGTTTGTTAATAATATCAACAAAAGCGCTAGATATTTTGCCATCTTTTGCAAGGTCTTCTATTGCTTTGTTTCTTGCGTTTGGATAACTATTGCCATTTTCCAGGTGTTTTTTCAAAAGGGTTTGATAGTCTTTTGGCTCTTTTGCAAAAAAGTCAGCAACTTCATTGAGTTTAGTTATATCTCCGCACTCACTACCAAAGATGATGTGAGAGACATTTTTTAGGCTGTTTGCGATATTGATACCACCCCTTGCAAAAACTTCTGCCGAAGAACACGCATATGGTGTTGGCAGTTGCAAGACTATATCTGCTCCTGCAAGTAGGGCAAGGTGGGCTCTGCTATATTTATTTAATATACAAGGGTTACCTCTTTGGCTAAAGTTTCCGCTCATAATACAGGCAACAAAATTACAGCCACTTAATTCTCGAGCCTTGTCGATAAGTAATTTGTGACCATTGTGCAAAGGGTTATATTCGCAAATTATTACACATATTTTATCTGTTTTCATATTTTTTTAATTTACTTTTTAGTTGTTTTGTATTATAGTAAGTATATACTAAAAATAGTTAAATAACAAACAATTTAGGGGTGCAAAAATGAAAGTTAAACAATTACTACAAAAAGCTAGTAAACTTGACAAGTCTATAGTGTTTCCTGAAGCAGAAATTAGCGACAGAATACTAAAGGCTGTAGAAATCATCTTAAAAAAGAAGGTTGCAAGACCAATTCTTTTAGGTGATGAGGAAAAAATATTGGCAAAGGGTTATAAACTAACTGGTGCTACTATTATTAATCCTAAAAAGAGTGAACTTTTGCCAGAATTTACTGAAAAGTTATATGAACTTAGAAAAGCAAAAGGTATGACAGAAAAAGAAGCAAAGAAAACTGTAGAAAACCCATTTTACTTTGCTGCTATGATGGTTTATTGCGGATATGCAGATAGCACACTAGGTGGTGCAGAAACATCAACTGCAGATTCTCTAAGACCAGGTCTTCAAATAATCAAAGCAAAAGAAGGAATCAAAACTATCTCTTCTTGTACAATGTTTGTTGGTACTGACAAATTAAAATTTGGTGAAAACAATGTTATTTTCTTTGCAGACACTAGCCTAAACATTACTTTAGATGAAAACCAACTATCAGACGTTGCAGTTTCTACAGTAGAAACTGCAAAACTTCTTGCTGATATTGAACCAAGAGTTGCAATGCTATCATTTTCTACTATGGGTAGTGGCGGCAATAGTGATGAATTACAAAAAATCAGAAATGCTGTAAAACTTACTCAAAAGAGACTAAAAGGTATTGCAGAGGTAGATGGCGAGATGCAACTAGACGCTGCAATTATCGAATCTGTAGGTAAGCTAAAAGCTCCAAAGAGTAAAGTAGCGGGTAGGGCAAACATTTTGGTATTCCCAGACCTTACTAGTGCAAATATCGGTTATAAAATTGCAGAAAGATTTGGTAGACTTCAAGCAGTTGGTCAAATTCAACAAGGCTTTAGATTCCCTGTTAACGACCTATCAAGAGGTTGCCATGTAGAAGACATCGTTGTTATGACAGCAGTTACTGTTATCCAAACACAAACAATTTAAGGAGAAAATAATGAAAATATTAGTTATAAACGCAGGTAGTAGTTCTATCAAATATCAACTTATTGATATGGAAAACGAAAACGTTATTGCAAAAGGTTTAGTTGAAAAAATCGGTTTAAAAGACTCTAGACTTGTACACAAAGCAAACGGAACAGCTACAACAATTAATCAACTACTTCCAAACCATAAAGAAGGTTTGAAACTTGTTCTTGAAACATTGCAAGATGACAAAATTGGAGTAATCAAAAGCTTTGATGAAATCTCTGCTATTGGACACAGAGTTTTGCATGGTGGCACAAAATTTGACGATGCGACCCTAATTACCCCAGTTGTTATGGAAGCGCTAGATGAACTAGTACCACTAGGACCTCTACATATGCCTCCAAATATTGCAGGAATTAAAGCATGTCAAGAAGTTATGCCAAACACTCCTAACGTAGCACTTTTTGATACTGCGTTCCATTCTACTATGCCAGAATACGTATATAGATATGCACTTCCTTATGAGTGGTGTGAAGACTATGGCGTAAGAAGATATGGTTTCCACGGTATGAGCCACCAATTCATTACAGGTGAAGCTGCACGTGTTATGGGCAAAAATCCAGAAGATTTAAAACTTATTATTTGTCACGTAGGTAACGGTGCTAGTGTGTCTGCTGTAAAAAATGGTAAATGTTTTGATACAAGCATGGGACTTACTCCACTTGAAGGTCTTATCATGGGCACACGTAGTGGTGACTTTGACCCAGCAGTTGCAGAGCATATCATGAACAAAACTGGTATGTCTATTGCTGAATTTACTAACACAGTAAACAAAAAGAGTGGTCTTTTGGGTATTACTGGTATTTCTTCTGACAACAGAGATGTTAATGCCGCAGCTGGCGAAGGTAATGCTAGAGCAAGACTAGCACTTGATATGTGCTACTATAGATTGAAAAAATACATTGGTTCTTATTCTGCTGCACTTAATGGTCCAGACGCTATTATCTTTACCGCTGGTATTGGTGAAAATAGCTTTGAACTAAGAGAAGGCGTAATGAAAGATATGGAATACCTTGGTGTTGATTTTGACTTTGAGGCAAACAGAAACTTCAAAAGAGGCGAAGTAAACTTACTTACTAAACCAAATTCTAAGGTAAAAGTATATATTATTCCTACAGATGAAGAACTTTTGATCGCTAGAGAAACAAAAAAAGTAATTTCAAACAAATAATAGTTGACAAATTACGTTAGTTTGATTATAATAGGTCGTGGTTTTATATGTTATTAGATTTTCAAATTGCTAAAAACTCACAAGGCAAGGCAATAGATTTTGCTATTGACGTGCCTATGGATAATAATTTAATAGAGGAAAAAGGTTACACTTTTACATCTCCTTGCAGACTTGTAGGCACTCTTGTTTATGAGTTTGAAGCATTAAAGCTTACAGCTAATGCTGAGGTTTCGATCAAAGCATTTTGCGACTTGTGTGGAGAAGATTTAGAAAAGAGTTTTACATTTCCTATAGAAGAAGTTTTTGCAAAAAGCAATAGTGATGATAGTAACTATTATGAAATAGGTTCTACTTCGGTAGATGTTACACCAATGGTTGTTGACAACTTTTTTGAAAACCTACCTTCAAGAATCGTCTGCAAAGATGATTGTAAAGGTTTGTGTGATAGGTGTGGCAAGAACCTGAATTATCACTCTTGTAATTGTCAACAGATAAAACAAGAGCTTGATAATCAAGACAATCCATTTTATAAATTGAAATATAAGCAGGAGGATAGATAAAAATGGCAGTTCCAAAGGTTAAAGTATCAAAAGCAAGAAAAAATAGCCGTAAAGCTAACTGGAAGGCTGGTGTTCCTACTCTTGTTGAGTGTCCACATTGCAAAGAGCTTAAACAACCTCACGTAGTTTGTAAAGCTTGTGGTTACTATGACGGAAAAGAAAGAGTAGCTCAAAAAGAAGAAAAAGAAAGCAAATAATTAAAACAATTTAATTAGTTTTTTAGCAGACAGTTTTTTGTCTGCTTTTTTATTGCCTACACCTTTTCAAATGCTAAAAAATTGTTTGCTAAATATAATATATTTATGTATAATATACTTTGTAATGTGAGGATTTTATGAAAATAGTAATTGATGCTTTTGGTGGCGACAAAGCCCCATTTGAAATAGTAAAAGGCGCTGTAAGAGCGGTTAGTCAATATGATGTTGAGATTATCTTGACAGGCAAAGAAGTAGAGATAAAAAAAGTTTTGCAAGAGCTAAACTATACTGGCGATAAAATCTCTATTGTAAATGCAGAAGATGTTATCACAAATGACGACACGCCAACAGACGCTATCAAACACAAAACTGATTCTTCTTTGGTAAGAGCTTTTGATATTTTAAAAAGCCCTGATGTTGCAGGTCTTATTTCTGCAGGATCAACAGGTGCGATTTTGACTGGTTCGTTTTTGAAGGTAGGTAGAATAAGGGGCATATCAAGACCTTGTCTTTCTCCTATTTTGCCAACAAAAAATGGTGGTCAAGTTATGCTTGTAGATGCAGGTGCTAACGTTGATTGCAAACCAATTAACCTTTGCCATTTTGCGTTACTTGCAACTACCTATATGAAATCTGTTGTTGGAATAGAAAACCCAAGAGTTGCACTTTTAAACATTGGTACTGAGGATAAAAAAGGTAATGAATTTACTAAAGAGTGCTTTGGCCTTTTGAAAGAAATGCCAGGTATTAACTTTGTAGGAAATATGGAAGCAAGAGACTTTATGTCAGGCGAATACGATATCGTTTTGGCTGATGGTTTTTATGGCAATATCCTTCTAAAATCTACAGAAGGTGCTGTTATGTTTGCTCTAAGCCAAGTAAAGAAAGAAATAAAATCAAGTTTTGTTGCTAAAATTGGTGCACTATTTATGAGAGGCGCTTTTAAAGGTATTAAAGCAAAACTTAACACTTCAAACTATGGTGGTTCACCTTTCTTAGGGGTTAGAAAACTTGTGATAAAATCTCATGGCTCTAGTGATAGTTTGGCTATACTTAGATGTGTAGAGCAAGTAATGAAGATGCATGAGTCTGAGTTTATCAAAACTATCGAGCAAAACATTCCTGCTATTAATGTAGAAGGCTAATATATGGAAAATATTGAAAAATTACTAGGTTATCATTTTTGTGACAAAAGCCTTTTGGACAGGGCTTTGACTCACTCAACTTATGGCAACGAACACAAAATTGATAGTGGTGAAAGGCTTGAGTTTTTGGGTGATAGTGTTTTGGAACTTATCGTAAGAGAAAAAATCTATCATTTATACAAAGAAGACGAAGGCAAACTAACCGAGTGGAAAAAACAAATAGTTGATAAATATTCTTTGAGTGAAATAGTAGAAAAGCTTGGTTTGATGGAGCACCTAAAAATAGGTGGAAGTTTGAAAAAACAAGAACTATCAACCAAACTAAAATCTGATGTCTTTGAGAGTGTTTTGGGTGCTATTTATCTTGATGGTGGCCTAGATAGTGCAAGAAACTTTGTGTGTCAAAATATAGATTTTGAAGCAAAAATCAGTTTTCTTGCTGAGAATAATTTAGATTATAAGACAACTTTGCAAGAGCTTGTACAAAAAGAGCATATAAGACCAAATTATATTGATTTGGAAAAAGATGATGAACTTTTTGTAAGAGCTGTTGTAATAGATGATAAAATTGTGGCGACTGGCTCTGGCAAGACCAAGCAAGAGGCTGATAAAGTAGCTGCAAAAAATGCAATAAATATACTAAAAGGAAATTAACTAATGAATTTCAAACAAATCGAACTTGCAGGTTTCAAATCATTTGCAGATAAGACAGTTATTAAATTTGACTCTGGTATTACTGCAATTGTAGGACCTAACGGCTGTGGAAAAAGTAATGTTGCAGACTCTATTAGATGGGTTTTGGGTGAACAAAGCTCTAAAAACCTTCGTGGTAGTTCTATGCAAGACGTTATCTTTAATGGTACAGAAAAAAGAAAAAGCTTGAGTTATTGTGAGGTATCACTAGTTTTTGATAACACAAACAGAAACTTCAATCTTGACTTTGATGAAATTGTTATCACTCGTAAACTATATCGTTCTGGCGAAAGTGAATACCTTATCAATAGAACACCATGCCGTCTAAAAGATATAACTAATGCTTTGCATGATTCTGGTGTTGGTAGAGAAGGTTATTCTATTATCGGTCAAGGTAAGGTAGAAGAAATTATCAGCTCTAAGCCTGAAAACCGTAGAGCAATCTTTGAAGAGGCTGCAGGAATTGCTAAGTTTAAAGCAAGAAAAGTAGAAAACGAAAGAAAACTAGAGAGAACACAAGAAAACCTAAACAGTGTTCAAATTATCTTAGACGAGCTAGAAAGACAAGTAGGACCACTTCAAAGACAAGCCGAAGCTGCAAAAAAATTCTTAGAGTTTAGAGATGAACTTAAAAAGTATGAAGTAAACAACTACATTTATCAATACGAATCTGCAGCGTCAACTAAGGCAAAGATTCAAGAGAGAATTGATGCTTTAAACGAAGAAATAGAATTGAAGCAAAAAGGCATTAACTTAGCCACAAACAAATACAACGAAAGTATGGACGAAGTTAGCAAAATAGACAAAACTATGAACGAACTTCATGACCGTATATTGCACCTTACAGTTTTCCTTGAAAAACGTGCTGGTGAGGCAAATGTTGTAAGAGAAAGAATTAAATTTTTGAAAGAAGAGTATGAGCAAAAGAAAGCTGAACTTGAAAGACAAAAAACAAGCAAAGATATGATGATTGCTCAACTAAAATCAAATCAAGACAAAAAAGTAAATCAACAAACCTATCTTGAAACTTTGAAAAAACATTCTAGCGATATTTCTGATAAATACTTGGCTATCGTAGATGAATTAACCCAAAGCGAACAAGAAGCTAACCTAAAACAAAAACAAATGATTGATGCTTTGTCTAAACTTACTGATATCAAATCAAATTTGTCTGCTTTGAAGGCTGAAAAAGTAGCGTATACTGCAAACCTAGAAGAGTTGGACAAAAAGATTGAAAGTTTGGTATCAAAGATTGCAGAAAGACAAAAAGAACAATTAGTTATTTCTCAAGAAGCAACTGACGCTTATGATGCATATATCAAAGCTAAGCAAACAGTTGAAACAATATCTAATTCTTTACAAGAATTAAAAACTCAAAATGATGAAAATAACGAATATATCATAAACTCATCTTCTAACATTCAAATTATGGAAAACAGAAAGAAAGTTTTGGAAGATATGCAAAGAGATTATGATGGCTTTAACTATTCTGTAAAAAGACTTATGCAAGATAGCGAACACAACAAAGAACTAAAGAGCAAGATTGTTGGTGTTGTTGCAGCATCAATGACTATTCCTCAAGGTTTTGAAACCGCTATCGAAGTAGCACTTGGTAATGCCGTTCAAAACATCATTACTAGTGATGAAGATGATGGTAAGGCTCTTATTAATTACCTAAAACAAAACAATTTAGGTAGAGCAACATTTCTTCCTATTTCTTCTATGAAGCCAAAAGTTTTGGACGGAAGAGAAGAAAAATTCTTAAATAGAAATCACTGCCACGGCGTAGCTAGTGACATTGTAAAATATGACAAAAAATTGAAAAATATTTTTGAGTCACTACTTGGTAGAACTGTAGTCGTAGATACTATCGATGATGCAGCTTCTTTGGCAAAGGCAAGTAACTTTGCTTTCAAAATCGTAACGCTAGATGGCGATGTAATCAACCCACAAGGTTCTATGTCTGGTGGTAGCAAAAAAGCTATAACATCTAATATTTTGATGCGTGATGCAGAAATAGAAGAACTTTCTAAACAGCTAGAAAAACTAAGAAAATCTCTTGATAGTAGAAAAGCTGATAAAGAAGTTTATGATAAAAAACTTGCAGCGCTTTCACTAGAGCTTGAAAAAGCAAACGCTCAAGCAGTGTCAACTCAAGTAAACAACGCTCAAAAGAGTCAACTTCTTGAACAATTTAATATCTTTATTGAAGAGCACGATAAAGAAAGAATGGCCCTTGCTCAAGAAAGACTTGCAGTTTTTGAGAGAATTGAACTTATCTCAAAGGCTATAGCTCAAGTAGATGGCAAAGACGAAATGGAAGTTACTAAATCTGATGCTGAAGAAAATATTGAAATGAGACAAAGGATTTATAACGACCTAAAAGCTCAAAAAGATAAATACCACGAAGATATGACTGCAATTAAAGTAAATATTGCTAGTATCGAAAGTGAAATTATGGCTCTTGATGGCGAAATCGAAAGACTTACAAATTCTATTACTGTAACAGATAGAAACATTGTTGACCTAGAAGATGTTATCGGTCAACTAGATGGTGCTATTTCTGGAGCAACTCTATCTGTTGATGAGAGTAAAGACAAAGCTTCTACTGAAAAATCAGTAAAAGAACTAGATGAAGTAAAAACAAAACTAGCATCATTAGACGGACACAAAGCAAATCTTCAACAACAAATCAAAAAGTACGATGACGAAAGATCTGTGCTTACTGGTGAGCAAAACAGAGCTCTTGACAAGAGATATCAAGAAGAAGCTTCACTTACAAAAGTTGATACTGATATCGAAGCTATGCAAGAGAAGATTTTTGAAGATTATGAACTTACATATGAGACTTGTTTACCATTTAAACAAGAAGATTATGATATCAAAGAAGGCCTTACTCAAACAGCACTTCTTAAAAAAGAAATTTCTAAACTTGGTCATGTTAACGTTAACGCTATCGAAGAGAGCAAACTTGTTTGTGAAAGATACGAACATTATAGAACTCAAGTTGATGATTTGATGAAGGCTAAAGAAGACCTTGTCCAAGTAATCAAAGAGTTGTCTACAGAAATGATTACTAGATTTGAAACTGAATTTAATAAGATTCAAGAAAACTTCAGCAAGATATTCAAAGAGCTATTTGGTGGCGGTAATGCAAGACTTGAACTTACCGAAAGTGAAGACCCACTAGCTGCTGGTGTAGAAATTGTAGCTGAGCCACCTGGCAAAAAACTACAAAGTATCACCCTTCTATCTGGTGGTGAAAAAGCACTTACTGCTATTGCTATTCTATTTGCTATACTTAAACTTCGTCCAATGCCTTTCTGTCTTCTTGACGAAATAGAGGCAGCGCTAGACGATGCTAACGTAGATAGATTTGCAAGATACCTAAAGAGATTCTCTCAAGAAACTCAATTTATAGTTATAACCCACAGAAAACCAACTATGGAACTTGCTGATAGACTATATGGTATCACTATGGAAGAAAAAGGTGTTTCTAAACAAGTTTCTGTTAACCTTAGTGAAGCAGTTAAAAACGCAAAATAAAATTAAAAGAGCAAAACAGTATTTTACTAAATATTGTTTTGTTTTTTTATATTTTGTATTATAATAAATATGTTATAAAGGTGGATTATGGGATTTTTTACTAAATTATTAAATGGACTTAAAAAGACTAAAGACAATTTTGTTAACAAGCTAAACAGTTTGTTCGGGCTTGGCGAAATTAATGACGATTTTTATGATGAACTTGAATTTATACTAATTAGCTCAGATATTGGTGCAGAAACATCTGCAACCATCATCGAAAACCTAAAACAAGAGATTAAAAAACAAAAGATTTATAAGGCAGAAGAGGCGAAAAACGCTCTAAAGACTGTACTTATTGATATTTTGGACAATGCCCCAAAATATGAGTGGGAATATCCACAAGTAATCTTGGTTGTAGGTGTAAATGGCGTAGGAAAAACAACTACTATCGGTAAACTTTCTAATTATTTTAAAAAGAAAGGCAAGTCTGTAACTTTGGTTGCAGGAGATACTTTTAGAGCGGCTGCTAGTGAGCAACTAAATGAGTGGGCAAAACGTAGCGATGTAAAAATTGTAAAACATACAGAAGGAGCTGATGCTGCAGCTGTAGTATACGATGGTATTGCCTCAGCTAAAGCTAAAAAGACAGACGTTTTGATTGTAGACACTGCTGGTAGACTTCATACCAAAGTAAATCTTATGGAAGAGCTTAAAAAAATTGGTAGAGTAATCGGTAGAGAATGGGAAGAAGCAAATGTTTGCAACCTTATTGTACTAGACGCTACAATCGGCCAAAACTCAATATCTCAAGTTAACGCTTTCAAAGATGCTGTTGGTATAGATGGCATAGTTCTTACCAAACTTGATGGAACAAGCAAAGGTGGAGTAGTATTTTCTATTGTTCAAGAGCTTAATGTTCCAGTTTGCTTTATTGGTGTTGGTGAAGGACTTGACGATTTAGATGAGTTTAATAGCGAAGAATTTGTTTCCGCTATTTTAGATTAATTTTTAGATGAAAAGTTAAAATTTATGCTTGACAAACAATATATATAGGTATATACTATGTAAAGTAAGTTTACTTTACAAGGAGCAAGTTATGAATATTACTCAGCAATTTAATAGTAGTATGTTGTTTGAGTTTTATGGCAATTTGCTTACCGACAAACAAAAAAATATGCTAACTGACTTTTTGGATAACAATTTATCTTTGACTGAGATTGCAGAAAGTTATGGGGTTACTAGACAAGCTGCTAATGACCTTATAAAAAGAACTTTGAAGGTGCTAGAAAATTATGAAGATAAACTAGGACTTTTGAAAAGATTTAATGCAATAAAAGAAAAAGTAAATAGCACTATTGACTGCATAGAAAATAGTGATACCCAAAAGGCCAAAGCTAACTTAAATAGTATTTTGGAGGATTTTTGATGGGACTTTTTGAAGGGCTATCTACTAGACTTAACCATATCTTTAGTAAACTTACCAAAAGAGGTCGTCTAACTGAGCTAGAAATCAAAGAGGCTATGAGAGAAGTTCGTGTTGCTTTGCTTGAAGCAGACGTAAACTTTATGGTAGCAAAAAAGTTTGTAGCTAGTGTTAGCGAAAAAGCTATTGGTCAAAATATTCTAGAAAGCTTGACTCCAGGGCAACAAGTAATCAAGATTGTTAACGAAGAATTAACAGCACTTATGGGTAGTAGCAATTCAAAACTACTAGTAAGTTCTAATCTTCCTACAGTTATTATGATGTGTGGCCTTCAAGGTGCAGGTAAAACTACTATGTGTGGCAAACTTGCTATGCACCTAAAATCTCAAGGCAAAAAGCCATTGCTTGTAGCAGGAGATATATATAGACCGGCGGCAATTTCACAACTTCAAGTTGTAGGAAAGACTGCAAATGTAGAAGTTTTTGAAAAGGGAACTCAAAGTCCTGTAAAAACTGCAAAACAAGCCATAGAATATGCAAACAAAATGATGTATGACACAGTTATTATCGATACTGCAGGTCGTCTTTCTATTAACGAAGAGTTGATGGACGAATTAAAAGAAATCAAAAAAGCTGTAAATCCTACTGAGATTTTGTTAACAGTTGACTCTATGCTTGGTCAAGAAAGTGTAGGTGTAGCCGAAAAATTCAATAGTGACCTTGATATTACTGGTGTTATACTTACAAAACTTGATGGTGACACTAGAGGTGGTGCGGCACTTTCTATTAGAGAAGTTACAGGCAAACCTATTAAATTCTGTGGTGTTGGTGAAAAGATTGGCGATTTAGAGCCTTTCTATCCAGATCGTATGGCATCAAGAATACTTGGTATGGGCGACGTATTAACATTGATCGAAAAAGCCCAAACTGCAGTAGATGAAAAACAAGCAAAAGAACTTGAAAAGAAGTTTAAAGAAAATAGTTTCAACTTTGAAGACTATTTGGTGCAAATGGAAAATATGAGCAAAATGGGAGATATCAATGACCTTATTGCTATGATACCAGGGGCAGCAAGTAAGCTAAAAGGTATGAAAGTAGACGAAAAAGAACTTATCAAAAACAAAGCAATCGTACAAAGTATGACCAAAAAGGAAAGAAGAAACCCAGACCTTATCAAAGCTTCTCAAAAGAGAAGAATTGCTCAAGGTAGCGGTACTCAAATACAAGATGTTAATAGATTGCTAAAACAATTTGAACAAAGCAAAGAACTTATGAAACAGCTAAACGGTAAACGTAAAGGTGGTATGTTCAAAGGTTTGTTCTAAACAACTTACTTAGTTACTAACTAATAAATTAGTAAAATATATAAAAATATAAAGGAGAAATACAAATGGCAGTTAAAATTAGACTAACAAGAATGGGAGATAAAAAATCTCCATTTTATAGAGTAGTTGTTGCTGATTCTAGAACAGCTAGAGATGGCAAAGTTATCGATACTCTTGGATTCTTCAACCCACTAAATGAAGAAATCAAAATCGACAACGACAAAGCAACAAAATGGATTGCTAACGGTGCTCAACCAACTGAAACTGCAAGAACTATTCTTGTAAAGAGCGGCGCTGTTAAAGATGCAAAACCATACACTTCTAAAAAAGTTACTGCTCCTAAAAAAGAATCTAAAAATGCTTAATAGATAGGAGTAAGGGAATATGGAAAATTTTGTTAAAGTAATTATCGAAAATTTGGTAGATAATAAAGACCAAGTGCAGGTTACAACAGAACTTGACGGCAAAACTATTGTTATCAATGTAAAAGTAGCCGAAAGTGATGCTGGTAAAGTTATTGGCAAAAACGGAAAAGTTGTTCAAAGTATTAGAACAATTGTTCGTTCTGTTTCTGCAAAAACTAAGAAAAGATATGTTGTTAAAGTAGTATCTTAATATTTTTAGCCACTAAACATTGTTTAGTGGTTTTTTTATTTATATAATTTTGAGATTGTTAAAAGTTATTTCAGTTACATAGTTTATTTTTTTATATTTTTGTGCTAATATGTTTTTAGGAGATTATTATGGATTTATTAAAAATTGCAAAAGTTTTAAAGCCACAAGGCATAAAAGGTGAGATGAAACTTGAACCTATTATCAAAGATATGGACTTTTTTAAAACCCTTAAATACGTGATTATTAATGGTAAAACTTATAATATAAAATCTGCTACCGCAAGACAAGGCTTTGCTTATATTATGGTAGAAGGCATTGTTGAGCCAAATGGTGTAGAGGCTTTGCGCAATAAAATAGTTGAGATAAAAAGAGAAGATGGACCAGTACTTGCCGAGCAAGAATTTTTTATCGAAGATATGATAGGTGTAAGAGTTTTTGACGAAAATGGCGTAGAGTATGGTGAAATTACTGACATTGCACAATATGGTGCTGCTGATGTCTATACCATTGTTGGAAGAAAGGGAGTGCATACTTTTCCTTTTGTAAAAGACATGGTTATATCTGCAGATATGTCGGCAAAAACTATGGTTGTTAAAGCCGAAAGACTAAAAGAGGTTATGATATGAGAATAGATATTTTAACTCTATTTCCTGAAATGTTTGAAAATCTAAAAATGAGCATTTTGGGCAGGGCTCAAGAAAAAAACTTAATAGCGGTAAATTTAGTTAATATTAGAGATTTTTCTAAAGATAAACACAAAAAATGTGATGACTACCCATTTGGTGGTGGAGCTGGTATGCTTATGACTCCACAACCACTATATGATGCTATTATGTCGGTAAAAACTGATGACTCTTATGTTATATATATGTCACCAAGAGGCAATGTTTTGACAGGTAAAAAAGTTATCAACTACGCAAAAACATATAACCACCTTATTGTTGTTTGTGGGCACTATGAGGGCATAGACCAAAGAATTATTGATCTATGTATTGACGAAGAAGTGTCTATTGGTGATTATGTTTTAACTGGAGGGGAACTTCCTGCGATGGTGCTTGTTGACTCTGTTTCAAGATATGTTGATGGAGTCTTGAGTGAGGGCTCTACCGATGAGGAAAGTTTTTCCAATAATTTACTCGAATATCCACAATACACCCGTCCTGCCGAATTTATGGGGCTTAAAGTACCCGATGTACTTGTATCTGGCAATCACGAAAAGGTGAGAGAGTGGAGATATGAGCAAAGTGTCAAGATAACCAAAGAACGTAGACCAGATTTATTTAAAAAGGAAGATTAAAATGACTATACAATGGTTTCCGGGTCATATGACCAAGACCTTTAGACTTATAGAACAAGATATAAAAGTTGTAGACGTAATCATTTATGTTCTGGATAGTAGAGCGCCTTATTCTACTGTTAATCCAAAACTATCTAGCATGTCACAAAATAAACCTATTATATATGTGCTAAACAAAGCGGATCTTGTAGATGAACAACAATTAAACAAATGGATTGCTCACTTTACAACAGAAAACTCAACCGCTATAGCTCTTGATAGCACGGCGTCAAATTCAACTAGAGTTCTTGTTCCGATCATTAGAAAACTTTTGGAAGAAAAGATAGAAAAGGCTAAGGCAAAAAATATAAATAAAATAATAAGAACAATGGTTGTTGGGGTGCCAAATACTGGCAAGTCAACCCTAGTTAATAATTTGTGTGGTAAGGCAAGAACTAAGACTGGTAATAAACCAGGTGTTACACGTGGTAAACAATGGGTTACTATCGATAATGGTATCGAAGTTCTTGATATGCCAGGAACTTTGTGGCCTAGTTTTGATGACAAAACTGTGGCTCAACATTTGGCTTATTTGGGCTCAATTAAAGATGACGTTTTAGATATCGAAAACCTTGCTTTCGACTTTATAAACGAATTTAAAGGCGGTAAAAACGATATTTTTGAGCAAAGGTATAGCGTTCAAACTGAAGATAAAGAAACTATCGAAATTTTTGATGAAATATGCCTTGCAAAGAAATGCGTTTTGAAAGGAAATGAGCCTGATTATGAAAGATGTGCTCGTATGATAATTGATGACTTTAGAAAGGGTAGATTTGGAAAAATCATTTTAGATAAGTATGCAAAATAATATGTTTGAGTATGAAAATCAATATAAAAATTTGGGTCTTGTTGCAGGACTTGATGAGGCAGGAAGAGGGCCTCTTGCAGGACCTGTAGTCGTTGCTGTTGTTATTATGCCTTTGGATGAAGACAAGATAATAGATGGCATAAATGATAGCAAAAAGCTTACTCCAAAAAAGAGAGAAGCCTTGTTTGAAAAAATAATAAACACCGCTATTGCTTACTCAATAGTAGAGGTTGATGAGACAACTATAGATGAGATAAATATTTTGGCTGCTACAAAATTAGGCGCGAAAAAAGGGGTAGAAAACCTAAAAATTAAGCCAAAAGTGGTTTTGACTGACGCTCTAAACTTTGAGTGTGATATTCCGCTTGAGAGCATAATTAAGGGCGATGCAAAAAGTTATAACATAGCGGCAGCTAGTATTTTAGCTAAGGTGCATAGAGATAATCTTATGTGTAAAGTTGATACCGTCTTCCCAGAATATAAGTTTGCCAAGCATAAAGGTTATGGAACAAAAGAGCATATTGAGGCTTTGAAAAAATATGGCCCAAGTCCTATTCATAGAAAAAGTTTTATTGGTCATTTTGTAGAGGTTGACAAGTGATAAATAAAAGAGTTGGAAATATTGGAGAAGCGGAGGCTGTTGCCTTTTTGAAAGGTAAAGGTTATAAAATTGTTGAGACAAATTATACAAACAAAATTGGTGAGATTGATATTGTTGCAAAAGAAAATGATGTACTTGTTTTTGTAGAAGTAAAATCAAGGTCTGGTGATAAGTTTGGTCTTGGAAGAGAGGCGGTAGATTTTCGTAAACAACACAAAATCAGGCTTGTAGCTCAAGGCTATATTAAATACAAAAAGTTGTTTGATGTAAGTTGTAGGTTTGATGTTGTTGAGATTATGGGGGACAAAATTACTCATATAGAAAATGCCTTTTAGACTTGACAATAAATATTTGTTTTGTTATTATAGTGACATCTTAATATTTGCGTTTGATGTGCAAATCAGTAGTTTTATATCTGGCAATTAGAGAAAAGCCGTTTGGTGCGAGGCTTTCAGGGGTATAAAATGAATTACATTGCTCGTAGCAAACATGCCTAAGGAAGATGGCAAAAGAGGTAATCGCAAAGATTATAAAATTAGGTGGTACCACGAAGAAATTTCGTCCTATGTAAAGTTTTACATAGGATTTTTTTATTGGAGGAAATTATGAAAAAAGTAGACACAAATTTATTTAATGAACTAAAGGAAAGAGGACTTTTGTACCAATGTACAGATGAAGAAGCTTTGAAAAAAGCACTAGAGTCTGGCACTCCTATCACACTATACGAAGGAACTGACCCTACTGCAGATAGTTTGCATATTGGCCACTGTGTTCCTTACTGCATTTTAAGAAGATTCCAAAAAGCAGGTCACAAAGTACTTCTTCTTATGGGCGGAGCAACTGCATGTGTAGGTGATCCTAGCGGCAAAACCGAACTTCGTAAAATGATGACAAAAGAACAAATCGCAGCAAATATCGAAAAAATCAAAAACACTCTAAAAGTTTTCCTTGATTTTGATGGCGAAAATCCAGCAATTATCGTAAACAACGCTGATTGGTTCAAAGGTTATGACTATATTGATTTTATGAGAGAGATAGGCGTTCACTTTAATGTAAACAAAATGCTTTCTAACGAAATCTATGCAAATCGCATCGAAGAGGGCGGCCTTACATTTTTTGAAATGGGTTATATGCTTATGCAAGCGTATGACTTTATCCATCTAAATCGTGAATATGGATGTACACTTCAATATGGCGGTGGTGACCAATGGGGTAACATTGTTGCTGGTGTAGAACTTCAAAGAAAATTAAACTTTGCAAATGGCACAGATGTATCTTTGATTGGTGCTACAAACCCACTACTACTTACTCCAGAAGGTAAGAAAATGGGTAAAACCGAAAAGGGTGCGATCTGGATTGATAAAGACAAAATATCAGCTTATGACTTTTACCAAGGTGTATACCAAACTCCAGACGCTTGTGTAGAGATGATGTTTGCGCTATTTACAGATGTTCCTATGGACGAGGTAAGAAGCCTTGTAAAAGAAGATATTGTTAACGCAAAGAAAGTATTAAGCTACGAAGTTACACGTTTTGTAAGGGGCGAAGAAGACGCTAAAAAGGCTCAAGAAGCAACATCAGCGCTATTTGGTGGCGGTGTAGACATGTCTAACGTTCCTACAGTAAAAATTGATAAAAATATCTTTGATAATACAGTTACAGCAGTTGACTTTGTTACAACTATCACTGGTTTTGTTGGTGGAAAATCAGAGGCAAGAAGACTTATCGATCAAGGCGGAATCACTATTGGTGATAAAAAACCTGCAAACTTTGCAGAACCTGTAACCTTAGATGTATTTACTGATGGTTATGTAATACTAAAGAAAGGCAAAAAGAACTTCCTAAAAGTTGAAATTTAATAAAACTATCAAAAAAGAGGGCTAGAAAGAGCCTTCTTTTTTAATGATTTCTAAAAAAAGTCTTGTTTTAACTTTTGATTTGGTTTTTAGCTTTTTTAGGATTGTTTTGGTTAAAAATTTGAGTTTTTTGCGCAAAATAATTTATATAAAATATTTATAAAAAAATAGAAAAAGTACTTGCAATTTATATATATATCGTGTATAATAATTTTCGACTTCGGATGGTCCTCTGCCATTTTGTATGATTTGTAGGCATGAACATTTAGTTTAGATAGGGAGGTATAAGTCACAATGAATCTTATCGATATCATCGAAAAAGAGAATCTTAAAGCTAATGTTCCAGAATTTGGAATTGGCGATACTGTAAAAGTATATGTTAAGATTATCGAAGGTAACAAAGAAAGAATCCAAGTATTCGAAGGTGTTGTTATCGCTAGAAAGAACGGTAGTGTAAGAGAATCTTTCACTGTTAGACGTCTTTCATTTGGTGTTGGCGTAGAAAGAACTTTCCCAATTCACAGCCCAAAAATTGACAAAATTGAGGTTGTTAAGAAAGGTAAAGTTAGAAGAGCTAAATTGTTCTACCTAAGAGAAAGAACAGGTAACGCTGCCAAGATTAAAGAACAAAGATAACAAATTAAACAACTCTAGGAAATTCCTAGAGTTGTTTTTTTTGTGTTAAAATTTTTTTTTAATACTTTTGAGTATATTTTTAGTTTCAATATTATTGCTTGTTTATCTTTTTTTTTTTTGTAACAAAAAAGTAGCTGAAAATTGTATGTTTTTACATGCATATATAATATATGCAAAAATATTTAGTGATTTTGTTTGTTTTATTTTTTTAATTGCTATACAATAAACATATTGGAAGGAGGCAAAATGCTATCTATTGTAAATAGTTTTGGGCTTACAGGCCTAGATGGAAATATAGTAAAAGTAGAAGTAGACATAGCCAAGGGTTTGCCTACCTACGATATTGTTGGTCTTGCAGATACCGCAATAAAAGAGTCTAAGCAAAGGGTTAGATCCGCTATTAAAAACAGTGGGCTAAACTTTCCTGTGGAAAAAATAACAATAAACCTTGCTCCTGCGGATCTGAAAAAAGAAGGTTCCCTTTATGATCTTCCTATAGCAGTTGCGATTTTGTCTGCTACAAATCAAATACCAATCGACAAAATCAAAGATTATGCTTTTATTGGTGAACTTTCACTCGATGGCAGTTTGAGAGCGGTAAAAGGCGTACTTCCTATATTAATCACCGCCAAAGACAAAGGCTACAAAAAACTTATTATCCCTAGTGGAAATAAAAAAGAAGCTAGATTTATCGAAGGGGTAGAAGTTTTTGCCATAGACAATCTAAAGCAAGTAGTTGACTTTTTTAACTCAAGTATTACTTTAGAGCCTGTTGAGATAGTTTCTTATCTGTCAGCAAAGAGCGAAAACGCATATCCATTTGATTTTGCTGCAGTAAAAGGTCAAGCCAGTGCAAAAAGAGCAATGGAAATAGCTGCTGCTGGTGGGCACAATGTACTTATGATTGGACCCCCTGGTAGCGGTAAAACTATGATAGCAAAATGTTTTCCAAGTATTTTGCCCGATATGACTTTTGAAGAGGCTTTGGAGGTAACAAAGATTCATAGTGTGGCAGGAACGCTTGATAATGAAATTGGTTTGATATTTAACAGACCATTTAGAGCGCCTCACCACACGGCAACTACAGTTGCCCTAACTGGTGGTGGTCATAATGCAAAACCTGGTGAAATAAGCCTAGCACATAATGGGGTTTTGTTTTTAGATGAATTGCCAGAGTATTCAAGATATACCATTGAGACTTTGAGGCAGCCTCTAGAAGATAGCGTAATTACTGTCGCTCGAAATACCCAAACCATTGTTTATCCGGCGTCATTTACTATGATTGCTAGTATGAATCCTTGCCCTTGTGGAAATTATGGAAGTAAGATTCAAGAGTGCAAGTGCTCACCTATGCAAATACATAAGTACCTAAATAAAATTAGTGGCCCACTTATGGATAGAATTGATCTTCACGTAGAGGTTGATAGTTTAAGTTTCAAAGAACTAAACAATAACCATACAGAAGAAACTTCAGCTGATATCAAAAAGAGAGTAGACTTTGCTAGAAAAGTTCAGCTTATAAGATATGACGGCAAAAAGATATATAGCAATAGCAAAATGACTAGCACTATGATTAAAAAATATTGTAAATTATCACCAGATGGCGAAAAGATATTGGAACAAGCCTTTGATAAACTAAAACTAAGTGCAAGGGCTCATGATAGAATCTTAAAAGTAGCAAGAACAATAGCAGACCTTGATGGTAGTGATAACATAGAGGTTTGCCATTTGCTAGAGGCTATCAGTTATAGGTCACTGGACAACAAATATTGGGTGTAGTATGTATACAAAAGATGATAAAGTTTTGTTGTGGCTTGATTTGTTTGACAATTTGAGCTACAAAAAGAAAGAGTATATTTTAGATGAGTTTGATTCTCCGTCAAAACTTTTTGATAACTTTTTGGCCGAAAGAGAACTGCTATCTCAAATACTTACAGAAAGTTTATATAACAAAATGGCCTACGGTCATAGCGAAAGAGCACTTGATAGCTTGGCTGAAAATTTGGATAAAAAAGGGGTAATAGCCGTTACTAAATTTTCAAATGACTATCCTGAGAGTTTGCTAAACACAGATTGTCCACCATTTGTTTTGTATTGCAAAGGCGATATTTCACTGCTAAAGTCAAAGTGTTTTGCAATAGTTGGTACTCGCCGTATTACAAATTACGGCAGAACCGTTACTGAAAAGTTTGCAAAAGGCCTAGCAAATGCCGGGTTTACTATAGTTAGCGGCTTATCATCAGGCGTTGATACTATCGCACATAAAACCGCCCTTGAAGAAAACGGAAAAACTATTGCCGTTCTTGCAGGTGGTTTTGATAATATCTATCCTGATACCAATACAAATCTTGCAATGGAGATTGCAAACAAAGGGCTGCTTGTAACAGAGATAAAACCTGTAGAAAAAGCAAGGACTTATTACTTCCCAATAAGAAATAGAATCATAGCGGCTTTGAGCGTAGGTACTCTTATTACCGAAGCTGATGAGAAGTCAGGTTCTATGTATACAAAAAATTATGCCTTAGATTATGGAAAAGATGTTTATGCCGTTCCTGGCAATATTACTAGTTCTGTAAGCAAAGGTTGTAACCGTATAATTGCAAATGGCCAAGCTAAGGCAGTTTGTGATTTAGACGATATTTTAGATGAATATAATATCAAATTTGTGCCAAAGGAAAAATCAATTTCGGTTTCTATCGATGAGCAAATTATTCTTGATGCTATCGGAGAGGAAGAAGTTTATTTTCAAGAAATACTAGATAGGACAAAATTTGATACAAAAACGCTTAATACATTGTTGACAACTATGTCGCTAAATGGTTTAATAAAAAAACTAGCAGGAAATATGTATTCGGCAAAATAAGGAGTTTTTATGAAATTAGTTATAATCGAAGGTCCTGGTAAAAGAGACACCTTAAAAAAATATTTAGGAAACGAATATGATGTATTTGCGACCAAAGGTCATGTTAGAGATTTACCAGCAAAATCTATCGCAATAGACATAAATCATAACTTTGAACCAAAATACGAAATTATGCCAGACAAAAGAGATGTTATAAAGACACTTCTTGAAAAAGCAGGTAAGGCAGAACAAGTTATTATCGCAACCGACCCTGATAGAGAGGGAGAGGCTATAGCATGGCACTTACAACATATTTTGAAAATAGACGAAAACAACCCTTGCAGAGTTGTATTTAATGAAATTTCTAAAAATGTTGTAAACAAAGCAATCAATGCCCCAAGAACAATCGATATGAATTTGGTTCATGCTCAACAAGGCAGAAGAGTTCTTGATAGATTAGTTGGTTATCAAGTATCGCCTATTCTTTGCAAAAAGATAAAAAGCAACCTAAGTGCTGGTCGTGTTCAATCTGTAGCACTAAAACTAGTTGTTGAAAAAGAAAAAGAAATAAGAGCTTTTAAACCAAAAGAGTATTGGAATATTACTGCACTGCTTACAAAAGGAAGCAGCAACAAATTTAAAGCAGCTCTGACAACATACAAAGGCAAAAAGTACGAAAGCGATAGTGAGAGAACAACTCTTGATATAATTGATTATATAAAAGCTCAAGACTTTGTTGTAGATAGTGTAAAAAAGGCAGTTTCTAAATCATCTGCTCCAGCACCATTTATTACTAGTACTATGCAACAAGATGCGATGAACAAACTAGGTATGAGCCTAAAAGAAGTAACAATGACTGCTCAAACTTTATACGAAGGCGTAAACTTCAAAGAGGGTGGCAAGACAGCGCTTATTACTTATATCAGAACTGACTCAACCAGAGTTTCACCAGAAGCTCAAGCTATGGCAAAAGAGTATATCATAAACAAATATGGTAAAGACTATGCACCAAGCAGTTATAATGTTTTTAAAACTAAGAAAAACGCCCAAGACGCCCACGAAGCGATAAGGCCTATTTCTCTTGAAAGAACACCAGAAGAAGTAAAAGCAAACTTTGGTGGATCTTCTAATGTTTATAAACTATATAAACTTATCTATGATAGATTTGTAGCCAGTCAAATGGCTGAGGCTACTTATAATACACTTACTGTAAATATATCAGCTGGAGATTATGGCTTTAAAGTTACAGGTAAGACACTTTTGTTTGCTGGTTTTACAGCCGCATACAAAATTTATGAAGAAAAAGACGACGACAAACAAGACGAACCAAAAGATGGAATAAACCTTCCTCCACTAGAGCAAGGCGACAAACTATCTCTTCAAGATGTTTTGAAAGAACAAAAATTTACTAAGCCACCAGTAAGATATACCGACGCTACTTTAGTCAAAGCAATGGAAGATAAAGGTATCGGTAGACCAGCAACATACGCACCTACTATTTTGGTTTTGGCTAATAGAAACTACACCGAAAAAGAAGGCAAGTATCTAGTTCCTACCGAACTTGGTGTGACTGTTGTAGAATTTTTGGAAAAATATTTTGTTGATATTATGGATATTTCTTTCACTGCAGGTATGGAAGAAAAACTTGACCTTGTAGAAGAAGGAAAAGAAAATTGGCAAAAAATCGTAGCCGACTTTTATAACGGCTTTGAAGATAAATTACATTTTGCATTAACAGGGAGTAAAAAAGTAAAAATGGCAGTAGAAGTAACAGATGTTATTTGTGACAAGTGCGGAGCAAATATGGTAGTAAGAGATGGCAAGTTCGGTAAATTCCTTGCATGTCCTAACTTCCCAAAATGCCGCAACGTAAAACAACTAAATGAACAAAATGGCGAAAAGCAAGAAAGTGAAGAAGATAAAAAGTTAAAAGAAATGGACCTAAAGTGCGACAAATGTGGTAGTGATATGGTCCTTCGTAATGGAAGATATGGTAAGTTCTTTGCTTGTTCTAATTATCCAACTTGCAAAAATATCAAAGGGCTTGATGATGTTATGCCAAAAGAGCCTGTTGGTGTTTGCCCAGATTGTGGAAAGCCAGTATTTGAAAGACGTGGTGGCAAAGGCAAAATCTTCTATGGTTGTAGTGGTTACCCAGATTGCAAGTTTATGAGCTGGGATATCCCTATGCAAGAAAAGTGCCCAAAATGTGGTAAATACCTAACAAAGAAAGAATTAAAGAAAGAAACAAAAATTAAATGTAGTAATACAGAGTGCGATTATACCTCAACTATTACAAAGGAAGAAAATGACAAATAATGTTACAATAATTGGCGCAGGTCTTGCAGGGAGCGAAGCTGCTTACCAACTAGCCAAAAGGGGAGTAAATGTAAAACTTTATGAAATGAAACCTCATAAGTTTACTCCTGCACACAAAAATACAAACTTTGCAGAACTTGTTTGTAGCAATAGCCTTAAAGCTAAAGAACTAACTACAAGCTCAGGTCTTTTGAAAAAAGAAATGGAAATGCTTGATAGTTTGATTATAAAGGCCGCATACAAACACTCTGTTTCTGCAGGTGGAGCACTGGCGGTAGATAGAGATAAATTCTCTGAATATATAACAGAGACTTTAAAATCTTTTGATAATATTGAAATTATAAACGAAGAAGTAACTAAGATTCCGGAAAACGAAGTTGTAATTATTGCAACAGGTCCTCTTAGTAGCGATGAGATAATCAAAGATTTGCAATTAAAAATAAACAGCGAATATTTATACTTTTTTGACGCTTCTAGTCCTATTGTTACTGCAGAAAGTATAAATATGGACATTGCCTTTGTAGGGGATAGATATGGCAAAGGAAATGGCGACTATATCAACTGTCCGATGAACAAAGAAGAGTACCTAAAGTTTTATAACGAACTTATAAACGCAGAGTCTGTCAAACTTCATGAGTTTGAAAATAAAAAAGTCTTTGAGGGTTGTATGCCTGTAGAGGTAATGGCAAAGCGTGGAGAAGATAGTATAAGATTTGGTCCGCTAAAACCTGTGGGCCTTGCAAATCCACACAAAGACGAAAAGCCATATGCTGTAGTGCAATTACGCAAAGAAGATAATGAAAACAGACTTTATAATTTAGTAGGTTTTCAAACAAACCTTACATACCCAGAGCAAAAAAGAGTATTTAGTATGATTCCTGGTCTTGAAAAGGCAAATTTTGTACGATATGGAGTTATGCATAGAAACTCATATATTAACGCTCCGACCTTGCTAACAAATACCTTCCAACTAAAGAGTGATAAAAATATCTTTGTTGCGGGTCAACTTAGTGGTGTAGAGGGGTATTTAGAAAGTACATTTAGTGGCCTTATAGCTGCGATAAATGTATATCAAATGATTAATAACAAAAAACCATTTATTTTATCGCCAAAAACAATGTTTGGTGCTATAATAAATTATATTACAAATGCAAGTCCAAATGGTTTCCAACCGATGAATTCAAATTACGGAATAATTGAGCCATTGACTGAGCGTGTAAAAGACGATAAATTGAAAAAACAAATGTATGCCGAAAGGTCAATTTTAGAACTAGAAAGAATAATTAAAGAAACAGAGGTTTAATATGAATTTATCACCAAAACAAATTGTTACCGAACTTGACAAATATATTATCGGTCAAGACAAAGCAAAAAAAGCAGTTGCTATTGCTTTGCGTAACAGATACAGAAGAAGCAAACTTCCTGTAGAACTTAGAGAAGAGATCACACCAAAAAACATCATACTAAAAGGTCCTACTGGTGTAGGTAAAACAGAAATAGCAAGAAGACTTGCTCGTCTTGTCAAAGCACCTTTTATCAAAGTAGAAGCTACAAAATTTACCGAAGTTGGTTATGTTGGTAGAGATGTAGAGAGCATGATTAGAGACTTGGTAGAAACTGCAGTAAGACTTGTCAAAGAAGAAAAACTATCAGAGGTTGCAGCAAAGGCAACACCCATAGTAAATAACAAACTTCTTGATATTGTCTTTCCTATCAAAAAGGCTGCTGCAGATGTTATCACCGACGAAGAAGAGTTTAAGCATACTGTTTTAGAAAGATTAATTAGAGGCGACTATGACGATGAACTTATCGAATTAGAGATAAAACAAGCCCCTAAACAACTAAATCTTATGCCAGGCAGTGGTGTAGAACTAGATATAGGAAACATCTTTGGCGATGCTTTTGGTGGCGGAAGAAAGAAGAAAAGAAAGATGACTGTTAAACAAGCAAGAGAAAGTTTGATGGCGGAAGAAAGCGACAAACTTATCGATCTTGACAGTGTAAATAGCGAAGCTATCTCAAGAGCTGAGCAAGAAGGTATCATCTTTATAGATGAGATAGACAAGGTTGCAGGAAAAGGTAATCGTGGTGGTCCAGACGTAAGTAGAGAGGGTGTACAAAGAGATATTCTACCTATAGTAGAAGGTTGTACAGTATCAACAAAATATGGAACAATAAGAACAGACTTTATATTGTTTATTGCCGCAGGTGCTTTCCACGTTAGCAAGATGGATGACCTTATACCGGAGTTCCAAGGCAGATTCCCAATAAGAGTAGAACTTGATAATTTGACTGCAAAAGAATTTTTAAAGATATTGACAGAACCTCAAAATGCTGTTACATTACAATATCAAGAACTTTTGAAAGTTGATAATATCAACCTTATCTTGAAAGAAGAGGCTTTGAAAGAAATAGCAGAGTATGCAGAAAAAGCAAATAACAACAATGAAAACTTGGGTGCAAGAAGACTTCATACTATAATGGAGGCTTTGCTTGAGGACATAAGCTTTAACGCAAGTGGCGACCACCCAATGATTGACGTTGTTGTAGATAAAGAATATGTTAAGAAAATTTTAGGAAATGTTGTCAAATCTACTAAAAAGAATATGGGATTTGGTGGCGAAGAATAATTTTACGGAGAAAAACTATGATAGAAATTCCAAAGGGTACAAAAGACCTTCTTCCTCAAAATGCTTACAAATGGCACTTTTTGGAAGAAAGAATAAGAAAAGTTACAAAGATTTATAATGTAAAAGAAATAAGAACTCCTGTATTTGAACATACAGAACTTTTCCTTCGTGGTATCGGAAATAGCACTGACATTGTAAACAAAGAAATGTATACTTTCCTTGATAAAGGTGATAGAAGTATTACTCTAAAGCCAGAAGGCACTGCAGGTGTTGCTAGAAGTTATATCGAAAATGGTTTGTTTAATAACCCACAACCAACTAAGATGTACTATGTAAGCCCTATCTTTAGATACGAAAATCCACAAGCAGGAAGACTAAGACAACATCACCAATTTGGAATAGAGTATTATGGTAGTGATAGCCCAAAATGTGAACTAGAAGTAATATCTTTGGCCACTGACTTTTTGAAAAGCATTGGTCTTGATGATATAGTTGTTCACATCAATTCTATTGGTTGTAGCGATTGTAGAAAAAAATACAATGAGGCACTTAAATCATATATTGAGCCAAGACTAAAAGATATGTGTGGTGACTGTAACAGAAGGTTTGGTACAAATCCACTAAGAATACTAGACTGCAAGGTAGAGCACTGCCAAGAGCTTCTTGCAGATAGGCCTATGCTAAAAGATTATCTTTGTGATGATTGCAAAGAGCACTTTGCAAAACTATTAAAACTTCTTGATGATGCAAAGATAAACTATGTAGTAGACTACAACGTTGTTAGAGGATTGGACTATTATACTCGTACAGTATTTGAGTTCTTTGCAAATATTGAGGGTATGGGTTCTGTTGGCGTTGTTGGTGGAGGCGGAAGATACAATTACTTAGTTGAAGAATTGTCTGGCCCTCACACTCCAGCTGTTGGTTTTGGTATGGGACTTGAAAGATTACTTATGGTAATAGAACAAACAGGTAGAGAAATACCAAACGAAAATCAAGTTCAAGTTTATATCGCAAAACAACCTGGTCTTGAAACAAACAAAGATGTAGAAATCGCAAAAGAACTTCGTAATAATGGTATCACTTGCGAAACTGACCTTTTGGATAGAAGTTTCAAAGCTCAATTTAAATATGCAAACAAAATCTCTGCAAAATATGTTTTTGTTTTAGGTGGGGATGAACTTGCAAATAATATGATGACCGTAAAGAATATGGAAAGCGGTGAAGAGTCAAAAGTATCTTTTGATAAACTTATTGACCTTTTTAGATAGGAGGTGTTTTATGGCAAATATCGTTATTGCTAATGAAAAAGACTTTGAAGAACTAGTAAAATCTGTAGATACAGTACTTGTTGACTTTTATGCTACATGGTGCCCTCCATGTAAGATGCTTTCTCCGGTTTTGGAAAAAGTGGCAAAGAAATTGGACGAAAACTACCTAATTGTTAAGGTTAATGTTGATGAGTGCGAAGAAATAGCAAAGAAATTTGGTATTATGAGTGTACCAACAATGGCTTTTTTGTATGAGGGTGAAGAAAGAAAAAGACTTGTAGGTTACAGACAAGAAAAAGAAATTGTAGACACAATCACAAATTTAGATTAAAAGTTAAAGGCAGTAAAAATACTTTATTGCCTTTTTTATTTTTATAATAAAAATATAGGATTGACACCAAAATACCAGTGTGATAAACTATTTACATAGTAAAATGTCATAATGTGTGAATATTTTGACGACTCGAAAGGGGAGCTTTTATGAGAAAAATTTATTTAGACAACGCAGCAACAACTTATGTTTCAAATGAAGTTTTGACAGAGATGTTACCAGCTTTTAACACTATGTATGGTAATGCCGCAAGTCTTCATAGCTTTGGTAGAGAAGCAAATAGTTTGGTTGACAAAGCAAGAGACAGAGTTGCAAAAGCTATCGGTTCAAATAGTAACGAAATATATTTTACAAGTGGTGGCACAGAGGCAAATAACTGGGCTCTAATGGGCCTTGCCTTAGCAAACAAATCAAAAGGTGATCACATCATTACATCAAAGATTGAACACCACTCTGTTTTGGATACTTGCAAAAAGTTAGAGACAATGGGTTTTAGAGTTTCTTATCTTCCTGTTGACCATAATGGCTTGGTTAGTATTGCAGACCTATTGCATGAGATTGATGATAAAACAATCTTAGTCAGTATCATGACTGCAAATAACGAAATTGGTACTATCCAAAATATCCAAACAATCGCAAAGATTGCTCACGAAAAGAACGCAATTTTCCATACAGATGCAGTACAAGCAGTGGGTGCTCTAACACTTGATGTTAAGGCTTTGGATATAGATGCTATGAGCATGTCTGCTCACAAAATCTATGGCCCAAAAGGTGTTGGTGCTTTATATGTAAAAAAAGGTATCAAAATTAACAACTTGATTAACGGTGGAAACCAAGAAAGAGGCAAGAGAGGTGGTACTCATAACGTTCCTAGTATTGTAGGTTTTGGTAAAGCTATTGAGATTGCTGTTAGAGATTTATCTATAAATAACAAAAAACTAAAAATGATGAGAGAGTACTTTACTACAAACATCGTTAAAGAAATTGAAGATGTAAAAGTAAATGGTCATGCCGTTCAAAGACTTCCTGGCCTTGTAAATATCTCATTTAATTTCATAGAAGGCGAATCATTACTTTTGCTTCTTGACCTTGATGGAATCGCAGTTTCTACAGGTTCTGCATGTTCTTCTGGAAGCTTAGAAACTTCACACGTGCTAAAAGCTATTGGCCTTAGCCCAGAGGTTGCTCAAGGTTCACTAAGATTTGCTTTCTGCAAATCAACATCTAAAGAAGAAGTTGATTATGTAATCGAATCTTTGAAGAAAAATGTTAAAAAATTAAGACAAATGTCACCATTAAGTAAAAAATCACCAAGAGGAGGAATCAAATAATGTATACTGATAAAGTAAT
>JAZUBK010000016.1:0-13739 GCA_045638465.1 Clostridia bacterium | reverse complement strand
ATATTGGAGAAAATATGTTATTTAATTTAATTTATGACGATACATTAGACTTTCGAGGTAAGGTAATTATATTTTTTACTTTCTTGATTGCTTTAATTATAGGTATGACTTTACACGAATTTGCACATTCTTTTGTGGCGGTAAAGTGTGGAGACCCTACACCAAAAGCTCAAGGTAGATTAACACTTAATCCAATGGCACACTTTGACAAAGGTGGTTTTTTATCTTTTGTTGTTTTTGGCTTCGGTTGGGCAAAACCTGTTGCTATAAACTCTTTTAATTTTAAAAAGTACAAAAGAGATATGTTTTTAGTAAGCATTGCAGGTGTTTTGACAAACATTGTTTTGGCATTTCTTATTATGCCTTTGTTTATGTTATTTTTAAAATACGGCGTTAATATTTCAAGCCAAGTTTTGTGGGAAATATTATTTTATTTGCTATATTACATAATCACAATTAACATTATTATGTTTATATTTAACTTGTTCCCAATTTATCCTCTAGATGGCTTTAACGCTATTTCTTCTTATTTGCGATACGAAAATAGATTCGTTGTATTTATGAGAAAGTATGGTATGTTAATTTTACTAGGATTGTTACTTGCTTTAGATGTTATTTATGCTATCTGGGATATTGATATACTAAACTATCTTTGCTACTATATTACATGGCCTATGACTCAATTTTGGTCTTGGGTATTTGGTTATGGCAATATGTATGAAGTTCTTGGTATAAATTACCTTGGATCAATGTTATTTGGAGTGATATAATATGGCTGTAAAAAAGAACAATGAAGTACTAAGCCAACTTAGTATGTTTGATGCTGGTTATAAATTCCATTTGCAAAACTTTGAAGGACCGCTTGACCTTTTGTTGCACCTTATCAAAGAGAGTAAAATGGAGATTTTTGAGGTAAATTTATCTGAGATTACCGAACAGTACCTTGCATATCTAGATGAGCTAGACACTTTGGATATGGACAAAGCTGCTGACTTTATAGATGTAGCATCTACACTTGTTGAGATAAAATCAAAAAGTTTGTTGCCAAAACTAGAGGAAGGCGATGGCGAAGAAGATATCGACCCAGCAACAAAACTTAGACAACAAATTATGGAATATCAACTTTTTAAAGAGGCTTGTGAAAGACTAAAAGTTTATGAAAACGTAGATAGATTTTATAAAGCCCCTGATGAGAAAGTTAATGACTACAGATTTGTTTTGCAAGATATGAAATTAGATGGTCTGCTTAATGCCTTTGCCAATGTTTTGACACGTATTAGGGTAGAAGAAAAAGAAGTAGAACCAAAGAAGATTGTAAGAGATCGTTGGACTGTAGCTGAAAAAATTGAGTCAATACAAACAACTCTTACTTTCAAAGATAAAGTAAAGTTTACAGAGTTATTTGATAGTGACTATAGTAAGGGTGAGGTTATCAATGTATTTCTTGCAGTGCTTGAACTTTTGAAAAGACAAGTAATCAGAGTAAAACAAGAAGATAACTATGAAGAAATAGAAATTGTATTAAGAGAGGAAGAACCTACAGATGTTGAGTGATAAAAAAGAATTAGGCGAAGTAATTGAGTCTATATTGTTTGTTGCAGGACAAGGTATAGAAATAAAAGATATCGCTGAAAAACTAGAAGTAAAAGAAAAGGTTGTAGAAGAAGCCATAAATGTATTGAAAGCAAATAAGCAAAATACAGGCATCAATATCATTACATATAAAGGCAAAGTTCAAATGTGTTCTAACCCAAAATATGCCGAAGATATTGCAACTGTTCTAAACCCTATCAAAGAAAAACAACTATCAAAAGCAACTCTTGAAACTATGGCGGTTATTGCTTACAAACAACCAGTAACAAGGCTTGAAATTGAGCAAGTAAGAGGTGTAAACTGTGACTATGCAGTTCAAGTATTACAAAACTTCAAACTAATTGATGTTGTTGGTAGAAAAGACGTTGTTGGTAAACCTTTGCTTTATGGTACAACTGATGAATTTTTAAAGAGATTTGAACTTAATTCTATTGAAGATTTGCCAGATTATGAAGAACTACTTGAGAGAATTAAACTTATTCATAGCGAAACTGAAGAGCAAGGTGATGGTCTTTATCGTGAGTTTGAGATTCCTGAAGAAGAGGAAGTTCCTGACTTTTTGGAAGGCGAAGAAGGGCTTGAGACTGTTTCTGCTGACGAATAATAATATTAAAAATACACGTATTGTTGCGTGTATTTTTTTTGCCTTTTTTCAAATACTAATTATATGATTTGGTGGGGAATATTTGTTTACTTTATAATTTTCATTTTTGTAATTTCTTTTAGTATAAAAACGACTTTGTTTTATAGCCTAAAAAACAATGATGGTAAGTTGCAAGTTTATTTATTTAATATTATGATTTTTGAGTTTGGCTTCAAACTGCAACTAGATAGTATAATAATCAAAAGAAAAAACAAAATTACAGCTGTTAAATTTGAAGATTTTGGTAAATCAAAGTTTGTCGATCGATTTATGATAAAGTTTACAAAAATGGTAAAAATTAATGCCATAAGTAGTGATATTTTGATAGGTGTAGAGGGTGATAGTTTTTATACCAATATGTTAGGCGGAGCGATTCTTTGCCTTCAAAAAAGTGCACTTTCTATAATTTCTACAAAAAGAAAAATTAAGGTGTTAAGAGCAGATGTTGTGCAGGTGTGTTATGACACAGAGGCGCAGATAAAACTTGCCTTTGGTATAAGTGTATGTTTATTGCAAATTATTGCAAGTTTGATACTTGCCTTGGGATATAAAAAAGGAGATATGTATGGAAAACCAAGTTAAAGAAATTGTTGACAAAACATTAGAAAAACTAAAAGCCTTGTCTAACTCTGATTGTATTATTGGAAAGGCAATAGAAGGCAAAAATGGAGAAGTAATAATACCGATTTGTAAGGCCTCTGTAGGCTTTGTTTCTGGTGGTGGGGAATATTCTTCGGGACATATAAAAAAGACCAAAGAATACCCATTTGCGGGGGCGTCAAGTGCGGGTTGTTCAGTTACTCCTATTGGTTTTTTGGTGGTAGGAAAGACTGTGGAATATATCAATGTAAATAGCGCTAATTTGGTTGATAGTATATGTAAATTTTCTAGTAAAATTTGTGAAAATATCAAAAAGGTTTGATTATGAAAAAATATTATTTAGTTGTGGTTTTAGTTCTCATCTTAACCTTTTTTGTGCCAAGTAACTTTTCATACGCTGATTCTAAGTCATATCTTGCAATGGTAACTATATCAGAAGGTACCATTATTTATAGTAAAAATGAAAATATGAAATTGCCTATGGCAAGTACTACCAAGATTTTTACGGCGCTTACTGTTATAGAAAATTGCGAGAATATTGATGATAAAGTTATTGTGCCTAAAGAGGCAATACGTACAGAAGGGACTTCTATTTATCTAAAACTAGACGAGAAACTAACCGTAAGAGAACTTTTGTATGGTCTTATGCTAAGGTCGGGTAATGATGCTGCGGTGACTTTGGCATATCATATTTCAGGATCTATTAAAGATTTTGCAAATCTTATGAATCAGACTGCTACAAAATATGGCCTAAAAAACACAAGCCTAAAAAACCCTCATGGTCTTGATGAAAAAGGCCATTTTACAACTGCATATGATTTGGCAATTTTTACACAGGAGGCATTAAAAAATGAGACTTTTAGGGAGATTGTTTCATCAAAGACTTTTGAGATAAAAGAAAGAGAAAACTGCCCGTACAGATATTTTGTAAATAAAAACCGTTTACTTAGCTCATTGAGTGGGTGTATTGGCGTAAAAACAGGCTATACAAGTAGTGCAGGGCGATGTCTTGTTTCGGCTATAAATGATGGACAAAAGGATATTGTATGTGTAGTTCTAAATTGCAAACCAATGTTTGAAGATAGTTTTGACCTTTTGACTAAGGCTTCTAAAGAGTATGTAAAGCAAGTAGTTTTGAAAGACTATTTCGTAGTAGATCAGTTACCTGTTGTAGATGGTGACAAATCTAAAGTAAAGATTTATTGTAAAAAAGGTTTTGAGAGAATTGTAAAAGTATCTGAAGTGGATAAAATAAGTATTGAGTATGATTATCCAAAAACTCTTAAAGCTCCACTCAAAAAAGACGAAAAAATAGGCGTTGTTAAAGTATTTGATGAAAACGACTTGATTTTTGAGTCGAATTTGTATATTATGGAAGAAGTAAAAAGTAAATCAATTACTGATAAGCTAAAAAATATTTTAAAAAAGTGGTAAACAAATGAGAATTAATAAATATCTAGCACTTTGTGGTGTAGCATCAAGAAGAAAAGTAGAAGAGTTTATAATTGCAGGGCAAGTAAAGGTAAATGACAAAGTTGTTACTGATCTTGCTACTGATATAGATATAAAAAATGATATTGTGCTAGTTAGTGGTCAAAGAGTAAAAATTGCAGAAGACTATGTATACTATATGCTAAATAAACCAAAAGGTTATGTTTGTAGTGCTTCTGACGAAAAAGGAAGAAAAACAGTTCTTGATTTGGTTGTAGACCCAAACCATAGAATTTTTCCTGTGGGCAGACTAGACTATAACAGTGAAGGTATGCTTATTTTGACAAACGATGGTGATATAGCAAACAGACTTACTCACCCATCTAATGAAGTAGAGAAAAAGTATATTGTTAAAGTAGAGGGCTCTATTGTAGAAAGTGAACTTGCAGTACTAAGAGCAGGTGTTGTAATAGACGGCGAAAGATTTGGCAAATGCAACGTAACTTTGACAAATACCGATGGAAAGATTAGCCGTTTGGAAGTTGTTTTGAGAGAGGGTAAAAACAGAGAAATTAGAAGAATGTTTGATGCTATCGGCAAAAACGTTATTTTCCTAAAGAGAGTTTCTATTGGCCTTTTAAAATTAGGTGGACTTTCTCGTGGACAATATAGAGCGCTAAAACCTCACGAAATTGATTTGTTATTAGCAAAAAAAGACTAAATATAGCAAGTAGGTAAATTTTTTACCTACTTTTTTATTAAAATTATAGTTATATTTTATTGTGATATTTTTTATGTTAATATATAATATATTTAGGAGATTTTATGAACGTAATAGTAATAGGCGGTGGTCCTAGTGGTATTTTGGCTGCTGCTATGGCAAAAAATGATTTTAATACTGTTACGCTTTTTGACGGAAACGAAAAACTAGGCAAAAAACTCTATATCACTGGCAAGGGTAGATGTAATCTTACAAACAACTGTTTGCCACAAGATTTTTTGTCAAATGTAGTGTCAAATAGCAAGTTTTTGTATAGTGGCATATATTCTTTTTCGCCACAAGATACTATCGACCTTATCGAAAGCATGGGAACAAAACTAAAGACCGAAAGAGGTAATAGAGTTTTTCCCGTTTCTGATAAAGCAAGTGATATAATAAAAGCACTATCTACTTATGCTAAAAACAACGGTGTAGATATAAAACTTGAGCACCTGGTAAAGTCTGTAAAAAAAGAAGGTGACACGTTTGAAGTTGTAACAAGCAAAGGTATTTTTTTTGCAGATGTTGTAGTTGTAGCGTGTGGCGGAAAAAGTTATCCAACTACAGGTAGCACAGGTTTTGGATATGAAATAGCTAAAAGTTTTGGTCATCATATTGTAGATATAAAACAAGCACTTGTTCCGATTGATTTAAAAAACCACAATAAAAGTCTTGCTGGGCTTTCGTTAAAAAATGTAAAAGCAACAGTTAAAATAGGTGATAAAGAATTTAGCGATTTTGGTGAGATGTTGTTTACTCATACTGGTGTTAGTGGGCCGATTGTTTTGTCGCTATCAAGCAAAATAAACAGGCTTAACCTTAAAGGCGCTAAGTTCGTTGTAGACCTAAAACCAGCTTTGAGCGAATCGCAACTTGACGATAGACTTATTAGAGATTTCCAAAATTATCTAAATAAAGATTTTAAAAACTATTTGCCAGAACTTATGCCAAAAAGTTTGATTGATGAGTTTTTAACAAGGCTTTCATTTAAACAGGATAAAAAAGTAAATAGTATAACAAAGGAAAATAGAGCAGAAATAATAAATATTTTGAAGAACTTTTCTTTTGAAATTTCAAATTTACAACCCGTAGAATTAGGAATAGTAACTGCGGGAGGGGTAGATACAAAAGAAATTTCACCAAAAACTATGGAAAGTAAACTAGTTTCTAACCTTTATTTTGTTGGCGAAGTTTTGGATTTAGATGCGGTAACTGGTGGGTTTAATATTCAAATAGCACTAAGCACAGGTTATCTTGCAGGTCAAGATATTTCTCAAAAGTACGGAGGATAAAATTTATGTATCAAATTACTATTGATGGCTTGAGCGGTTCGGGTAAGAGCTCAGTTGCAAGAAAGGTTGCAGAAAACTTGGAGATTATTTATTTTGATAACGACATAGCTACTGCTGCTATAGCTGTTATTTGTTTGAGAAATAACATAAGCCCAACTAGTGAAGATCAGTTGCTTGACTTTTTGAGAACGGCAGAAATAAAATTGACAGGCTATGGTAAAGACGCTGAAGTTATGATAAATGGCGAAGATGTTACAAACCTTATTAAAAATAGCATAGTAGCAAACTGCAGGTACAAACTATCAAAGCAACCCGTTATAGAAAAGTTTATGAGAATATTGCAACTAAAATGTGCTCAGAACAATGATGTTGTTGTAGAGGGTTTTAATAGCGGTACTACATTATTTCCTAGAGCAAAATACAAATTTTTCTTAACCGCTGACGCATCTGTTAGGGCGCAAAGAAAATTTGATGCTTTGGTAGAAAGTGGCGTACACGATTATAAATATGAAGACATTTTAAAAGACACTGAACTTAGCGATAGTCAGTCTTTTAATGGCGAAATGTCAAAAGTAAATATTTCAGAAGACACACATTTTATTGATACTTCACGTAACACCGAAAATGATACTGCCGATGAAATATGTAAAATAATAAGAGGTGAGGCTTAAAAATGGTTTATTACGTACTTATAACGATTGCCTTTTTACCACTTACTATATTTTTCCCAACGATAGTCAGAGGTAGAAAAAACTTAAAGAAGGGTAAAGCAATTTTTACTGCTAACCATAGAAGCAATATGGACCCAATAATGGTATATCTTAAAGCAAACAGGAAAATGCACTTTATAGCAAAAAAAGAGTTGTTTAAAAATAAATTTTTGGCATGGCTACTAAATGGCCTTGGTTGTATAAAAATTGACCGTCAAGGCACAGATATTAATGCCACAAAGCAAGTATTAAAGACTTTAAAAGATAACAAAACTGTTGGTATATTCCCGCAAGGTACTAGATCTCAAAGTGAAGATATGGAAATCAAAAGCGGTGTTTGTATGTTTGCGATAAAAAGCAAAGCACCAATTGTTCCTATTTATATCAAAAGAAAGCCTATGTTTTTAGTTCCAAACGTTATATATGTAGGTGAGCCTTTTGAACTGGATAAATTTTATGACCAAAGATTAACAAAAGAAGTTTTAGACGAGGCAACCGCTATCGTAGAACAAAAATATGATGAACTAAAACAAAAATATACAAAAAAGAAGAAGGAAGAAAAATAATGAAAGAAATTTTTGATATGTCAGCTATTGATAAAACATTTACAAGTTTCAAAAATGGAGATATGGTAAAAGCAACTGTTGTTTATAATCTAAAAGATAAGGTTATAGTAAACATTGGTGGCAAAAAAGATGGATATATTGTAAAAAATGAGATTGAAGAAAATTTAGGCTCAATTTACGTTGGCGGCAGTTTTGATGTGCTTATCGTAAACACAAAAGGCGAAGATGGTATGATCGAAGTTTCAAGAGCAAGAGCTGAGGCTGTGGTTAGAGGAAATACTATCGCAAAAGCTTTGAGCGTAGGTAGTGAAGCTAAAGTTGTAATTACCGATTATAACAACAATGGTCTGATTAGCACTTTGGGTGAATTTTCTGTTTTTATTCCTTATTCTCAAATATCAAATAGAAGAGTAGACAATAACCTAAAAAATTATATAAACAAGCAAATGAACGCCATTGTCTTGGAAGTTGATATGGATAATAAAAAGTTTATTATGTCAACAAGAGCATATGAAGAAAAAGAGCAAGTAACTATTGAAAATGCTTTTTGGCAAGCAATGTTTGAAAACAAAGTCGTATCTGGCAAAGTTGTTAGATTTACAGATTTTGGTGCTTTTGTAAATGTTGACGGAGTTGACTGCCTAGTTCACAACAGTGAAATTTCTTATGATAGAGAAACAAAAGCCGAAGATGTATTGGAAATGGGCAAAACATATAACTTCAAAGTTGTAAAACTTGATAGAGAAGAAAAAAGAGTGGGCCTTTCTTACAAAGCACTTTTAGAAAACCCACTAAAAGCAAAACTAGAAAAATATACTGTAGGTGACGTGGTAAAAGGCACTGTAAGAAAAATTCTTTCTTTTGGTGCAATACTTGATATTGGTGATGGTGTAGAGGGACTCCTTCATATAAAAGAAGCGTCACAAACTTTTATCAAAAATATTTATGAAGTGGCAAAAGTAGGCCAAGAACTAGAGGTAAAAGTAATTGCTATTGATACCGAAAATCTAAAAATGTCTTTATCACTAAAGGCTATGCAAGAAGATCCAGATGTTGCTAAGTTTTTGGCAGAGATGAACAAAGAAGACTAGTTTTTTGCTAAGATTTTGATTTGCTTTAGTATTTATCTTTCTGTAACTGTTTTTTGTGGCAATATTTGATGATTTTGGGTTAAATTGCCACAGAAAACACACGGAAAAGTTTTATTTATTATTTTAGAGATTTTACTTGACAATTTTTTATTATTAAGTATAATATTATTTGTTATTTTATAGGAGAAGATTATTATGGCTAAATGTGAAATTTGTGGAAAAGCTAATCACAGAGCATCTAAATTAAGTTACAGAAGTTCTCAAATGACAAAAAGAACTTTGACTACACAACATTCAAATGTCCAAAAAGTAACTCTAATTGAAAACGGTGCACCTGTTAAAAAGCATGTATGTACAAAATGCTTGAAGAGTAAAGACATTGTAAGAGCATAATTTCCTTTATGCTAATTTTTTGTCAGTCAAAAATAGGTCACTAATTTTGTGGCCTATTTTTTTATTATTTTTGACATTTTATTTTTGGCAAAAGTTTGCCAAATATATTATATAAGAGTATAATTTATTTTAGAGGTAAATATGAGAGATTTTGATGATTTTGGTATGAAAAAAATGATTGAACATAGACCTGATTTCAAAAAACGTGCCATGATTACGTCTGGTATGCCAAATGGAAATAAGGCTCTACACATCGGCCACGCTATGATGTGGACTCATGCAGATATTTTTGCAAGATTTTTAAGAGACAAACTAGGTTATGATAATGTTTTGCATGTTTCAGGAACAGATAGCTTTGGCTCACCTGTTGAAGAAGGTTATCGCAAAGCAACCGAAAGTGGCGAATTTAATGGCTCTATCAAAGAGTATGCTTTGAGCAAGAGAGAACACCAATATGCTACTTTCAAGGCTTTAGAGATGGGAATAAACCTTTATTCTGGCAGTTGTATGGACGAAGCAGTAAAAATCCACGCCGAAACTGGTGAGTGGCTATTTAACAAACTTCGTGAAAATGGAAACCTAAACAAATTGTCTACTTATCAATTTTATGATAAAAAAGTAGGCTCTTTCCTAAACGGTAGACAAGTAGTAGGAAAATGTCCAATAGAAGGTTGCCAAGGCGAAAAAGGTTATGCTGATGAGTGCGACCTAGGACACCAATATATGCCACAAGATTTGATTGACCCAGTGAGCGTATTGTCTGGTGAAAAACCTGAACTTAGAAAAATAGACAACTGGTATTTTGATCTTCAAAACCACGTTGACCTTTTGAAAGAGTGGACAGATTATTTGCAAAAGAACACTCCTACATATAGTTATGTAACAAAAGAAATTAATGAGTTTTTGAAAAAACCAGAAATGTATATCAAAAGAGATTTTGAAGAAGATTTTGAAAAAATCAAAAACAAACTACCTACTTTTAGCGTGAAAGAAGATGGTAACAAATCAAGCTTTACTATTGTATTTGAAAGGCTAGAGGACAGAGAAAAGGCTTGTGAAATCTTATCAGAAAACTCTATTAGATACAGAACAGGCAAAACTCTAGTTCCATTTAGACTTACTGGTAATGTAGAGTGGGGACTTCCTGTACCAAAAGATGCTGGAGAAGGCTTAACATTCTGGGTATGGCCAGAAAGCTTGTGGGCTCCTGTTTCATTTACTAAACAATGGCTTGTTCAAAACGGAAAAGACATAAACGACTGGAAGAAATACTGGTGCGACAAAGATTGTCAAGTTTACCAATTTATTGGTGAGGATAATATGTATTTTTATGGCCCTGCACAAACTGCAATGTGGTTTTGTACTCAAGGCAAAAACCCAAGTATAAATGTTCCAGACGGAAATCTTACTATCCCTCAAATTATATCAGATAAACACTTATTGTTCCTTGGTCGTAAAGCTGGTAGCAGTAGTAAAATTAAAGCACCACTTGCGCACGAACTTCTAAACTGCTATACCGCAGAACAACTAAGAATGCACTTCTTGGCTATGAACGTTGGTAATAACCACGGTAACTTTATGCCAAAGGTATTTAACCCAGATGCTGACCCTAATGAAGTTGACCCAGTAGTTAGAGAAGGTAATTTGCTAACAAATGTATTTAACAGAGTTCTTAGAAGTTTGTTCTATACATGGCAAAAAGACTTTGATGGTGTTATACCTTATGGCGAAGTAGATAGCGATATTCTAAAGCAAGGCGCTATGTCTATGCTAAAATATGAAAAATTGATGAAGGATAATAAGTTCCATATGATAAGTTATGAACTTGATAGTTTTATCCGTAACATAAACAAATATTGGGTAAAGAACTCAAACAATTTTGAGGGTAACCCAGAACTTGAAAAACAAACTATTATTAATACACTACATTTAGTTCGTATTGCTGTTGTTTTGTTGCATCCAGTTGCACCAAGCAGTACCGAAAATCTTGTTGAATTTTTGAAACTAGATAAGGGCATATTTAGTTGGGATAATGAAGAAAAAACTATTTATGACTTTATGGAAAATCCAAAGGCTCATAAACCAAACTTCTTGGAGCCAAAGCAAGACTTTTTCAAAAAACACCCATCTCAACTAGAAGATGTAGAATAATTTTTAGGAGCAACCCATGAAAAAAGGTAAAATAATCGTTATAGAAGGTACAGACTGTTCAGGTAAGGAAACTCAAGCGAATTTCCTTTTGGACGCTCTAAACACCAATGGTTATAAAACAATTAAAATGCAATTCCCGATGTATGATACACCTACAGGTAAAATTGTAGGTGGCCCATACCTTGGTAAAAGTTATCTATGTGAGGGCTACTTTGAAGAGGGCGCAGCTCACGTAGATCCAAAAGTTGCTGCACTTTATTATGCAGCAGATAGAAAGTATAATATTCATAAAATTACCGAAGCTATTGATCAAGGTATCAATGTTATTCTTGATAGATATGTAGATAGTAATATGGCTCATCAAGCAGGAAAGCTTGAAGATGATATTGAACAAAATGAAATGATTTCTTGGCTTGAGAAGTTAGAGTATGACTTTTTAGACCTTCCAAGGCCTGATACAACGATTTTTCTTTATATGCCTTATGAGGCAACACTTATTCTAAAACAAGGCAGAGAAGAAAAGCCAGACCAACACGAGGCTGACCCTAAACATCTTATGTGTGCCGAAAAAGCTTATAAAAAACTAGCAAAACGATTCTTTTACGATACAGTAAACTGCACAGAAAATGGTAGAATAAAAACCAAAGAAGAAATTGCAGATGAAGTTTATAAAATAATTATGAATAAATATTTCTTTGAAGGAGAGGATAACAATGACTAATAATAAAGTTGCTTTAGTTACAGGTTCAAGCCGTGGTATTGGTAGGGCTACTGCTTATGAATTAGCAAAACGTGGTTATGATGTAATCATCAACTACCGCAAAAACAAAAAACCTGCCGAAGACCTTATACGTAGAATAAATGCTGATTTTAATGTAAAAACAGCACTTTTCTGTGCCGATGTATCAAAAGAAAACGATATAAAAATGATGGTTGACGAAATCAAAAAAGATTTTGGTAGAGTAGACGTTTTGGTAAATAATGCAGGTATAGCTATTGATTGTGACTTTAAAGATAAGACCGTTGAAAACTTTATTAAAACTATCAGCGTAAACCTTATTGGACCTTTCCTTATGGCAAAATATGTTGCTCCACTTATGCTAGAGCAAAAAAGTGGTAAGATAATTAACGTTTCTTCAAATAACGCAACAACTTGTTTTTACCCAACTTCAGCAGACTACGATGCAAGTAAAGCTGCTCTTGATAATCTAACCAAAAATATGGCTATAGAATATGCGCCATATATTAATGTAAATGCTGTAGCTCCTGGCTGGGTTGATACAGATATGAATAAAGATATCTTTGCAGACGAAGAGGTAAAACGTCTAGAGTGCGAAAGAATCTTGGTAAAGAGATTTGCAGAACCTGAAGAAATCGCAAAAGTAATTGCCTTTTTGGCCTCAAGCGATGCAGATTATATCAACGGTACAGTAATCACTGTAGATGGTGGTATGAGATAATAAATAGAGTAAAATAAAAAAAAGACTAACCAAATAGGTTAGTCTTTTTTGTAATGATTATTTGGATTGCCACAATTTGAACATATTTCTTCATCAGTGTATGTTGGAAAGCCGCATTTTGGACAAAGTGAATAATGATTGTTATTTTCGTCAGATTTTATTTGAGAGATATTTTTAATCTTTTTATTTTCTTTTTTATTAGTTTGTTTTCTATCAGAGCAATCATCTTTTTTTAATGGAAGCCCTGCTGAATATATTAAATAAATAATTCCAAATAATAACCCAAATAAAAAATTCCCTTCATAACCTTTTCTTTCTTGTAAGTCAAGGGAAGGAATTGTTATAAAAAATGAACTAATAAACCAAATTATTATATATATTAAAATTACCTTTGTTCCCATACTATTCCTCTAGTTTTATTTTATACGAATATTTTTCGTAAGTCAACATTTTTACGATTGTTTTTCGTATACTATAGATATGAGTATAGGAAAAACAATAAGGGAACTAAGAGTAGAGAATAAGTTAACACAGAGTGGTCTTGCAGAAATTTTACACTTGAGTCAAGACACTGTTTCTTTGTGGGAGCTTGATAAGAGCCTTCCGGATATTAATTCTCTTATAATTTTATCAAAAACATTTGGTGTTACAACCGACTATATCTTAGGTTTGGAAAAATAAAAAAAGACTAACGATAATTGCTAGTCTTTTTTTTATTGTGTTTAGTGTAGTTTGCAAAAAAAATAAGCCCGAAGGCTTACTTTGGTGGGAAGAGGTGGATTCGAACCACCGAAGTCGGAGACGACGGATTTACAGTCCGTTGCATTTGGCCGCTCTGCAATCTTCCCATATTATTTGCTAAAAAGCAAAATGTGTTATTATAGCATAATCACTTACCGAGTAGGTAAGTGATCTGTTATAAATTGGAGCTGGTGGTCGGAATCGAACCAACAACCTGCTGATTACAAGTCAGCTGCTCTACCGTTGAGCCATGCCAGCGTATATATGGTGGAAACAACAGGGATCGAACCTGTGACCCTCTGCTTGTA
>JAZUBK010000015.1:0-9389 GCA_045638465.1 Clostridia bacterium | reverse complement strand
GGCGGTTTGCTTACTGGTTGCGGAAAAGACGGTGCACCTGGTGCTACTGGTCCACAAGGCCCAGCAGGAACTGACGGCGCGACTTGGTATAGCGGAAGTCGGGTCGTAGCCATGTCGTTCTGTGGGCCAAGGAGTTGCAATAGTTGCTTGTCTTCCTAAGACCGCTTGGCCTCCGACTTGGCGGTTTGCTTACTGGTTGCGGAAAAGACGGTGCACCTGGTGCTACTGGTCCACAAGGCCCAGCAGGAACTGACGGCGCTACTTGGTATAGTGGTATAGCATATTCAAACGCCCAAGGCAAAGTGGGTGATTTTTTCTACGATACTGATGATTTCAAAATTTATCGCAAAACTGCAAGTGGTTGGGAGTTTTTGTCTTATATTAGAGGCGAAGATGGTGATGATGGTGACGATGGCTGCACATGGCTTACAGGTAGTGTTGATCCTACTACAGAAGGAAATGTTGGAGACTTTTATTTAAATACTGTAACATATGATATCTTTGAAAAGACAGCTTCTGGCTGGGAAAAGAAAGGCAATATCAAAGGCCAAGATGGTACTGGTGTTGTTCAAGATGAACTTCCTTCATACTGGAAGAGTTATCTGGATGAAAAGATAGTAGAGATTAATGCAAAAGCCGAATCTTATGGTCCATCTGCAGATTCCTTTATCTTTATTACAGACCAACACCTTGACGGAAGTGTTGATCATTCTGCGGCTGTTATTAATTATATTGCAAAGAATACCTCTATAAGAAAAGTTGTCTTTGGTGGAGATACTCTTTCTGGAAGTGCTAACGATAGAAACTTATTAAGAGAATATGTAGAATCTTTTGATGATGAATTGTTAGTTTTGGGTATGAGGGGAAATCATGATGCTGATGGCGACCTTACCGAAAATGCTTTTTATGATATTATAGTTAGACCTTTGATAGATAAGGTAGAAGCATTTGATGACTTATACTATTGTTATGATAACAATGCTCAAAAAGTTAGATATATTATTACAGATTCTGTTGCAAGCAAGTCAAATTATTTGACTAGTGATGAACAATTAAATTGGATGAAAGAAAAAATCCTAGAGCTAGAAAGCGATTGGACAACTATTATATTCCACCATGGTATTTGGGAAGGTAGCCAAACAGCAACTGCTCTAGAAAAAACTATAGATGGCCAAAGATTAATAGATGCTGTTGACTCTGTTTACGATCAAGCAAAATGTAATATTGCAGGCATTATCTCTGGACACAATCATAGAGACTACTATGGCCACTCTAGCAAAGGCTATGCTTTGATTAGCACAACTACAGACTCTGCTAATTACAATCTATCAAGATATGATCTTGCTATTCCTACAAGAACTGAAGGAACAACAACAGAACAATCTTTTGATGTTGTATTTATAAATCCAAAAAATAACAAAATGGAAACTATTCGTATAGGAGCAGGAGAAAATAGAACATTTGAATACGATGAAAATACTCCTCAAGATGTATCAGGGGTTGCTTTGAGCAAATCAACAGCTACAACTTGGGTTGGTAATAATGTTACTATAACAGCAAATGTACTTCCTGCAAATGCTGTAAACAAAAATGTAAGCTGGTCTATTTCAAGCGGCAGTGAATACGGTACAATTTCTGCAAATGGTTCATCTTGTATATTTACACCAACAGGAGTTGGTACTGCAGTTATTATGGCTCAAACAGAAGAGGGTGATTTTACTGCAACATGTACTATTACTATTGTTGAAGAATCTTTACAATCAGTTAATTTGACATCTCAAGTAACATGGACACCAGGCTCTATTACTTATGCAAATGGTGTAGCATCTTCAACTTATTCTAGCGACTGGATATATTCAAGTTTTATTGATGTTGGAGATTATGATACTATTACATTTGCTCGTATTCAAACAACCAACACAGAAACTCCATTGGGTTATGCTTTCTATGATGAAAGTAAAAGTTATATTTCTGGTGCATCAAATGGTGAGAATGGGACATATGATGTTAAAAAAGAAACTTTAACTATCCCAAGCAATGCTAAATATTTTAGATGTATGTGGATGAATACAACACACGGAAGATATAACGCAAATAAAGCTATTTACCATATTGACAACTTCTATTGCTATGGCAACTATGGAAATGCTGTTCCAGAAATTATTAAAAATGTTACGGGTGTAACACTAGATAAAGAAAATATTGCAACAATAATCAATGGAGATGATATTGTTTTAACCGCAACTATTTTGCCAACCGGAGCAACAAATCAAGAAGTAACTTGGAGCATAGTAAGCGGAGAAGAATTCGGTGAATTGTCTTCAGACGGCTTAACTTGTACATTTACTCCGGGATCTACTGCTGGTAATGTGGTTGTTCAAGTACAAACTGCAGATGGTGATTTTACTGCGACATGTTCAATATTAATTGTTGAACCTGGCTCTTCAACTGATATTACAGATCAATTTGCAACATGGACAGCAGGAGCTATAGAGTGGGCAAATGGAAATGTCAACACTACAGGAACTAATTATACTAGAGACTGGATATATTCTCAAATGGTAGATGTTGAGGTATTTGCCACATTGACATTTACTCATGTTCAAACAACAAACACATCAACTCCATTGGGTTATGCATTCTATACAGAAGATGGCACATATATTTCTGGTGCAAGCAATAGTGGAACATCTTATGATACAAAAACAGAAACAATTGTCGTTCCAGAAAATGCTAAATATTTTAGATGTATGTGGATGAATACAACTCACCCAAGATATGAAGATGATGGAAATGAAAATGAAGAGGTTTATTCAATTGACAATTTCTACTGCTACGGAAATACTATTAATTCAGAGCCAGTTGAATAATAGAATATAAATAAAAAGAGTGAAAAAATTTTTCACTCTTTTTTATATAAAAAATCCCTACCAAATTTGATGGTAGGGGGGTGTTATTTTTTTAATTTGACACGAAGGTCGCCCTTTTCAAAATTTATCTTTAGGCTATTTAGTTTGTTAAATAGTCTACTAAAGATTCTCTCGCCATATCTATCAATTATGCCATCTGGAGATAGGTTGGTTGTGATGATTGTGCATCTGTCGTTTATTATTCTTTCGTTAAGTATTAAGTATAGATATTCTTTGGTTACATTTTTAAGTATTGGCTCTGTGCCAAGGTCGTCAATAATAAGTAGTGGGCAGTTGATATATCCCTCTAAAATATTTTCTTTGCTATCGTCAAATGTTGTATGATACTTTAGCATAAGATTGTTTAGGTTAAAAGCAGTAACAAAGTTTACTACAACTTGCTTTTCTATTAGGGCGTTTGCGACACATTCAGTAAGGTAAGTTTTGCCACCACCGGCTGGGCCTACAAATACAATGTTTTTGTATTTTGAAGTAGGGAACTTATCAACCCATGTGTTTAGAGTTTTGTATTCTTTGGCAAGGTTGTTATCTTCCAAAAACTTTTTGTCACAACCTTTGAAAGTATGCGCTTTGTCGATGTTAAGGCCTAGGTCTTGAGTTAAAAGTTTGTTTATTTCAACGTCAAGACAAGAACAATATTTTCCGTTTACAATTCCTGTGTCGTTACATTTTGAGCAGGTATACTTTGGTGCAAAATCTTTTTCGGTTAGATTTAGTTTTTTTAGTATCTCAGCTCTTTCTTTTTTTAGAACTTTTAAAAGTTCGTTTTCGGTTTTTGTGTCTTTTCCTTCAAACTCAAGTTTTGCGATTTGAAGTTCTAAGTGGTCAATGTTTGTATCGTTTGTAGCAAAGGCAACATTTTCTTTTGCTTTTGCAAGATTGTTTGCCGCAATATCTTCGGCTCTTTGTTTGTTTTGTCTTATTATGGCTTTTGCCTTTTGCATTATTTGAGCTTTTGTCATTAGATTTCCACCTCGTCTAAGTTGTCAAACAATGAGTTTAGTTCCTCTGCAGTATAACTTCTAGTCATTACTTTGTTATCTTGCTTTTGAGAGGCTGCAGTAGTTGTAGGGGTAGACTTGTAGGCTTTGGCCTCGTCTAGCGTTTTTATTTCGGCGCTATGCCATGTAGACAAAATTTGATTTAGGTATTGCATAGGGCTTGATTTGCCTTTTGCAAGGGATATTGCGTGGTTTATTATGTCTTTTGGCATCTTCCAGATATTTACCCAAGTATTAAACATATCCCTATCGTAACTATTTACCTTTCTTTCGATGCAAAGGGCAGTCAAGACTTCTTTGATTTCGTTGTCTTGAGATAGCTTGTCATTTAGATATTGAACGATACCGTTTAGGGTTGTGTAGCCTAGTTTGTAGAACTTATTTACGGTGTTGTTCATACCATCTAGAGTTCTTATGTTATTTTTGAAACAGAAGTTTGCTATTTGGATAAGCGTTTGCTCGTCATAGCCTTTTTTGATCCAATTTAGAATATATGTGTCTATGATGTTTTCTACGTTTTCGTAATATACACCGATTGCTTTGTTAATTTGCTTTGCAAGAGATATAAGAGCAGTTTTGTTTTCTTCGTACTCTTGAATCTCTAGTATGCTAAATAACTTTTGTTCGTAATATTTGATAAGTGCGTTGTCTAGCCTTTCAAAACCATTACGTGTTGATAGTTTTGAGATTTGCTTTGCAACGTGCAAAATAGTGCCAAGTTCAAAACCAAGTTCTTTGGTCCATTTGATAAATAGTTGTTGATATTCGTATGAGATATTGCCTTTGAACTTTAGGGCTTTTGCAACCTCTGCGCTGTTTGACATAGTGTTGTTTAATTCCATCAACTTTTCTTCTACTTTATCGCAGGTTAGGATATGTTCTTTTGCCCAATTTCTTGCAACGGTCAAAATGTATTGATAACTTACATTTTCGCCTTTTGCGTTAGTGCAATATTTCATAATCATAAGCAAGGCTTCTGGTTGCATAGAAAAACTTTCAATAAGAGTTATGTACTCGTTGATTTCGTTAGTGCTAACAGGTCTTGACAAAATCTCTTGTGCAGATAATGCAAAAGAAGAGTATTTTTCGACCTTGAATTTTTTAAGGTTTTTACTAGCGGTTTTTACAGGCAAATATCTTACTTCGATTTCTGGTTCTAGTTGCAATACTTGAACTAGGTTTTGGTCTTGCCAATAAAGGAAACTACTAATAATATCTTCTTTGCTAAGGTTTAGTACTTTTTCGAAGTTTTCGATAGTGTTGTCGTAGCTTGTACTATTGTAGCACTTTGCCAAACCAAAAAGATATACCTTTAGGCAACTCTCTGGAGCGTAAGGTACGTAGTCGTTTAGGAACATCGAATCCAAAACTATTGAGCTTTCGGCGATAAAGCCTGTAGAAAATTTACAAAAAGCCATTTTATATTTCTCCCTGCATCAAGTTTAGCACAAAATTGTGGCAAATATCAATAAAAATACCCATCTTTTATAAATTCAAAAAATAGGCTTTTTATTGACAAATATACAAGTTAATGATAGTATATAATAACAAATATATTCAAAGGAGGCAATTATGAAATCTAAACTTATTCGTATACTTATAGTTTTTTGTTTTGTAGGTATGGTAATATTTGGCGTAGTTGTCTTTTTGAGTAATCATAATGTAGAATCAAAAGTCTACACTGAAATTACCAAGATTAAAAACAATGCAGATTTTGAATCCTTATACAAAGATGCAAACTCTGTCCAATCAACCTATGGCAGTTCAGTTACTTGCGGATATGTAGATTATGCAAATGACGCAATAAAATTTTTGAACGAAGGTATTGATTACTACTTGTACTATTTCCAAGATATGTCAGGTATGAATAAAAAGGAAAAAGACGCGGTATTAACCAAATATAAAGACTACATTGCAGCTATTAATTCTGCAAAGAAAACTCTAAACAAATATGAGAGTTTTGAGAGCAAATTATCACCAACAATAAGTGACCAAACAACAATGTCTGCTTTGAGTGCAATGTTTGCCCAAGACTATCTAAGAGCATATGCAAAAGGCTATGAGGTTTTTGTTGAATTGCAAAACTTGGTTGACAAAAAAATATTCGGCGGAAAGATGTTTAAAAGTTTTACCCAAGTCAAATACGAAATGGCAGCAAACTTTGTTTGCAATAGTATAAATAGTGTTGTAGCAAAGCTAGGACCAAAAACTGAAGATGGCGCAAGTCTTCCATATGCTTCACCATATGGCTTTGACAAAAACGCACAAAACTTCAACTATATCTATAACTACAAAAAATTGACAGATGGTTATGAACTAAGAGAACAAAACCACGCACAATTTTTGATAAACTATAACAAAATTTCCAACCCAAGAGCGTTCTTATCAGACAGTACAACATACATTGCAACAAACAGTGATGAGGCTACATATTGCACAGCTGTTAAAACTTTCCTTGGTACAACTTATGGAACAAAATTTTAGGGAGGGCAAAAGATGAAAAAATTTCTTAGCATATTTGTTGTGCTTATGATTGTTTGCCTTGTTCCGTTTGCTTTGATGGGTTGTGAAGGAAACAAAACTGCAAGTCAAGTTGCAGATGCTTATTCGAAATTGCAAGAAAAACAAGCCGACTTTTTTGACTCTAATTCTAGAGAGTTTAAAGTTGAGTTTACTGCGTCAAATATAAAATCAAGCATGAATGTTTCTAATTCAAAGATTTATTCTTTGGGCAAAGTGTACCTTCCTATGCTAAATACTACAATGGCTTTTGTAAATAGCAAAGCTAAAGTTTTTAAAGATTGTCTTTCAAAATTTTCTCAAAGCGAAATTAATGAAGTTTATGCTGGACTAAAAGATTTTGAGAGCGCACTAAATGATTTTGCTTCTGCAAAACTAAGTTTTGAAAACATTAACCAATCTTCAGGTACAGGATATCCTGCCTTTTTGGTTAGTATGCAAAAATTAATTAACGCATCACAAAGATTCGCTTTGGCTTTTTACAACGGATATTACAAAAACATTTATGTAAAACAAAGAGATTATACAGCTGTTGGTTTTGCCTTTAATAACGATGATATGAAGGTAGAAACTATGGGATCAAAATTATATGTTGCATATGTTTTGAACAATCACTATATCAAACATTATGTTTGGTCAAACGCCAATAGTATTAATCAATTTTTGTCAAAAGACGTTACTGGTGATTACCTTGGCGCTTGTATTGATATTTTGAGCAACAAAAATGTATCTGCTTATTCAAGCAGTGACGAAGCTACACTAAAAGTGTTGAGACAAAACCATGATACTTTCTTAAAAGACCTAAAAAGAGCAATAAGATATATGAAAAATGTACCTTACAAAGATATCTACCAAGGTTTGCAAGAAGTAGATGATTTGGACGATAAACAAAGAGATTCTTATAATTATGTAGAAAACTTTATGCAATCAAAATATTTACCAGTTTACCACGCAGCAATTTTGCTTTCTGCATAAAACATTACTTGCCAAATTATTTTGAAAAGTATATAATTGAAACGAGCACAAAAAAAGCTCGTTTCTTTCTTTCAAGGAGATAAATATGGACTATAAAAAACTTGCGGATTTACTATATCCAAACACAACTAATACAATAGATTATTACATCAAAAAATATCCAAAAAGAAAGCTTGATGACGAACAAGAAGTTGTAAGACTTGCGCCAAGCCCAACAGGATATCTTCATACTGGACACCTATATAGCGCACTTTTGAGCAAAAGTTTGGCTAGTGGCACAGACGGAATCTTTTATCTAAGACTAGAAGATACCGACCAAAAAAGAGAGATAGAAAACGCAGGAACTATAGCATATAATGTTCTTTGTAGATATGGCCTTATTCCAGACGAGGGATACCGTGGTGACGACCTAGCGCAAATAGGTGATTATGGCGACTATATCCAATCTCATAGGCTAGAAATATATGATACCTTTGCAAAACACCTTGTTTCTATCGGAAGAGCTTTTCCTTGTTTTTGTGATAAATCAGAAGGAAAAGAAGATGTTTTGGCAAGACGTAACGAACAACTAGAAAATAGCGAAGCTATCGAAGAAAAAGACCCTTGCCGCAGCCTTACTATCGAAGATGTTGAGGCAAATATCAAAGCAGGTAAGCCTTGGGCTTTGAGACTATTATCTCAAGGAAATCCAGAAAAAACATTTAGATTCAAAGATAGCATCAAAGGTGATAGAGAAATAAGAGAAAACTGCAAAGATATTGTTTTGGTAAAGAGCAATGGCATACCTCCATATAGCTTTGCACACATTGTTGATGATACTTTGATGGGCACAACAACAGTTGTTAGGGGCGAAGAGTGGTACCCATCACTTTCTGCTCATATAGAAGGTTTCAAGGCTTTTGGTTTTGAACCTCCAAAATATGCACATACCCCTGTTATTTGCAAGATAGACGAAACAACAGGTAACAAAAGAAAGCTTAGCAAAAGAAAAGACCCAGAAGCGGACGCAAGATACTTCTTGCAAGTGGGATTTCCTACAGAGTCAATACTAGAATACCTTATGAATCTTCTAAATAGCGACTTTGAAAACTGGAGAGCGCAAAACCCACTACTACCTTATACAGAGTTTAAGTTTGCTGTAGAAAAAATTGGTAGCAACAACCCAATGTTTGATATGGTAAAACTAGAAGATGTTTCAAAAAACATTATTTCTCACTATAGCCCAGAAAAAGTAGCAGATTGCACACTTGCTTGGGCAGAAGAGTTCGATAAAGAATTCTTTGAAATTATCAAAAACAAAAGAGATTACCTAATCGGGCTATTTAGCGTCGACAGAGTAGATACTCCAAAACCTCGTAAAGACATCGCAAAATGGTCAGATGTAAAAGTTCTTTATGATTATATGTTTGATGAAACAAAGAAACTAGACAATGCGGAAGACTATGACTTTGCAGATAATGTGTCAAAAGAAGATATAATCGCAATTTTGACTGAGTATGCAAAAATATATGACGAAAACGACGAAAAACAAGTTTGGTTTGACAAAATCAAATCAATTTGCGACCCACTTGGTTTTTCTGCCGATATGAAAGCATATAAGAAAAACCCTCAAGACTTCAAAGGCAGCGTTGCTGACGTTAGTGGAGTAATAAGAGTGGCAATTACAGGCCGTAGAATGAGCCCAGACCTTTATTTTGTAAAGAAACTACTTGGAAGTAATGAAGTAGTAAATAGATTAAATAAAGCAATTGACGCCGTTAAATAACTTGGTGGCAAAAATATATAAACTAATAAAAAGTATAAAAATCACCCAAAAATACGGGTGATTTTTCTTTTTATAAAAAATTAAAAAAAATGTAAAAAAATTATTGACATTATTTTTTAGAAGTGTTATTATAATAGAGCATTTGTTATGGGGGTATAGCTCAGCTGGCTAGAGCGCCTGCCTTGCAAGCAGGAGGTC
>JAZUBK010000014.1:0-29829 GCA_045638465.1 Clostridia bacterium | reverse complement strand
ATGGCTACGATCCGACTTGGTAATGCTGCTTGTGGCGATATTATGAAAATGTACCTAAAAGTTGATGAAAATGAAGTGATCATTGATGCAAAAGTTAAAACATTTGGTTGTGCTGCAGCCATTGTGTCTAGTGATGTTGCTATCGATCTTATCAAAGGCAAGACTATTGATGAGGCTATGAAGGTAACAAATCAAGACGTGCTTGATATTTTAGGGGATATGCCTTCTCACAAAATTCATTGTTCAGTTTTGGCTCAAGAAGCTATTGCAGAAGCGGTAAAAGACTATCGCAAAAAACAACTTAAAAAACAAGCAAAACTAAACAAAGAAAACCAATAATTACCAAAATAAATAACCTTCTGTCTACGCAAAATAATTGTAGATAGGAGGTTTTTTTATGAAAAGCGGAATGATTATTGGCCTTATAGTAGGAACTTGCATCGGTCTTGTTACAGCTACTATGTCAAGAGATGCAAGAGTTGCTGTAAACAAAGGTACTCAAATGGCAAAAGAAAAGATGCAACAACTAACAAAATAATTCTAAAATATTTAGCCAAAGTATTTAATTATGAAAAAAAAGGTTGGAATTTTTCTCAATATATGCTAAAATATACTCGTAGGTGAAATATATGCGAAAAATGTGTCTTGACTATGGAGATGTAAGAATAGGTATAGCTCTTAGCGATATGCTAGGTATTATTGCTAGTGGGCTAGAAACATACACTCGTAAAGACGAAGATACAGATATTGAGTATATACTTAAACTTATTCAAGATAATAGTGTCGATACAGTAGTTATTGGTCTTCCGATAAATATGGACGGAACTAGTGGAGAAAGAGCAGAAGTTACAAAAGCTTTTGGCTCAAAACTTGCAGAAAAAACCACTGCAAAGGTCGTTTATTTAGACGAAAGACTATCTAGTGTTTCTGCTGAAAAATTATTAATTCAAGCAGACGTAAGAAGAGATAAGCGCAAACAAGTAATTGACAAACTTGCTGCAACTATCATATTACAAAATTATCTTGACATTTATTCAAAATAAGGAGATTTATTATGGCAGAAGAAATCAAAAATCCAATCGATTGTTTGTATGACGAAGACAACAACGATGCGATAGTTCTTTTTAACGAAAAAGGTGAGGAAATCGCATTTGAGCAAATCGCTCTTATCCCTCAACCAACTAAAACTTACGCAATCTTAAAACCTATTAAACCTATGGAAGGTGTAGGCGAAGACGAAGGTTTGGTATTTTCTATCGAAACTTCTAACGAAGACAACCAAGAATACCTAGTTTTGGTTACTGACGAAGATGTTATCGACGAAGTTTTCAAAGTTTATGATGAACTTGTAGCAGAAGAAGGCCAAGAGTTCGAAACAATTGATGGCGACGATGCTGAATAATAAAATATAAAAGAAAGTAAGAGGCGAATATCCGCCTCTTATTTTTTTGTTTGAAGCAGTTGTTAGCGTGTCTTTATTTTAATCAACTATAATAAACAGAAAGTTATAAGGCAAAAAAGCCTATTTTTTGCAAAAAAAACTTCAAAATTTATATAAATAGTGCTTGATTTTTATATTTAGTTATAGTATACTAACAAGGTCGTAAATTACACACTAGTTATTTATCTAACCGCTTGTTGGCTAAACAAAGTTTAGTTTTTGGTTAGAGGTATGTAACTGGGAGGACTAAACAAGGAGGAAAAAATAATGTCTGTAATTTCTATGAAACAACTTCTAGAAGCAGGTGTTCATTTTGGTCATCAAGCAAAAAAATGGAACCCTAAGATGAAAAAATATATCTTTACAGTTCGTAACGATATCCACATCATCAACCTAGAAGACACATCAGCTCAAGCTGATAAAGCATATTTCTTCATCAGAGATATGGTTGCCGCTGGCAAAAACGTATTGTTCGTTGGAACAAAAAAACAAGCTCAAGAAGCAGTTGAGCAAGATGCTACAAGATGTGGTATGTACTACATCAACAGCAGATGGCTTGGAGGTACTCTAACTAACTTCAAAACTATCAGATCTAGAATCGAAAGATTGAACAAACTAAATCAAATGGAAAAAGTTGGTGAGTTTGAACTTCTACCTAAAAAAGAAGTTGCTATCCTAAAAGCTGAAAGAGAAAAACTAGAAAAGAACCTTGGTGGTATCAAAGAAATGACTGATCTTCCAGGCGTTGTATTTGTAGTTGATCCAAAGAAAGAGCACATTGCTGTTAAAGAAGCTCGTTCTCTTAACATTCCTATCGTTGGTATCGTTGATACAAACTGTGACCCAGATGACGTTGATTACGTTATCCCAGCTAACGATGATGCTATCAGAAGCGTAAAACTAATTGTTAGCGCTATGGCTGATGCTGTTATCGAAGCTAAAGAAGGCGTACAAGTTAGAGGTATCGAAGATAACGAAGAAGAAACAGTAAACATGGAAGAAGCTATGGCTGCTGTTGCTGAAACAAGCAAAGAATAATAAATAAGGGGAAATTTTAATATGTTTAATGCAAATGATATTAAAGAACTAAGAGCTGCTACTGGTGCTGGTATGGTAGACTGCCAAAAAGCACTAAAAGAAAGCAATGGTGATATGGACAAAGCTATCGCATACCTAAGAGAAAAAGGTATTGCAGCTGCTGCTAAAAAATCTTCTAGAATCGCTGCTGAAGGTGTTGTTGGTTCATATATTCATATGGGCGGCAAAATCGGCGTTTTGGTTGAAGTAAACTGCGAAACAGACTTCGTTGCAAAATCTGAACAATTCCAAAACTTGGTTAAAGACATCGCTATGCAAATTGCTGCTGCTAAACCAGAATTCGTAAGAATTGAAGAAGTACCTGCAGAAAACGTTGAGAAAGAAAAAGAAATTTTGACAGCTCAATCTCTAAACGAAGGCAAACCTGCTGCAGTTGTTGAAAAAATGGTTCAAGGAAGAATCAAAAAATTCTATCAAGAAATCTGCTTGATGGAACAACCTTTCGTTAAAGACCCATCAAAAACTATCACTGATGTTATGAACGAAGCAATCCTAAAGATTGGTGAAAAACTAACTATCAGAAGATTTGTTAGATACGAAATGGGCGAAGGTCTTCAAAAGAGAGAAGACAACTTCGTTGAAGAAGTTATGAAACAAGCTAAAGGTGAATAATTTACAAAAGAAAGGTTTACAAAAAGCCTTTCTTTTTTTGTCTTTTGGCCTAAAACTTGCTTATTTGTTTGCCAAATAGCATTATTTTTTGTATTATATAAATATATTATATTTAAGGTGGTTACTTATGGAACTTGAAAATTATGATGAAATTATGCTAGATTTTGAAGAAAAACTAGAAAAGAGAATTGATAGACTAAATTATGAATATTCTATCATTAGAGCTGGTAGAGCAAACCCAAGAATGCTTGATAAAGTTATGGTTAACTATTATGGTACAATGACACCACTTCATCAAACTTCAAATATCAGCGTACCTGAGGCTAGAATGATTCTTATTTCTCCATGGGACGCAAGTTTGGTTAAAGAAATTAACAAAGCTATCTTGGCAAGTGATCTTGGAGTTTCTCCATCAGATGACGGCAAGGTTATTAGACTTGTTTTTCCTATGCTAACAGAAGAAAGAAGAAGAGAACTTGTAAAGAAAGTTAAAGCCGTTTGTGAAGAAGCAAAAATTGGTATCAGAAATGATAGAAGAGATGTTTTGGAAATCTTCAAGAAAGCAGAAAAAGACAAACAAATGACTGAAGATGATAGAAAATCTGCAGAGACAGAAGTTCAAAAACTTACTGACAAATACAACCAAACTGCAGATTCTGTATGTGCTGCTAAAGAAAAAGATATTATGGAGATTTAGTTTTAGCAGGTATTATAATGGGTATTTTTAGAAAAAAGAAAATAGATTTTTCTAACCTTCCAAGACACATTGCGTTCATAATGGACGGCAATGGCAGATGGGCAAAGTCAAGAGGCAAGATCAGAACTTACGGACACAAACAAGGTGTTGAGGCTGTGGAAAAAGTAATTAAACATTCTCAAAAACTTGGTCTTGAAGTTGTATCTTTTTATGCCTTTTCTACAGAGAACTGGAAACGTCCGAAAGAAGAAGTTGATTATATCTTCAACCTTTTGAGAGATTATCTAAAAGAACACAAAGATGCCTTTACTGATAACAATATCAAAATACATATCGTTGGGGATATATCAAGACTTCCAAAGGACTTACAAGTTGCGATACTTGATGTAGAAAAGCGTACAAAGGATTGTACAGGCCTTTTGGTTAATATTTGCCTAAACTACGGTAGTAGAGTTGAGATAATAAGAGCAATTAACAATATTATTAAAGATGGTGTAAAAGAAGTTGATGATGAGACATTTGCAAAATATCTTCAAACAGAGGGTATCCCTGATCCTGATATGGTAGTTCGTACTAGTGGGGAATACAGACTTAGCAACTTTATGCTATACCAATGTGCTTATTCTGAACTTTATTTTCCTAAGGTATATTGGCCAGATTTTAAGGAAAGGGAACTTGAAAAAGCTATTATTGTTTACCAAAGCCGACATCGTAGATTTGGTAACATATAAAAGAAGGATTTTTACATATGACAGATTTGAAAGAAAAACAATTATTTAGACAAAAATGTATTATGGCTGTTGTTTTGGTATTGATTTTAGCAGCGTTTATTATGTTACAAATTGTAAATAGCTATACATTTGACGTATTTATTGGTCTTATATCTACACTTGCTGCAGTAGAGATGAGTACACTTTTGACCAAGATGGGCAGACCAAACTATAAGTGGGTTGTTATTGCTTATCCTGTGCTTTTATTTATTACATTTATAATTATGTTGCTGCTTGGCTTTGAGGCTACACATTTGTTTGTGGCAGGAATTGTTATTATGGCGTTCTTGTTCTTGGCATCATTTTTAGTTTCTATAACATTGCTAAAGAAAGATGTTGAAAACGATGGCTTTAGAGTAACCACTGGTATGAAGGTTAGTCAATTTGCTTTTTACAAATCAACTAACACATTGTTTGGCCTTTATTACCCAACATTTTTATTTATGTTCTTGTATTTTATAAACCACATCACAACTATTGGTTTTAATACAGTTTCACTTTATTATAGTGAGTATAACATCGGAATTATGGGCATAATACTTTCTATTGGTATTGCTTGTTTTTCTGATACTTTTGCCAATATCTTTGGCAGAATGATCAAAGGCCCAAAACTATGTCCTAAGATCAGCCCTAACAAAACAATCTCTGGTTTTTGCTTTGGCCTTTTGGGTGGAGCAGTAGCTAGTGTTGTTACTTTCTTTGTATTTAATGCAATATTTGCAGGAGCACTTGCGCATATTGGTTTTTGGAGATTTTTAATCGTCGGTATCTTTGGTAGCGCTATTGCTAGTGCTGGTGATTTGCTAGAATCTTATATCAAAAGAAGAGCAAATGTTAAAGATGCTTCTAATATTTTGAAATCTCACGGTGGAATTTTGGATAGGTTTGATTCTATCGCACTTACTATTCCATTTGTATTTATTTGCTTATTATTGATGCTTGTATAGTATTGGGAGGAAATTACTTTGCAATCTAGATTATTATTTAGTTTTGCAGGGACACTTTCTACCATAGGTTATATTTTACTAGCAATACTTGTCTTGCTTGTGATGGTTATGATTCACGAACTAGGCCACTATACTGCGGGTAAAATATTAAAGTTTAAGATAAATGAATTTTCTATTGGCTTTGGCAAGGCGATATTTAGTAAAACCAACAAGGCTGGAGAAAAGATTTCTCTTAGAATTTTTCCTTTAGGTGGATATTGTGCCTTTGATGGAGAAGACGAAGAAAACGAAAATTCGCCTACTGCTTTTAACAATCAAAAACCATGGAAAAGGTTGATAGTACTATTTTCAGGTGCTTTTTTCAACTTTGTTTCTGGTATTATATTTTCTATAATCTTCTTGATGTCTTTTGGTTATATAGATGTCGTAAGAGTAACAAATATTGATCAAAGTTATGTACCTACTGCGATAGAATATTATGAAGTAACTGGTAAAGAAAAATTTGACTGGATCAAAAACGGCGACGTTGTATATAAAGTTAATGGAGAAAATACATCTATTGTCAAAGATAGATATTTCTTCAATATGATAGAAGATTTTGGCGAGAAAGAGCCTTTTACTGTTACTGTAAAACGTGATGGAAAAATGCATGATGTTATAATATATAAAACATTAGCTCCTGCAGAAGATGGAGAAGAACCTGTCCCTATGCTTGGTGCTACATTTACTTGGCATCAATTTGGATTCTTTGAGGCTATCGCAAGATCCTTTAAGTTTACATTTGATTGGGCAGTAAAGGTATTGTATATATTATGGCAATTAATTACTGGTGGTCTTGCTATCACAAATCTTGGCGGACCAATGACAACTATAAGCACTATAGCCGAGGCGACTTCTGCAAGTTTTGCAAACTTACTATTGTTGCTTCCTTTACTTGCAGCTAACCTTGCAGTTTTTAATTTACTACCTTTTCCAGCACTGGATGGTGCTAGAATGGTGTTTGTACTTATTGAATGGATATTTAGAAAACCAGTCAACCGAAAAGTTGAGGGTATGATTCATACAATAGGGTTATTTATATTGCTTGGTTTTGTCGTGGTAGTTGATATATTACATTTTGTGTTATAATGTATAAGACCCTACCATAAAATAGGGTCTTATCTTTTTATAAGGAAAAATTTATGGCAATTAGTTTGATAGATTATATAAATAATAAAACCGAAGGGAAGTATTACTTTTTGAAACTTTCTGAGGTTATTTACTACACAAAACAAAATAAATGTTTTGTGTCTTTTATCTATCCTCAAAACCAAAACGATTTGAGCGAAGATGATAAAGAAAAGATAGTCGAACTAACCAAAAAGTTTTTGGATATCAAAGGCTCTTGCGATATCAAGATAAGAAAAAGCTATATGGATGAAAATCTTATTTTTAAAAGTTGTTTGAGATTCTTTGAAGAGAACGCAAAAAGCATTATGGATAGTTTCAACAACGAAACTGTTTTTGTAAGTGTAGAGGGAGAAATTGCAACAATTAGTATTTTGACCAATAGGCACGTATCAGACTATATGGCACAAAAAAGCGTTAAAACAGAACTGATATCTTATCTTAATACAAATTATTGTGGCAACTTTATTGTCAACATAAAAGAAGAAATCCCAGATGAAGACAATGATGATTTTTTGAGAGAAAGACAAAGAAGAATCGAAGAAATAAGCTATGCAACCGCATATGCAAACAATCAAAATAGAAGATTTGGCATTGGTGATGTAAAGCATATTTTTGGTGATGAGATAGATATTATGCCAGAACATATTGTTGATGGAGAGGCCGAAAACAGAGTCTTTGCGGGTAAAATAAGATACCTTACAATGAGAAGTTTTACAAAGGTAAAACAAAACAAAAAGACAGGCGAAGAAGAATCTATCGAAAAACAGTATTTTACATTTTTGTTACAAGATGGAACAAAAAGTATAAATTGTACATATTTTCCAACCAAAGCAACCTTGCACAAAATGAATCTTTTGTCAGACGGTATGACTGTAGTGATAAAAGGTGATGTAAAACTTTTTAGAGAAAAATTTAGCATTACTGTTAAAGCTTTGTCGCTATGTACTGTTCTTGCGGATGAAGAGCAAAAGTTCAAACAATCTGTTAGTCAGTATATGTTTATAAGGCCAGAACCTTATATTACAACAAACCAAGACAACTTGTTTGAAGAGGTTAAGCAGCAAGAAATTCCAGAGGCCGCTAAAGGTAAAACTTTTGTTATCTTTGACCTAGAAACGACAGGACTTTCGCCAGAAGACGATGAGATAATAGAGATTGGTGCGGTAAAGATTGTAGATGGTCTTTTAAAAGAGACTTTTGCGTGTTTTGTAAAACCATCTTTTCCTATTCCTGCAGAATCAACTGCGGTAAATAATATAACAAATGAAATGGTAAAAGATGCCTATAGTATTAACCAAGTATTCCCAGATTTTTACAAGTTTTGTGAAGATGCAATAATGGTAGGTCATAACGCAATAGATTTTGACTTCAAGTTTATTGATAATATAGCAAAGAAAATGGGATATAAAATAACAGATGAAAGAATGGATACAATACAAATGTCGAGAGCTAAACTTTCGCATTTGAGATTCCATAATTTAAAGACAATTTGTGGCTATTTGGGTGTAGAACTTATTGGTGCCCATAGAGCTGTAAATGATACTATAGCAACCGCTCAAGTTTTTTTGAAATTATTATAAAATAGTACTTGAAATTTGATATATACTATGATATAATAACTATGCTTAAATAATGGACTGATTAAGAGTGGGCAACCCCACTCTTAATTGTTTGTAAAGGGGGTAAAAGGAATTTGGCTAGTAAAACAGAACTTCTAGCTACTGAAGTAGTAGAGCCTATTGTTACAAGTCTAGGTTATGAACTTGCAGACCTTGAGTTTGTAAAGAAAAATACAGGCATGAACATGACGGTATTTATCACTCGCTTTGATGGGCAACCTATAACAATCGAAGATTGTGAAAAGGTACATAGGGCAATAGATGAGCCTTTAGACGTAGCAGATCCAACAAATGGTGCAAGTTATATTCTCAATGTTTCATCACTTGGCCTTGATAGAATATTTAAGTATGACAAAGATTATCTTAGATACATAAACAAAGAGATTCTTGTTAAACTTTATGTTCCTATCGATAAAAAGAAAGAATTTATCGGTGTGCTTAAAGGTTTGGACGAAAACCAAGTAACAATAGAGGTCGATACAAAAGAAATTTCTTTACCTCGACAAAAAATAGCTATGGCTCAGCCATATATAAGATTTTAGGAGAAAAAATATTATGACTAACAAAGATTTTTTTAGTGCCCTTGAAGATTTGGCAGCAGAAAAGAAAATTGACAAAAATTATTTTATTGAATCTTTAGAACTTGCTTTGACAGCTGCTTATAAGAAAAACTACGGCGAGGCTTCTTGCGCTGCGGTAGAACTAAACCCAGAAAAAAATTCTATCAAAGTTTATAAGTTTAAAACAATCGTAGCAACTGATGAAGAAGTTGTTGATCCAGACAAAGAAATATCACTTGCTGATGCTAAACTTATCAAAAAGACATGTAAAGTAGGCGACCAACTAAAAGAAGAAGTTGTACCAAAGAACTTCAATAGAATCGCTGCACAAATTGCAAGACAAGTTGTTATGCAAAGACTAAGAGAGGCTGAACAAAATATCGCAAGAGAAGAACTTTCTGAAAAAGAAAATGAACTTATTACTTGCATCATAAACAGAGTAGAACTAGACGCAGTTTATGTTGATATCCCTGGCACTCAATCAGAAGGTGTTTTGCAAAAGCAAGATCAAATACCTGGGGAACATTATGAAAGAGGCGCTAGACTAAAAGTTTATGTTAAATCTTTGAGAGAAAACGCAAAAGCTAGTTGTGTTCCTGTAACAAGAAGCACTCCAAGTTTTGTAAAAAGATTGTTCGAACTTGAAGTTCCAGAAATTGAAAGCGGCGAAGTTGTTATCAAAGGTATCGTAAGAGAGGCTGGTAACAGAACAAAAATGGCTGTTTATAGCGAAAACAAAAACTTAGACCCAGTAGGTGCTTGTGTTGGTAACAAAGGTATGAGAGTAGCTGCTATCATCAACGAACTAAACGGTGAAAAAATCGACATTATTGAGTGGAGCGAAAACAACCTAGAATATATTGCAAGAGCATTAAGCCCTGCAAAAATTGACACAGTATATGCGCTTGAAGCTCCAAATAGTGCAAGAGCAGTTGTAGCTGATGACAAACTTTCTCTAGCAATTGGTAAAGCTGGTCAAAACGTTAGACTTGCTGTAAAACTTACTGGCTGGAATATCGACGTTAAGAGTGAAACAGAAGCTAGAAAAATTGATGGTGCTTTGTTCCTAAACAAAGAAGAAGAAAAATTTGATATCGGTGATGATATTGATGACGATATCTTAGGAGATCTAGAATAGGAGATTTTTGATGCAGGATAAACCATTACGTATGTGTGTAGTTTGCAGAAATATGAAAGCAAAGCCAGAGCTTATAAGAGTGGTAAAAAATAAAGAGGGCGAAATCTTTATTGATAAAACTTTTAAAGCAAATGGAAGAGGTGCTTATATTTGTGCAGATGATGAGTGTATAAAAAAATGCATAAAGACAAAAACTCTAAACAAAGCTTTTAAATGCCAAATAGACGACCAGACTTATGCAGATCTGATGGAGGATTTCATTGGAAAATAAAGTTTGTGCGTATTTAGGTTTTGCGATGAAAGCAAACAAAGTTATATTTGGATTTGACAATTTAAAAACATATAACAAAAAACTATATTTAGTTTTGGTATGTAAATCTGCAAATGAAAAATATATAGCATTTGCAAAAGAAAAACAAAATATCACAAAGTGTGATGTTTATAAAACAACTGATAAATTATTAGATGATTTGGTTTTTAAGTCTAATTGTAAAATTTTGGGCATAAAGAGTAAAGAATTGGCAACCGCCATAATAAAAAATAAAGCAGACATTTTGACAGAGGTGATTTAATTGGTACAAGAAAAAACAACAGAAAACAAACAAAATATAAACAACATTAAAGCAGTTGCAAAACTTCATAACGAAGGGCAAATGAACAATCTATACAAAGACATCAGTGAGATTACTAAAAAACTTGCTGCTTTTGGTGATGCCGTAAAAGCAAAAAGAGAAGACTTTGTAAAGAAAGCAAGAGTTGCCAAACTTACAGAAAACTATGCTAAAACTGCTTCTCCAGAGCCAGAAAAGGTAGAAGTAAAACCAGCACCAGCTCCTGTAAAGGTAAAGGAAACTCCAGTTCCTACTGCTGTTGTCGAAAAACGTGAAGAGCAACCAAAAGCTGCTCCTCAACAACAAAAATCTGCCCCTGCTCAAAAACAACAGATCTATAGAAGACAAGAAAACCAAAGACCAGAAAGACAATTTAACAATAAATTCCAAAACAATCAAAATGGTCCTCGTGACAATAGACAAGGCCAAGGACAAAGACCTTTCGGTCAAAAGCCATTTGGACAAAATCAAGGCCAAAAACCATTTGGCCAAGGTCAAAACAGATTCTCTAAAGATGGCAAACCTATGTCTGCTGGTCAAAAACCATTTGGACCAAAACCTGGATTTAATGCAAAGACAGCTAAAGCCGATCTTACTAGTGCTGCAAGTGTATTTGTTAATAAATCTAGAGATTATCAAAACAATAGCGTAAAGAAAAAGACTTACGAAAAATCTGGTGAGGACAAAAAACTAAATAAGAAATCTTTGATGAGAAGAGGACTTGTAGAAGAAAAGAACATTGAAGAGAGAATGGTTGGCCGTAAGCTAAAAATTAAAAAACCTAAAAATGATGTTCCTACTCAAGTTGCAGCTCCTGTAACTCATGCAGTTATTACAACTCCAAACCTAACTGTTAAACTTTTGTCTGAACAAATAGGTAAACCAGTAACCGAAATTATTAAACAATTTATGGTTCTTGGTATTATGACTACAATTAATAGTACTATTGACTTCGCTGCAGCGGAGCTTGTATCAAGCGAACTTGGTGTAACATTAGAGTTAAAACTTGATAAAACTGCAGAAGAACAATTACAAGATGTTGCATCAAACGATAATGATTCCGATATGGAAAAAAGACCTCCTATCGTTACTGTTATGGGTCACGTTGACCACGGTAAGACATCACTTCTTGACTATATCAGAAAGACAGATGTTATCTCTGGTGAAGCTGGTGGTATTACACAACACATTGGTGCTTATTCTATCACATGGAACAAAGAGCCAATAACTTTTATTGATACTCCAGGACACGAAGCTTTTGCTAGTATGAGAGCTAGAGGTGCTGAGATTACAGATATTGCAGTGCTTATTGTAGCTGCAGACGACGGCGTAAAACCACAAACAGTAGAAGCAATAAATCATATCAAAGCTGCAAAAGTTCCTATGATTGTAGCTATTAACAAAATAGATAAGCCAGAAGCAAATATCGAAAGAATTAAACAACAACTTGTTGAATACGAAGTTATCCCAGAAGAATGGGGTGGAGATGCTATTATGGTTCCTGTTTCTGCAAAGAAAGGTGAAGGTATCGACAAATTACTAGAAATGATCCTTCTTGTTGCAGAAATGCAAGATTTAAAAGCAAACAAAAATCGTAATGCAGTAGCTTGTGTTGTTGAGGCAAAACTTGATAAAGGTAAAGGTCCTATCGCTAATGTTATTATCAAAAATGGTACTTTGAAAGTTGGTGATACAATCGTTACAGGCTTTACTTCTGGTAGAGTAAGAGGTATCGTTGACGACAAAGGCAAAGCTGTAAAATCAGCTGGTCCATCAAGCCCAGTATCTATACTTGGTCTTGGTTCTGTACCAAATGTTGGTGATACATTGCAAGTGGTAGACGAAAAACTTATCAAGAGTGTAATAGAAGAGCGTAAAGCAAAAATGGCTCAAGATAAAGTAGAAAAAGGCCTAGGAACATCACTTAATGACTTTTTTAACACTCCTGCAGGTCACGACAAAAAGGCTCTTAACCTTATTATTAAATCTGACGTTCAAGGTAGTGCAGAGGCATTAAAACAAATGCTTTTGAAAGTAAATAATGAAGAAGCAGAAGTAAAAGTTATTCACAGTGGCGTTGGTGCTATTACAGAAACAGACGTTCAACTAGCGCAAGTTTCTAACGCAATTATTATTGGCTTTAATATCAAGGCCGAAAACAAAGCAGCGTCTTTGGCAGAGCATAACAAAGTAGAGATTAGAAACTATAGTATTATCTATGAGGCTTTGGACGATGTAGAAAGAGCAATCAAAGGTATGCAAGCTCCAAAATACGAAGAAAAAGTTACTGGTCATGCAGAAGTTAGAATGCTATTTAAAATTAGCTCTGTTGGTACTATTGCAGGTTCAAGAGTTATCGATGGTAAGATCGTTAGAAATGGCGCTGTAAAAGTATTGAGAAATGACAAAGTTATATTTGAAGGCAAGATCGCCTCATTAAAACGTGAAAAAGACGAAGCTAAAGAAGTTGCTAGTGGATTTGAGTGCGGTATCAAAGTTGACGGATTTAACGATATACTAGAAGGCGATATTATTGAATGTATCGTAAAAGAAAGAATAGAAATTAAATAAAAGGAGTTTTTATATGGCTTCAAATAACAGAATGGAAAGGATTAATTCTGAAATTCAAAAAGAAATTTCTATAATTATAAACAATGAAATCAGTGACCCTAGGGTCTCTGGTTTTATATCTGTGCTAAAAGTTTCAACAACTCCAGACTTGAAATTTTGCAAGGTATATATAAGTGTTTATAACGAAAATAAACAAGAGGCTTTTGAAGCGATAAAGTCTGCTGCAAACTTCATTAGAAGAAAACTTGCAGTAGCCGTAAAGCTTAGAGAAGTTCCTAAACTTATATTTGAACTTGATGATGGTATCGAATATAGTGATAAAATAAATAAACTTATTAATTCTTTAGACATAAAACCATTGGAGGATGAAGAATGATTTCTATAAAAAAAGTAACAAGTTTTTTGAAATCATACAATTCCTTTGCGCTGTTTACCCACATAAGTCCTGACGCAGATGCCTTGGGTTCTACTAAAGCTTTAAAAATAGCACTAGAAAGTTTGGGTAAGACAGTATATGTCTTTTGTGATGGTGTCCCAACAAAAAACCTTGAGTTTTTAGGGGCGGAGTTGTGTACAGATACTTCGGTTTTAGAAAATGTAGAGGTTGGTGTTTTGGTTGACTGTAACATGCCACATAGAGCAGGAAAGTATGCAAATTGTTTTGAAAAGTTGCCTGTAAAAATGTGCATCGACCATCATATAAGAGAAAAATACAGATTTAATTTAAGATTTGTTGATCATACAAGTCCTAGTACTTGTGATCTTGTTTATAAGATTATTAATGGCTTGAAAGTAAAGATAACAAAAGAACTTGCAACACTACTATATGCTGGAACTGCAACAGACACTGGTTGTTTTAAAAATACAAACACAAATTCAGGTTGTCATAGGGTAGCTGGTAGTTTGATTGATAAAAAGTTTGACCTTGAAAAAACAAACTTTTATCTATTTAAGTTCAAACCAAAAAAGCAAATGGACTTTTACCAATATTGCTTTAAACATTTGCAATATTTTGATAATGACAAAATCTTAGTAGTTACTGTTCCGTATAAAGAATACAAAAAGATTGCAGACGTTGTAGAAACTGCAGGGATTTTTGAGTTTTTGACAGGTATAGAAGGTAACGAAATAATACTAAAAATTATAGAAAAAGAACCTAAAGTTTACTCAGTAGCTCTAAGGTCTAACCACTTTGCTAACGTTCAAGAAATTGCTAGTCAGTTTGGTGGTGGTGGTCACAAAATGGCTTCTGGCTGTAAATTTGAGGGTGATTATAAAACCAATTTAGAAAAATTGCTTTATGCATGTATGAGTGAGCTTGACAAACATGATAGGATTGATTAGTTTACATAAGCCTAGCGGAATGTCTAGTAGCTCGGCGGTTGTAAAGATAAAAAAACTCACACACATATCTCGTGTGGGGCATATGGGTACGTTAGACCCACTTGCAAGTGGCGTACTTATAATAGGGGTTGGCAAGGCAACACGTCTTTTTGACTATTACCTAAGCAAGACAAAAACATATGTTGCGACTTTTAAATTTGGAGTTTTGACAGAGACTTTGGATAGCGAAGGACAAATTCAAAAAAGTGGTTTATATGTTCCGACCCAAGATGAAATATTGTCTGTACTTGATAAGTTAACCGGTGAAATTAGCCAGTTACCGCCTCAATTTTCGGCCAAGTCAGTAAATGGTGTAAAAGCCTATAAACTAGCTAGACAAGGCATAGAGGTCGAACTAAAGCCTAAGAAAGTGTTTATAAACTATATTAAGTTTATAGACAAAGTATCTTCTGATGAATATAGATTTGAGATAGATTGTTCTTCTGGAACTTATATTAGAAGTATTGCTCGTGATATGGCAAACATGCTAAACACAGAGGCTATAATGACCGCTCTTGTTAGAACTAGATGTGGTGTTTTTAATTTGGAAAACAGTGTAAAATTAGAAGATCTAACTGAAGAAAATATTGAAAAACACTTGATTGATTTAAAAACTGCCTTAGGTGGGAACAAAGAGTATGTTATTGATGAGAAGTCTAAAAACCAACTTTTAAACGGTGTTCCGCTTGATGTGGATTTGAATGATGGACAACTAATTGTTTTGTTTGAAGATCAGGTTTTAGGTATAGGCGAAGTTATTTCAAACAAACTAAAGATAAAAAATTATTTATGGGAGTAACTATGATTAGATTTGGTCCTGCGGGAAATAGTGCTGAATTTTATGAAGGCAAGAAAAGTAGAAGCAGCTTAGAAGCTCCAGAGTGGCTAAGCAAACAGGGGTTAAATGCTTATGAATATTCCTTTAGCCGTGGGGTTGTGATGAAAGAAGAAACCGCACTTGCTTTGGGTAATGAAAGTAAAAAATATGATGTGGAGATTAGTGTTCACGCACCATACTATATAAATCTTGCTGGAACAAATGAAGAACTTTTAGAAAAATCTTTTGGTTATATTTTAGATTGTTTGAAATATCTACGACTACTTGGCGGTAAAAGGTGTGTTTTTCACCCAGGCACATGCAGTGGTATGCCTAGAGAACAAGCCTTTGGGCTTTTGAAAGAGCGTACAAAAGAACTTGTAAGAAGAGTAAAAGAAGCAGGTTTTGATGATTTGTATGTTTGCCCAGAAACAATGGGAAAATCTCAACAGCTTGGAACTTATCAAGAAATAGCAGAAATATGTGCTATGGATGATATTTTAGTTCCTACTATAGACTTTGGGCATATCAATGCGCTAGAGCAAGGTAGCCTAAAAACTGTAGAAGATTTTGATAGGGTAATTAGTTATCTTATTGACAAACTTGGTATAGAAAAGGTAAAGAAAATGCACGTGCACTTTTCTAAGATAGAATATGGTGCAAAAGGTGAAATTAAACACTTAACATTTGAAGACCAAAACTACGGCCCAGACTTTGAAAACTTGGCGGTTGTACTTAAAAAATATGATTTAGAGCCATTTATTATCTGTGAATCAAAAGATACACAGTCTATAGATGCCAAAAATATGAAAGAAATTTATAAAAAGACTACCATATAACAAAATTATATGTTATAATATATTAGTTATATAAAAAGCCTTAAATTATTATCGGGAGGAAAATTATGATATTAGCAGGTGATTTTAGAAAAGGTGTTAACTTTGAAATGGAAGGAAAAATCTATAACGTAGTAGATTTCCAACACGTAAAACCAGGTAAAGGTGCAGCATTTGTTAGAGCAAAAATTAAAAATATTGTTACAGGACAAGTTTTGGAGAGAACTTTTAACCCTTCAGAAAAATTTGAGCCAGTAAAAATCGAAACTAAAGAAATGCAATACCTTTATAACGAAGGTGGTTTGTACTACTTTATGGATATGGAAAGCTTTGAACAAATCCCATTTAACAAAGATCAAGTAGAAGAAGCTTTACAATTTATCACAGAAAATATGACAGCAACTGTTCAATTCTACAAAGGTAGCGCTTTCTCAGTAGTTCCACCAACATTTGTAGAACTTACAATTGTTGATTGTGAACCAGGTATCCAAGGTGATACATCAAAAGCAGGTAACAAACCAGCTACTCTAGAAACAGGTTTTGTTATCCAAGTTCCTTTGTTTGTTAACAATGGTGAAACTATCAGAGTTGATACAAGAACTGGAACATACATGGAAAGAGTATAATAAATATCTAAATATGTCTAAAAAAGCAATACTTTGTAGTATTGCTTTTTTTGTTGTTATAAAACTATTTTTGCAAAAATATCTTATACAAAAGAGGTATTATGAAAAATATTTTAGAAGAACCTTTGGTTGAGATTTTTGATAAATATGTCAATATAGAAAAGCTAACTGAAATTCGTATGCGTCTTAATAAAAGGTTGGTAGTTTTTATTTCAGGAAAGCCTTATTATCTTGCGGTCGATGGTATAACAAACGTGAAGGAAAAAGCTATAATTGTTAGCCGTGAAATGATATATAACACGATAAAAAGGGCTAGCGAGCGTTCTTTATATGCGGTTAATAATCAACTCAAGCAAGGTTTTTTGACTGTTTTAGGCGGAATTAGACTGGGAATTTGCGGGGAGGTTGTGGTAGAAAATGGCAAAATTCAAACCATAAAAAACTTTTCTAGTATAAATATTAGAATTGCAAGAGAAGTAAAGAATTGTAGCCTTAATATTTTAGAGTATATCCTAGCTGGTGGTTTTAATAATACTTTGATTATATCTCCACCTGGTTGCGGTAAAACAACTTTGATTCGTGATATTTTATACCAGATGAGTTTGAGGAGTTATACATATAATGTACTTCTTGCTGACGAACGCTACGAAATTGCGAATTGTTTTAATGGAAAACCAACATTAGATGTTGGTGATTTTACGGACGTTATAAGTGGAATAGAAAAAAGTTATGCCTTTGATTGTGGTTTGCGAAGTATGGGGCCTGATATTTTGGTGACAGATGAACTTGCAACAAAAGATGATATAAGTAGTGTTCTTCGCATATCAAACAGTGGTGTTAAGCTTCTTGCAAGTATACATGCAAAAGACATTGACCAACTAAAAAACAAAAAGGACTTTGAAGAAATTTTATCTCAAAAAGTTTTCAAAAGGTTTGTTGTGTTAGGGCTTTCGAGGGGAGTGGGAACGGTTGAGGGAGTATATGATGAAAATTTTAGGTGTATATATGCATGAAAATTGTTCTTAGTATTTTGCTTATTATATCTTGTTTATATATTGGTATTTCAATATCAGGTAGCATAAAGAAGAAAAAAGAGTTTTGGGAAGACATTGTAAAATTGTGTGAGTATTTGGCACAAAATATAAATTTTGGACAAAAGAAGTTAAATGAAATTTTATTGTCGTATAAAACAATTTGTGGGGTGAGGTGCCAATCACTTATTGATACATTTATTGACACGAAGGGAAAAGGTAACTTTTTAGAGTCTTTTGAAAACTATTTTTTTGAAGAAAGTGAAAAGAAACTTTTGGTTGAATTTTTTGATCAGATAGGGGAGTTTGATGTATATAACGAACTTGCAAAAACAGAAAATTATAAGATGCGTTTTATGAAAATTTTAGACAAGTATAGCGAAAAAAATAAGAAGTTTTCGCCTTTGATAGTGAAATTATCACTGATATTCGGAATAGTAATTTGTATAGTGTTAATCTAAGATATAGTGTTTATGGTTTAGCATAATACACAATATATTGGCATAGTACTATGCAATGTGACGGCAGGTTTAGATGAATTATGAAATTATATTGAAAATAGCCGCTATAGGTATACTAACTGCGGTAATATCTCAAGTGTTAAAAAATGTAAACAAAGATGACATAGCTACTATTGCAACGTTGAGTGGGGTTGTCATTGTACTTATAATGGTTGTTCAACTTATTGCAGAATTATTTGAAACAGTAAAAACTTTGTTTTTGATTTATTGAGGGAATATGGAAATATTCAAGATAATAGGTGTTGGTGTTGCAACGACAATTTGTTATGTTTTAATTAGACAAGTAAAAACTGAGTTTTCAATTTTTATAGCGCTTGGTGGTAGTATAATTTTGCTTGTCATGATAGCGGGGCAATTGTCTGGCGTGGTTGAGTATTTTAATGAGATAATACAAAAAACAGGAGTTAATAGTACAATATATTTTACTATTTTGAAAATTATAGGAATTGGTTATTTGACTGAGTTTGCTGCTAATCTTTGTAACGATGCGTCGGCATCTAGTATCGGGAATAAAATTGTTTTGGGAGGCAAAATTGTAATATTGTGTTTGGCACTACCTATCATCACATCTCTGATAGATCTTATAATAACTATTTTGCCATAAAAATTATTTTGTTTTTGGTTGGTGTTATTTGCGTTGTTAATTGTTTTTGCCAAAGACAATGTTATGCTGAAAGTTTAGAAGATAATTTACTTGAAAATATAGAGGACAAGCTAAATAAACTAGACTTAGATGCGATAGAAAAATTTGTTTTGTCTTTTCAAGAGAAAAACTCTATGCTTTTTGAGAGTTCTTTTTTAGACAAAGTAAAAGACATAATAAATGGAAAAGAACAATTTGATTATGCTAACTTTTTTTCATATATTGTAAATCTTTTATTTGAAGAAATTTTGCAGTTTATACCGCTTCTTGCAAGTGTTGTGATTATATGTATTATTTGCAGTTTGTTTGCAAATATCTCTCCAGATGGTCAAGGTGAGAAAGTAGGCAAAGTCATTTATTTTGCTTGTTTTTCTTTAGTTGCGGTAATGATTTTTTCGGTTTTTAAAGGCCTTCTTGTAGATACTGGTGGAGTGCTTGACCTTATCAAAAACCAAATGCAAATCTTGTTTCCAATACTGCTGACGCTGATTACTTCTATTGGTAGTGTGGTTACGGTTTCAACCTTTCAACCTGTAGTCGTTTTGCTTAGTTCTTCGGTTGTATCTGCTATAGCATCGGTTGTTATGCCGTTGTTTATTTTTAGCTTTGTTTTTAATATTGTTGGGAATCTTTCGTCAAATGTAAAACTAGAAAAGTGCTCTAAATTTTTATCGTCACTCTTTAAATGGCTTATTGGAACTATATTTGGTGTTTTTATGACTATACTTTCCTTTCAAGGAATAATGGCGTCGGTAACAGATAGTATATCAATTAAAACAACTAAGTTTGCACTAAAAAGTTATGTTCCTTTTGTAGGTAACTACGTTTCTGATGGCTTAGGGCTTATTTTGGCAAGTGGAGTTATAATAAAAAATGCAGTTGGTGTTGCGGGTTTGTTTTTGTTAATAGGAACAATTATTTTACCGCTTGTGAAAATAATTGTTTTTATGTTGGGTTTGAAACTTGTTTCGGCAATTGTGGAGCCTTTATCAAATAATGGCTTATCAAACTTTTTGTATGGTAGCAGCAAATGCCTTAATATGTTACTTGCATGTATTATTTCAGTTGGATTTATGTATGTTATTACAATAGGGCTTTTGATGTGCAGTTCTAACATTTTTTAGGAGAGAATATGGCAGCAGTTTCTAGTTGGGTTTTGTCTATAGTAGGCGTCGTGGTTATAGGGGTTGTTGTAGAACTCATTATGCCAGAGGGGAGTGTAAATAAATATATAAAAGGTTTTCTTGCGATATTTACAGTTTTTATTATGATAAGTCCTTTGACTAATCTTACTATAGATGATGTTTTTTCCCCTGGTGATTATGTGCTTAATTTAGATAATGATTTTTTGCAAGAGGTTAATGAAGATAAAGCAAAAGAATATCAGATATTACTTCAAAAAACACTTGCAGAAAAAGGCTATAAAAATGTTGTTATTACTTTTGATACAAAAAGTCAAAACGGAAAATTAGAGATTGTGTCTATTTTTGTTGATTTGACTAAAGTAGTTCTTAATGAAAAAGTAGAGAATATAAATATTTATAACAACATCAAAAACATAATTAAAAATACAATTCAAATTGATTCGGAGGATATTATCTTTAGTGGGAGATAAGAAAAGCGAAAGTTTATTGTCAAAAATAAATATCTTCAAAAAAATTAAACTTTCTAAAAATATTAGCATTGCTATAGCTATTGTTTTGAGTTTGATTACACTTTTGATATTTTTTAGTGGTTTTGATGGTGGTAAGACTTCTGAAAATAAAGACACTACAAAATACACCTCGACGCAAGAGTATACAAAAGATATGGAAGACAAACTAAAAAATCTTATAGAATCTATCGAGGGGGTGGAAAAAGCTGAGGTAATGATTACTTTTGAAAGTAGTGTTGAACTTATTATTTCCACCACAAAAGAAACAAAAACCGTTTCGTCTGGAAGTTCTGAGACGACGGTTATAGTTGAAACACCAGTCCTTGTAACCGAAAAAGGTGTTACAAAGCCAATTGTATTACAAGAAAAATTGCCAAAACCAATAAGTGTATTTGTGGTGGCAAGGGGTGCTGATGATGCAAAAGTAAAACTTGATATAATAGGGGCTATAGAGGTGCTATTTGCTTTGCCTAGCTCAAAAATAGAGGTTTTAGAGGGTAAATAAGGGGGTTATTGTTATGTTTAGTAAGAAAAAGAAAATTATTGTTTTGGCTTCGATGTTTTTGTTGTTGATTATTACTGGGTTTTTAAATGTGAAATTAAACAGCCTAGATAATGAGGTTGTTGAGTCTGTATCTAGTGATTATAATGCCGCGAGTTTTTTTGCTACATATAGAGAAGATAGAAATGCGACACGAAGTGAGAGTATTGCTTATTATGATTCTATCATTTCATCAACTACCTCATCTGCAGAAGCTATCAAAAGTGCAGAAGAAAAGAGGGCAGCGCTTATCGACAATATGAAACTAGAGCTTACAATGGAAGGCCTTATAAAAGCAAAAGGTTTTGCTGATGCAATAGTTAGTTGTAGTGATAGTTATATTAATGTTATAGTAAAATCTGCAAGTCTAGAAGATAACGAAGTAGCGCAAATTGTAGATGTTGTGCAAGGCCAAACAAAAAAAGATATCGATTATATTAAAATTATTCCCGTTGAATAAGTTGATTTTGAGATAATCCTATGATATAATATTGTAACTAATTATAGGAGATAATTATGGCATTTAACGGAAATCTATATGATAGCGATAACGGCAAAGTATTTTGTAACAAAAATATTATGCTTTCTATAATAAATCTTGCAGCAAAAGAAATCAGCGGTGTTTCTTCGCTAGTTGCAAAGTTTGGTAGCCGTATCAAAAGGTGGCTATCTCCCTCAAACTACTTCGAAGGTGTGAAAGTGTCTTATAACAAAGAGGGTATTAATATTGATGTTTATATCAATGTTTTCTTTGGATATAGTGTTTCTGACGTTGCATATAGGGTGCAAGAAAATATCAAAAATGGTATCGCTTCTATGCTAGAGTCAAAAATAAATACTATCAATGTTCATGTTATGGGTGTTGATTTTTCTAAAGAAGAATTGTCTAAAAATATGTAATTAACAATTAGCCTTCTTATCAAAGAAGGCTTTTTTGGTGAAGAAAGGAATTAAATTTTATGGGAAGAAGAAATTGTAGAGATTGTATTTTTAAGCTTATATATCAAAGTATGTTTGCTGAAGATTTTATGGCACATGAGGCTTTGGATACTTTGGCAGAAGGTTTGGAGATAGAAGATCAAAAGTATATTTTAGATAACTTTGCTAAAATACAAGAAAATTATACTGATATTACTGAAGTTATCTCTAAAGCAACAGAAGGTTATGAACTAAAGAGAATTTACAAAGTAGACCTTGCAATTTTGGTTGACGCAGTTTATGAAATAAATTATCTAAAAGAGCCTGTTGCTGTAATTATCAATGAGGCAGTAGAACTTGCAAAAAAATACTCTAACGAAAAGAGCCCGTCATTTATTAATGGTGTTTTGTCAAAAATAGTAAATAATAAATAAGGGGTAATCATGGAACTTAGGGCATTGTCCGTTTCTGAAGTTTCGTTTTATGTTGCAAAAATATTCGAAGCCGAAGAGATGTTGCACGATATAAAAATATTTGGAGAGATTAGTACCTTCCAAATCAAAAATGGAATTGCTTATTATACCTTGAAAGATTCTGGCAGCATAATAAACTGTATTACCTTTGGAGCGGAAAAATATTCTGACATTAAAATTGGTGATCAGGTTTTGCTTACAGGGTCAATTAGTTACTATGCCAAGGGTGGAAAACTAAACTTTAGCGCTTATAGTATAGTCCCGTATGGTCAAGGTGAAATCTACAAGCAATTTTTACTTTTAAAAGATGAACTTGAAAAGGCTGGGTATTTTGCGAAAGAGCATAAAAAACCTTTGCCTGAAAATATAAAAAAAATAGGAGTTGTAACATCTAGCACCGGGGCGGTTATACAAGATATAATTAACGTTTCAACTCGTAGAAACCCAGGAATTAACATTGTGTTGTATCCTGCCAAGGTGCAAGGGGCTGGAGCAGATATTACGATAATTAAAGGTATTGAGTATTTTGAAAATACTGATGTTGATGTTGTAGTTGTTGCTCGTGGTGGTGGATCTTATGAAGATTTGCAGCCATTTAACTCAAAGCTACTTGCAGAGGTGGTATATAAGGCCAATAAAGTAATAGTATCAGCGGTAGGGCACGAAACTGACTTTACAATTATAGATTTTGTTGCGGACCTTAGAGCCCCGACACCATCTGCTGCTGCAGAGCTTGTGACAAAAGACATCTTTAGCGAACTAAAGAAGATAGAAAAAGATAAAATAAGGTTATATAAAGCCTTTGATGATTTAGTAAGTGAAAAGATGTGTATGGTTCAAGATTGCTACGAAAGTATGCTAGATAATCTGCTTAATAATGTGGAGGGGAAGAGTGCTAAGTTAAAACTTGCTCTTAACAAATTAGCAATGCTTGACAAAAAAATCTATGAAGAAAAAGAAAACAATATAAAAAACAATGAAAGCTTACTTATAAATTTAAACCCAATAAAAATATTGATGAAGGGTTATGCACAGTTGTCAAAGGAAAGTAAAGTGGTTGCTAGTGCAAAAAATTTATCTATAGGCGATGAGGTAGATATAGCTTTGGCTGATGGCAAAGCAAAATCTACTATTACTGATATTGAGGTATAAAATTATGACATTTGAAGAATCTGCAAAGAGACTTGAAGAAATAGTTAAAAAACTAGAAAGTGGTAAAGTTACTTTGGACGAAGGTGCAAAACTTTTTGAAGAGGGTGCTGAGCTAGTTAGGTCTTGTTATCAAGATCTTGATAAAACAAAAGGTAAAATTACTACTATAAAAAACGAATTAGACAAATTAATTAACGATACTATGGAGGACTAAAATGTATTTATCAAAATTGGTTGGAGAGAGAAGTAAACAAACTCCAAACGGTGCGGTTGTAAAAAACCATATTATGCTACTTAGAGCAGGATATATCAAACAAGTTTCGTCTGGTATATATACTTTGCTTACTCCTGCAAAAAAGAGTGTTTTGAAAATTGAAAATATTATCCGTCAAGAGATGGATAGAATAGGTGGGCAAGAAATGTTATTCCCTGTAGTTATGCCAAGAGAACTATGGGACGAAAGCGGTAGATATTCATCAATCGGTGATGAAATGGCTAGATTTAAAGATAGAAACGCCCATGATATGGTGCTAGGTATGACTCATGAAGAGGCGTCTGTTCATACTATGAGAAATATTATTAAAAGTTATGAACAACTACCAGCTATGATTTATCAAATCCAAACTAAATTCCGTGATGAGCCAAGGCCAAGAGCAGGTCTTATCAGAGTTAGAGAATTTACTATGAAAGATGCTTATTCTTTCCATACAACTCAAGAAGATTTGGAAGAGTATTACAACGTTGTTTTTGATTCTTATAATAGAATATTTAAAAGAATTGGTATGAAAAACTTTATCTCTGTAAAAAGTGATACTGGTATGATGGGGGGTAAAGTAGCTCATGAGTTTATGTTGCTTACACCATCTGGAGAAGACAATTTGGTTTTGTGCGATCAATGCGATTATAGAGCAAACCAAGAAGTTGCTGATTGTGTTTTTGAAAAAGTAACTGGCGCTTTGGAGCCTCTTACAATGGTAGAAACTCCACATCAAAAAACAATTGATGAGGTATGTTCTTTCCTAAAGTCAAAACCAGAACTTAGCTGCAAAGCAGTTTGTTACGCTGTTAAAGGCGACAGTGATAAGAGTGTAGTTGCATTTATAAGGGGCGACCTTGAAATCAACGAAATCAAACTAAGCAAAATAGTAAAAGCTGAGGTTGTGCCAAACGATTTGACAGGTTCTACAACTTTGGTTGCTGGTTTTATTGGTCCATATAACCTAAATGCAGACAAAAATACAATGGTTATTTTTGATAAATCACTAGAAGGTGTTGATGGTCTTATTTGTGGAGCAAACAAAGAAGGTTACCATTACACTGGCTTGTCTATGTCAAGGGATATCAAAGATGCAGAATTTTATGATATCGCAAATGTTGCTGAAGGTATGATTTGTCCGGTATGTGGTAAAGGTCATCTTCATTTGAGCAAGGGTATAGAAATTGGAAATATTTTCCAACTTGGTACAAAATATACAAAATCAATGGGTATGACTGTTCACGACAAAGACGGAAGTGAAATTAACCCAATAATGGGCTGTTATGGTATTGGTGTTGGTAGAGCTTTGGGTAGTGTCTTAGAGGAGTGGAGTGATGATAAAGGCTTGGTATTCCCAATGAGTATTGCTCCATGGCAAGTTGTTTTGTGTCCTTTGAGATTAAACGACGAAACAGTTGCTGCTCAAACAAACAAATTATACGATACTTTGATTTCTAGTGGTATAGAAGTGTTGTATGATGATAGGGATATTTCTGCTGGAGTTAAATTTGCAGAAAGTGAACTTATGGGTATGCCAATCAGAGTGGTTGTAAGTCCAAGATCATTAGAAAATGGTGAAGTCGAAATAACTATAAGAAAAACAGGCGAAAAAGAGATGGTTAAACTAGACAATGCTATTGCTAGAGTAAAAGAACTTATTGCAAACGAAATGAAAGAATACGAAATTTAACAATAGAAACAACCTAAACAATTTAGGTTGTTTTTTTATTTTTCACAATAACTACATTATCTATTTTTGTAAAAATAGTGTATTTATGCCGAAAAATAGCGGCTTTTTAGTCAAAAAACGTGCCAAAACAAGAAAAACACAAAAAAGATTGTAATTTTTTCTTATTTGTGTTATAATACACATATACATATATTAAGATACAGTATTCTAGTCGAAAAGTGTTGTTTGGAAGGCGATATTAAAGCGTCAAAGGGCACATCGATGAAACTTCTGGTGTTTGCTTTGGTTGCCCAAACTGGGGTGTATGCTGGAAGGTAGGATTATGGGAAGGCTATAACGGCATATAGAATCTTGCCCATCTTCCATGGAGGTTCAATGCGGTGGGGTGGTCTAATTGTCTGCCTTACTGGTTGAAATTAAACCTGCTATGCGGCGATAATCAAAAGCTGTGTACAGAGTAGCTTGCTTTGAGTGGAGTATGCGAATTAGTGTCTTGATGGTTATTCACTGGCCGGTAATAACTATTAACTGGCTATGAAACATACTTTGCAAAAAAAGATAAAAATAACATTTTTTGTTAAGGAAAACTTCTAGACTGTAAACAATTATGTTTGATTTATTAGGGATTATAGTGTGGTCTAATAAGGCGATTTGGTTAGATGAGTGGTAACACCATCTTGCTCGGATTAAATGGAAACGGCTTGTACGGCGACGGCAAGTTCTGAGTAGGGAAACCCTACCAAACCAATGCCGCAAGGTTTACTTAATAAATTTTCTTAATAAATATGTATATACTAAAAAACAACTATTATATATAAGGATAATATGGAAAATAATTCAAACTCGAGTGGGGAAAACCCGAAGCTCACAAAAAATCAAAAAGTAACAACAAAAAATAAAAAACCATCAAGATGGGCATGGCCAATCAAAATTGGTATTTTAACACTAGCTCTAGCGCTTATGTTTGGTGTATTGTCAGAAGTTTTATTGACCGGAGCCAATATTGTAATTACAATTCTTGTAGTTGTGGTGCTACTTGCAATAAGCATTATATTTGATATAATTGGCGTTGCTTTTGCCTGTTGTTCGATAGAGCCTATACTTGCTATGGCTTCACGTAAGGTGAAGGGTAGTAAGGCTGCTATTGTGCTTGTACGTAATGGTGACAAAGTATCATCAGTTTGCTCAGACGTTATTGGTGACGTTTGCGGTATTTTGAGCGGTGCTGCGGGTGCTGCTATTGCTGTGACAATAATTGCAAATCAAACAGGAGCTGTTGCTATAATTATAGCGTCAGTTGTCTCTGCTGTAATTTCGGCGCTTACTGTATTGGGAAAAGCTATGTTCAAAAAACTTGCTATTGACAAATCAGTTTCTATAGTTGCATTTGTTGGTAGGGTATTGAGTGTGTTTATCAAAAATAAATAATAACAAAAAAAACAGGTTTTATAGCCTGTTTTTTTGTTGTTAAATGAGATTTATTTTTTAGATATATATTGTTGGCTAGGGTGGAGAGAAGGGGGTTTTGTTGTTTTTTTTCTTAAAGGCGGAAAATATTTTTGTATTTTAGAGTTTTTAATTTTGCTAGATGTTGTGTGTATTTATATTTATGCAACACTATATGTATGGTTTTTCATTATTCTGTATGTTTATGCAAAAAGTTTCTGCATAAATATTCAAAAAGTACTTGCATAAATATAAATTTTTATGTATAATTATTTTCGAAGTTATGAATATTATGCATGAATATTTATACATATTATATTTTTGATAAATGGAGGCTATATTTTAGTATGACTAGATCAGTTAGACAATCTAAGATTTTGGATATTATTTCTGCTTACGAAATTGAGACCCAAGAAGATTTGGTTAATCAATTAAGAGCGGCAAATTTTGACGTTACACAAGCAACTATCAGTAGAGATATTAAAGAGCTAGGGCTTATTAAAATTTTGTCTTCTGACAGCAATAAATATAAATATGCTATTGTTGATTCTACAGAAAAACAAGCTTCTAACAAATATTTGTACCTTTTTAAAGAAGGGGTTATTTCTATCAAACAAGCACAAAACTTGGTGGTTATAAAGACTCTAAAAGGTATGGCTGGGGCTATTTCTAATATGCTTGATAAGTTTAACTTAGACAATCTTATGGGATCTACATATGGTGATGATACTGTAATGGCAATCTTTCCAGATAGCATAGATAGTATCAAATCTTTAAATAAACTAAACGACATGTTTAATTCTTAAAACAAATCACCCAAAACTAAGGGTGATTTTTTGTTGTTATTTTTTATATACTTTGTTATAATTTATATGGTGTATTATGTTAAATTATCTAAAGATTACAAATGTAGCACTTATTGACAATTTGAGTATTGAGTTTACTGATGGCTTTAATGTTCTGACAGGTGAGACTGGCGCGGGTAAAAGTATCATTGTAGATTCGCTCAACTTTGTTTTGGGTGGAAAGGTAAATAAAAACTTAATCAGGTCTGGACAATCGTTTATGAGAGTTGAGGCTTTGTTTTCTGCGCCTTTTGATGAAAAGATTAAACCTATTTTTGACGATTATGGCATTGAGCTTGATGATGAGATTTTGATAGTCAGAAACTATACCGAAAATGGCAAAAATGATATCAAAGTAAATGGTTCAACCATAACTACTACTATGCTAAAGCCAATAACATCAAAACTTGTAGATATACTTGGCCAACACGAGCACCAATCTGTTTTGAAAGAAAAATTCCAACTAGAGATTTTGGATTTGCTTGGTGGAGAAGTTATATCAAAACTAAAAAATGATGTATCAGACCTTTACCATAAATTAGCTAATGTTAATAAAGAAATTGATTCTCTTGGTTTTGACAGCCACAACAGAGAGCGTATGATGGACTTGCTTAGTTATCAAATTAATGAGATAGAAAATTTCGGGCTGAAAGAGGGTGAAGAAGAGGAATTAGTCAATGAAAGGCTAAAAGCTGTAAATAGTGAAAAGATAGCCACTGGTCTAAATCTTGCTAATAACGAACTAAACTATTCAAATTATAGCGTTTGTGACGGAATCAAAAAGGCAATTTCGGCTTTGACATCTATTTCTAAATACGATGAGACATTAGAGCCTATTATCGAAAGGCTTGATTCTGCAAAACTTGAAGTGCAAGATATATCAAACACTTTGCAAGATTATTTGGGTGATTGCAACTTTGATGAAGCGTATTTTGAAAAGATAGATAAAAGACTAGACGAACTAAAACTTATTAAGAAAAAATATGGTAATAGTTATGCTGAAATTATGGATTTTCTTGATAATGCAAAGGTTGAACTAGACAATATAGTAAATAGCGAAGAAAGGTTAGAGAGTCTAAACAAACTAAGAGCAGAAGTTATTGATGAATTATACAAAGATAGTTTGCTTTTGTCAGAAAATAGAAAACTTACTGCTAAAAAGTTTGAATATTTGGTAAAAAGCCAACTAGAAGATTTAGCCATGAAAAATGCAAATTTTGAAATTTTCTTTGAGCCTATCGAAGAAAAAGACTCTTGCCATTTTTCTCAAGATGGTCTTGATAAAGTAAAATATTTGTTTACGGCCAATATTGGTCAACCGCTAAAACCACTTTCTGAGATTATTTCTGGTGGTGAGATGAGCAGGTTTATGTTGGGTCTTAAAAATATTTTGGCTGATGTTGACGATATAAACACTATGGTATTTGACGAAATTGACACTGGTATTAGTGGTAATGTTGGTTTTGTTATTGCTTGTAAAATGGCAAACATTTCAAAAGCTCACCAAGTAATATCTATTTCGCATCTTCCACAAATTGCAGGTATGGCTGATAAAAACTTCTTTATTGAGAAAAAGATTGTTGATGGTGATACCAAAACAAATATTAAAGAGCTTGATGAAAATGGTGTTTTGGGTGAGGTTGCACGACTATCTGGTGGTCAAAATGGTAGCAGTGTATCATTAGATCATGCAAGAGAACTTAGAAAGACTTGTAACGACTATAAAAAGAATATTTAATACATAAAAAATATAAAAATATAAA
>JAZUBK010000013.1:0-1003 GCA_045638465.1 Clostridia bacterium | reverse complement strand
ACTGCTTTTTTATTGGTATTCTAACTGTAACTTTAAATAAGTCTTCTCTAGGTTTTATTTCTAGTGTTCCGCCTCTAGCCTCGGTTGCCTGTCTTACGCTTCTCAGACCTATCCCATGGGAATCTTTGTCTTCTTTACTGGTCTCGATTTTTCCGTTAACTATATTTAAATTCTTACACTCCGCAGTGTTTGAAACTTCTAGAAAAAACTCTTCTCCTGGCTCTTGATAGAAAGTAACATTGATTTTTTTATATTTGTCGCCTAGCTTACTTGCACCTTCAACTGCGTTATTAAGCAGGTTTCCGAATATGACACTTGCTATCGCTGGCTCTATCTTGAGCTCCTCCTCAAATCCTCCCATTACTGCGAACTTTATGTCCAGTTTTTCCGCTTTCTCACACTGCTCTTGAAGGATTATATCTACGATAGAGCTTCCTGTATCAAAGTATTTTGTTACTTGGTTTGTGGCCCCTTTTAGCTCATATATGTAATCTCTGATTTTTTCTTTGTCGTCTATACAGGTCAAAATATAATTGAAGTGGTGGTTTAAGTCGTGATTAATTTGTCTAATCTTCTCTTCCGCCTCTTTTGACTTCTGATAACTCTTGTATTTCTCTGCTTCATTTGCTCTTATCAGCTTATCTTGCGCCTCAAGAAGTTTATTCCTCTCCTGGAGCAGCTTTTCTTTCTGGTCTTTTTCGTAAAGAATGCTTGTGTAAAGCGAAAACCCAAAAATTCCTACGTTACAAACTGCTCCTATTGCAATCACAAAAACATTGCTGTAAAGCATCAAGCTCACAAAACCTACTAGGCAGAAAAATAGCAGCGACCCGAACTGCGCTGCTGTAAGATCATGTTTTTTGTAATTCATAAACCTCGGAACAATCATTGCTGTCACAAGATAAACTATAGCTAGCGCAAACGCAGTTGAAACATAATCTAAAAATAGACTTTGTGACGGAAATTGAATATATAAAAAATCAAACAACAGTTCATTTGAGTA
>JAZUBK010000012.1:0-1722 GCA_045638465.1 Clostridia bacterium | reverse complement strand
AGTGAAATTTTTTGAAATTTAAAAATATTTTTTCTTTTTCTTAAAATGGCAAAAAACACTTGACAATCAACGGCAGTTTCAATATAATAGAACTCACAGTTAAATTTCCCTGCTATGGCTCAGTCGGCAGAGCACTTCCTTGGTAAGGAAGAGGTCACCGGTTCAAATCCGGTTAGCAGCTCCAAAAAGAAAGACACGATGAAAATCGTGTCTTTCTTTTTGTGTTTGTGTCCGCCAGGACACAACATCGTTTGCGAGTTTACTCGCAATATCATTTAGCCGTAGGCTAACATCATTCCGCCTTAGCGGACACAAAACGATGTTGCCTTACGGCAAACAGTGTTGTGCTTCGCACAAACGATGTGGGCTAACGCCCAACGATGTTTTACCTTCGGTAAAAACGATACAACGCACCATATTGATTTACATAAAAAACAAACCACAGTTGATTATATCAAATTTCCCTCCGTTGTAAACAACCGATATTTGTGTTATTATAATAATGACAAAAGTACTTCTGTTAGTTTTATTTAGGAGTAATTTTATGGATATAATGACTATTGGTAAAAATATATCTGAATTTCGTAAGGCAAAAGGTGTCAAGCAAGACGAGTTGGCAAGGTTTGTCGGTGTAACGGCGCAAGCAGTTTCCAAATGGGAAAACGGTGGTGTGCCCGACACGGAATTATTACCGAAGATTGCTGAATTTTTCAATGTGTCAATAGATGAATTGTTTGGCAGACAGAATAATATATCGATGGATATTCAAGATGCCATTTTGAAGGACATTACAAAAACAAATGTTGATGACCGCGTTTCAAGAGCTTTTGAACTCTGTTGGATGATAGAGCAGTCTATGTATGGTAAAATATTTTCTGATCCTGAACGATTTAGGGAAGAGGCAAAAGCACATAGCGAAAAAGTCCAAATCTATTCGCAAATTGAAGTTGACTCAGGTTATACAGAAATGGGACTGTTTAACCGAATGCAGTATTTTTTGGTAGTTCCAGATGCCAAAGATAAAGACAAAGCCCTTTTAGATGGAATAGATTATCCGGTTTTTTTCAAACGGATGGCAGACAAAGACATATTTAATACCCTTGTGTTTTTATATAAACGTGAGAGTTTTAATGCCTTTACCGAAAAGCTAATAATCAAAGAGTTGGGCTATGCCGAAGATAAGGCTAAGCAGATAATTGTAGAATTGTTGCATCTTAATATACTTGCTAAAACACTGGCTGAGATTGATGAGGAGTTAGTTGAGGTTTATCAATTTGCACGCAGACCCTCCTTTGTATCAATGCTGATTTTTGCAAGAGAAATGATTGATATACCAAACAACTTTTATGTAAATAATCGTAGTCGGCGCAAACCTTATTTAAAGTAAAAATATAAAGAATCCTCGGTTTTTACCCAGTTCTTTTTTGGACACGAATGACAGAAAAAAGAGAGCAAGTCGAATGCCACGGCGTCATAAGGAAGTAATTTATGTAGGATACGGTGTAACCCTAAAAACGGGGTTACACCGTTTTCCTATTTTATGCTACAAAGCGGAATTCCTGAGGGTTTTCCCGTATCTCTTCCATCATAGCAAGGATTTCTTCTTCGGTAGGAATATCTATCATTCCGGCAGCGGTAAAATAAATATCTACCTTTACATAGCAATGACCGCTTGACTTATCGTTATTATGAACCTCAATACGTTCAATCAACGAATTAACA
>JAZUBK010000011.1:0-1034 GCA_045638465.1 Clostridia bacterium | reverse complement strand
TTCTAACTTCACCAGTTCTTTTTGTTTTGAATAACGCTCATAGGTTAATAGCTTCTGCTCATTCATAAGCACTTGTTCCTTTGCTAGAATGGCTTCTTCAAAAATCGGAGTAACCCAAAACATAATTACTGCTAAAAGAATAGCTAAGGCAGTACTAAAACCCAACAAACATTTTTGCTCTTCATTAAATTTGTCCAATAGTTTCAAATCTTTCATCACGCCTCATCCTTTCTCTGCAATAAAATTTTATAACCTAATAATCCACCTTTAACTTCCATAGTTTCCAGTAGGTTTATATTTTTAAATTTATTAGTAGACTGCAAATTTTCCAGCAAGCCTTGTAGTTCTTGTATATTACTTGCTTTTCCTTGTAGCTCTAATAAATAATCTTCTCTTTGTTTAATTTGCGTAAACCAACAATCCTTGGGAGTACACGCACCTAAAATTGGCAGCACCTCACTCCATAGTATTCGCTTTCTTGAAAATTCCTTGATAGCTTTTTGCAAAACTTCTATTCTTTTTTGCTTAGCACTATGCTTTTCGTAACGCTTCTGCCAAGCAGCCATCTCTTCTAGCTTTTGCTGGCTAGCTTGTAACTTTGTAATCCATACGCTTTTATAACAGAAGCCTCCTACACACAAAAGCGTTGCTAAAGCCAATGCAGTAACTGTTCCCCGTTTATATAGCATACTTTTAGGAATACTTAATCGCCTTTGCCAATCAGGCAATAAATTATACTCAAGATATTCCTCTACCCTCACAGCTATTAAAAGCAATCCTTTTACTTTTGCTTCATCGTCCAGCTGTATAACAAGTTCTCTTTCAACAGCTATTGCCTGCACTAATTGCATACCGTCAATATCTTTGAGCTTTTTGTAATCATAATAATAGCTTCCGTCTGCAAACGGAACGTGAAAAGGCAATTCCCAACGCACTGCCTCTTTTAATTCTTTTTCAGGCATCATCGGCAAAGTAAATTCACAAATAAATACCTGCTCTTTTTTCAAAACTGCTTCTAACTGCTTATCTGCTTT
>JAZUBK010000010.1:0-14155 GCA_045638465.1 Clostridia bacterium | reverse complement strand
TTTTTGTGGGGTATATAGGGTAGTGATAAAATAAAAAAGCAAAGATTATTCTTCTTTGCTTTTTTCAATTTCACCTTCTTTAAATTTGTAATATTCATTTACTAGAGATTTGTAACCAAGGTCTTTTAGGTAGTCATATCTTATGTTGTAATTTTGTTTGCAGTGTCTACCACTTGACAAAAACCTTAGGTATTGAACTAGGTAGTTGTCTATAGTTTTTAGCCCATTGCTTGTTGTTACCATAGGGAAAAACCATCTAGACCATGTTAGTTCGTTGGCGTGGCTATCTTCAAAAAATTTACGGTTGAATACTCTTAGCATTACTTTGATTACTTTTTCGGTGGTAGCTGATTTTTTGATTTTCCAGCGGTATAGGGCATGGGCCTTTCTTTTTATCTTTGCTTTTAGTTTCATTATTGTTACTTGTGACAAATCAATGGTTTTGTCGCAGTATTCGATTCCAAGAAAATTCCAAGGTGTATGTGGTTCAAAGATACTTTCTTTGTCTGGGTTTATAGTAAGGTCTTTGTCTTTGATAAAGTCTTTGATGTAGGTTTGATATTCTTGCAACTTTTCTATGCTTTCGGCAAAGACAATTATGTCGTCAGAATATCTTGCATAAGGAATCTTTTTGTCCCAAAAGTATAGGTCCAAATCTCTTAGGTATACATTAGCAAAAAAAGTAGATAGGGAAATACCTGCCATAGCACCACGTTTTTCGGAGATGACTTTGCCGTCAAAGATTGCTTTGTCAACGTGTAAAAATCTATCAAAAAACTCTACAAGCTCAGGGTCGTCATTAATAAAGTCTTTTAATATTGGCATAAGCTTATCTATGTTGATACTATTAAAATAGTTAGAAATGTCGAGTTTGTAACAGTACATATTTTCGATATTTCTTTTTGTGACGATAGTATCAACGGCTCTTTTTACGCCGAATGCTTTTCGGAAGGAAAAACAATTGTTGCTCATCTTATAGTCATAATCATATAGGCAATATGATATAAGCTTAAGCACCATGCTTTCACTTTCTGGGAATTTGTAAATGGTACGTTTTTTTGTGCTGCCGCTTTTGTTAATAAGTTTTTTTTCGGGAAGGCTGAACTCGAAATTGTTTTGAATAAGTTTTGTTATTGTGTCTTGGTATTTTTTGCCTTCGATAAAATCTGTCAAGAAAGCCTCATCTCTTTTTGTAAGGTGGGCTTTTTCTTTTTTGTAATTTAGATATTCTTGCCAAACTTTATCATCTGTTATTTTATCTAAAATATTCATTTTTACCTCATAAAAAAAAGAAAGGAAAATGCTTTGAAATCACATTTATGTGATACAAGACTGAACATACATCTGTTACCTGCAAAACATTTAATTAATGTATGCTTCGCCCTTCGCAGGTGCAAAATTACTTTTTGCGTTTCCTTTCTACATATTATTATATCAAAAAAAACACTTTATGTCAAATATTTAGCAAAAATCGTGTTTGGCGCTAAAATCAAAAAATATGTGGCTAAAAATTAGTGTTATTGATAATTTTTTTGGTTGCTTATTTAGGTAATAGTAGCTTTTATTTGGGGGATAAAACTGATTTTTGAAGCAAAAAAAAGATGCCATAAGATTTGGCATCTTTTAGTTTTGTTATTGTTCTGGGGCTTTATCTTTGCTTGAAGAATAGTCATATGGCACGATTGTTCCGTCAGGTTTTACGGTGTCGGCTTTTCTTATGTCATCAGGTAGTAGCATAGTTTTGTCTGTTACTTCAACATATAAATCCGCAGGAACGTTAGGAGCTTTTCCGCCTTGGCTTCCGTCTAGGTATAGTTCGTCTGGTGGCAACTCAAAACCTCTTTCGCCATATCTTGATTTGTATTCAACCAATTGTTGCTCGAAGTGTGATTTGATAAAGTGGTATGTTGCTGCTGGAGTAAATGGCTCACAAGCAAAAGCTTCAAAAGTTTCTTTATCCTCTAAGAACATAAGTTCTTGAGGGAAGTACTTATCTAGTTGTTTGCCGTACACATCAGAACGAAGGTAGGTTGGAATTGGTGCGTGTGCAAGTCCGTTTCTTTTGCAGAACGCATCAAAGTGGTCTACGTATTGGTAAACTTTTAGGTGGGTTGGTGGAGTATGAGTAAGTTTTCCGATTTCGCCTCTTAAAAGGACCGCTCTTTTATCTTCATACTTAGGTTTGACAACAGCTGATCCACCAGGCTTTAGAATAGGAGTGGTTACAGCAACTCTTTTATTTCCGCTTTGGATAGTAGCGCAACCTTCGTTTAGTGTTTCTACCGTAGCAGAGTAGCCGTGAGGATCCATAAGTCTATCTCTTAGGCTATAAACGTGCAATTCTGAACCAACTGGATCAACAGCTTTCTTTTGGGCTATGCCTTTTTTTGTTACGATTTCGCCGCCAGATCTTACAATGTCTTCATGGTAAGAACTAGGTTTGTATGTTGGTCTTTCGATATTTTGCAAACCTTCTTCTGATCCACCCATATATACTACAAGCTTTGAGTTTGCAGATTCTACAGAGTTTCCTTCGTCAAAAACTACTGCAAACAAACAACTTTTATTTGTTTTTGCATCAAGTCCGATAAAGTTGATTTTGTTTCCATCTCTATAAAATGGATATAATTTGTCTTCTTCAGTTGGTTGTGTTCTTCTTCTTATTTCGCTAAGCGAAATAGGGAATACGTGTTTGACATTTCTTTTTTGTTTAGGGTAGCCCTCCGGAATATCTCCAAATGTATATCCGTCAGGAACAGATAGCAATTCTGTAGTATCTACGCCAAAAGTATCAACAATTTCATCATTTGCAACTACTGAAAGTTCAGCTTGGGCTTTTTCTAGGGCAATTCTAAGTTCGGTTTGCTCTCTTGTAGTTGGTATTCTAGGAAGTTCACTTGTTCTGCCGTCAGATTCCAAAATTCCTTGGTATAGACGTTGCAAGTTAGAATATTGTTCTCTTCTTTTATCTTCTTTTTTTGCCAAAATAAATCCCTCCATATTTGGTTGAGTATATTATACTATAGTTATTCATTTTCGTCAATAGTGAGCTAATATTTGGCTCACAAAAACGCCTAGATATAGGCAAAATAGCACAAAATTTTTTTTCAAAAAGTTGTTGACTTTTGGTTGACTAAAAAACCCTTTGAGCATATTATATAAGTATAAAGACCCCCTACATAGGGGGTGGAGAAAAAGATATGAAAGAAGAATTAAAAAAAGATTTGTCAAACAGACTTGCTACAATAAATGGTCATATAAATGGCATAAAAAATATGATAAACGATGGCAAGGGTTGTGAAGAGATTTTGTTGCAACTATCTGCCGTTGAGAGTTCTATAAACAAAGTCGGAAAAATTATGCTAAAAAATCACTTAAATACCTGCGTCAAAGAAGGTATTGCAAAAGGTGATGAAGATATTTTAGATAGATTCAATAGCATATTAGAAAAATATTTGTAAGGGGATCAAAATGGAAAAACACGATGAAATAGTTTGCGATTGCCCTAGTTGTAGAGCAAGGAGAGAAAGGGAAAAAGCTTTGGAATTATTACGAGCAAAGCAAGAGGCAGAGCAAGAAAGTGGCGAAGTTTCTTCTTGTGGTTGTTGTGGAAAAAAGGCCAAAGATTATACTAAAAGAGATTTAATTATCAGACTATCTCTACTTGGAGTATCTCTTATCGGTATAATACTTAGTTTTATAGATATATGGGGCTTGGTTGGACTTGATAATTTAAGGTTTATTGACTTTGCATATCTTGCAGTTATTATTAATGGCTATGATATAGTCAAAACTGCAATTATTGGGCTAAAAAATAAAAGGATAACTTCGTCTTTACTAGTTACCGTTGCGATGGCTGCTTCTATTGTATTAAATTACACTGTAAAGCACGGAAATCATGGACACAGCTATATCTTCGCCGCAGGTGAGATTGCCTTTTTTATGGCTCTTGGCGGCCTTATAGAAGACTGGACTATCGGAAAATCTCGAAAAGGAATACAAAGATTGCTAGAAATGAGCCCAAAAACAGCAACAATAAAAATGGGTTCAAATTATGAAACAATACCTATAAGTAAGTTAAAAATTGGTGATGTTGTTTTGGTTAAACCAAATGAGCAAATCCCAGTTGACGGCGAAATAGTAAAGGGCGAAACTTCTATCGACCAATCATCTGTAACAGGGGAGTTTGTGCCTGTTGATGTTTCAAAGGGCGATAGAGTATATGGCGCAACATGGAATAAGCAAGGTGCAATAGAAGTAAAAGTAACTATAGAACCAAAAGATATGACCGTAAACAAATTGATAAGTTTGGTAAAAGAGGCCGAAGGACAAAAAGCGCCAATCTCTAGACTTGCAGACAAGTGGGCTAGTTTTATTGTTCCTGGGTCTATTATGTTATCTATACTAGTCGGTGTTTTGTCATATTTTGTGTTTGATTTGACAATAGCAGAAGCGCTTATTAGAGGAACAACGATCTTGGTTGTATTTTGTCCATGTTCACTTACTCTTGCAACTCCTACTGCAGTGGCGGCAGGTCTTGGCTGTGCAGCGTATAATGGAATAATGATAAAGTCAGGCGATGCTATCGAAAGACTTGCAAAAGTTAATGCGGTGGCTTTCGACAAAACAGGTACTGTCACAACAGGAAAACTAAACATAGAAAAAATAATTGCCTTTGGAGAAAACAAAGAAAAAGATGTACTAGCTTTGGCAGGTTCTGTAGAGAAGTATTCTGAGCACCCAATAGGTAAGGCAATATTTGAATATGCAAAAAACAAAAAATGTAAACTAAAAGAACCAGTGAATACTCGTTCTCTTGTGGGGGTAGGCATCTCTGCAAAAATAGATAACAAACTTGTAAAAGTAATCAGTCTAAAAGAATGTCAAAAGAGTTTTTCTAGTGACGAAAATATCAAAAGCTTAGATAGTGAACTTGCAAAAGGTTATAGCATTGTGGTAGTAATAAATGGCTTCAAACCATATGGTGCAATTTGCTTATTTGATACTATAAGAGATAGTGCAAAAGAAATAATCACTTTGCTAAAAGATAAAAATTATAAAACTATTATGCTTACAGGCGATAACAAAAACTCAGCCGAATATACCAAAACTTTGGTTGGTGTAGACGACTTTGTAGCTGAACTCATGCCCGAAGATAAACTTGATAGCGTACTAAATCTTAAAAAGCAAGGCAATAATGTGTGTATGATAGGTGATGGAATAAATGACGCACCAGCTTTGGCGGGAGCAGATAGTTCTATCGCTATGGGGGCTCTTGGCTCAGACGTTGCGGTAGAAACTGCCGATGTTGCTATAATGAATAGCGATATCCGAAACGTATACAACACCTTGCACTTGTCATGCAACACACTATCTACAATCAAGCGAAATATTATTATTGCTATGTCAATAAACGCCTTATCAGTTATAGGTAGTTTCTTTGGTATACTATCTCCAGTAACGGGTGTTCTTGTACACAACTTCTGCTCACTATTTGTAGTAATAAGTTCCGCTTTTATCCTAAAAACTCGATTTATTAAGCCAGAAGGCACAAAAAAGATGCAAAAGTTATCTCAAAAAGAAAACAAAAAATCTTGTTGCTGCTCAAATAAATCTGAGGAAAAATCTTGCTGCTGCTCATCAAAAAAGACAGAAAATAAAGAAGCAGAAGCTTTGTACGAAAATGGAAGAAAGTTGTGCAAATGCGGAAAGAAAAAATATTGCACTTGTGGTGAAAACGGAAAGTGCAGTGACTAATAAAATTAAAGGGGACAAAATAGTCTCCTTTATTTTTTTGGTTTATAAAGTGTTGTTATATTTTTGATTTTAGTATATAATTTATTTTAGGAGAAAATTATGGAAAAACTAGTAGTTATCGATGGCAATAGTTTGATCAATAGAGCTTTTTATGCGTTGCCACTTTTATCAAATAAAGATGGCGAATATTCAAATGCAGTATATGGTTTTACTAATATGCTTTTGAAAGTTATACTTGAGGCCAACCCAAGTCATATAGTAGTTGCTTTTGACTATGGCAAAAAGACCTTTAGAAATGATTTATACAAAGAATACAAAGGCACAAGAAAGGGTACTCCTGAGGAGCTAAAGCCACAATTTGCTATTTTGAAAAGACTACTTGAGGCTATGGGTATAACTTATATCGAAATATCAGGTGTTGAGGCGGATGATATTATCGGCAGTATCGCCAAGAAATTTTTAGTTCCGACTATTATTCTTACCGGGGATAAAGATAGTTTGCAACTAATTGACGATACCACAGAAGTTTGGCTAACAAAAAAGGGTATATCAGAAGTAGCTATTATGAATGACCAAACTTTCTTTGAGCAATATGGCCTAAAACCTATCCAAATGATAGACCTAAAATCTTTGATGGGGGATAGCTCAGATAATATACCTGGGGTAAAAGGTGTAGGAGAAAAAACGGCTCTTGACCTTTTGAAAACATATACCACCACCGAAAATCTATATGAGCATATAGACGAGATAAAAGGTAAACTAAAAGAAAAATTAATCGATAGTAAAGATATGGCCTTTTTGTCAAAGACCCTAGCCACCATCAAAACCGATGTAAAAATCGATTACTCTTTGGACGATTTTACTTATGATTTTCCATTTAATAGAGATGTCTTTGATATCTTTATGCAATACAATTTCAACAGCCTTATCAAAAGAAACGAAATATATAAGTCTGGCGAAAATAAGGTAGTTTCGCAAAAAGAATACAAAAAGTATGAGATTACATCTATAGACGACCTAAAAGAAAAAGTAAACCTTGCCAAAGCCACACGAATTTTTGCTTTTGATATAGATAGCCCAGTTAGTTTTTCTGTAGACGGAAAAACCGAATATAAAGTATGTATAGAGCAAGACCTTCTTGGTGGCGGAATTGCCCTAGAAAATGTACTATCAATATTTGCAGAAGTGATGACGGATAGCGGTATTATCAAAATATGTAACGACCGCAAAAAGATTTTGAAAAACTATGACAACTTCTTTTCAATAAATGGAGAAGTATTTGACACATTACTTGCTTATTATCTTGTAAGTGGCGGAGATAAAGTAAACGTTGCTGAGATGCTACTAAACTATAAGTGTGACCCAGAGTTTATTGCTTGTTGTATGTTTGATTTAAAGGAAACTTTTGAAAAAGCCTTGAAAGAGTATGACCTAGAATATCTATATTATGATGTAGAGCTTCCACTAGAAATGACCCTTTACGATATGGAAAAAACAGGCTTTATGATAAATAGAGAAGTGCTTTTGTCTCTTCAAGAAAACTATTCAAACCAAGCCAAAGAGCTAGAAAATATGATTTATGACCTAGCAGGTCAAAAGTTTAATTTGCAATCACCAAAACAAACTGCAAAAGTTTTGTTTGAAGATTTGCAGCTAAAGACAACTTCAAAGAAACTTTCGACCAGTGCAGAGATATTAGAAGAAATTTCTAGTCAGCACCCGATAGTTCCTCTAATACTTAGATTTAGACAAATACAAAAGTTAGTTAGCACCTATCTTACACCTTTTGACGAACTAACAAAAAGCGAAAATATAATTCATACTGAGTTTAAACAAATGTTAACCTCAACTGGAAGGCTAAGTTCTATAGAGCCAAACCTTCAGAATATTCCGACAAGAACAGAAGAGGGCAAGGCTCTAAGAAAGATGTTTGTTCCGATAAATGAAGACGGATACATTGTTTCTGCGGATTATTCACAAATCGAACTTAGACTTCTTGCACACTTTAGCGAAGATAAAAACTTGCTTTTTGCATACAATAACGGCCAAGATATCCACATGCAGACTGCAAGTGAAGTTTTTGGAGTTCCGTTCCAAGAGGTTACACCTGCTATGCGTAGAGATGCAAAAGTAGTTAATTTTGGTATTGTCTACGGAATGAGCGACTACGGTTTGTCTCAAAGTTTGGGTTGCCCTGTGTATCAAGCAAAAGAATATATCACAACCTATTTTAATAAATTCCCTGGAGTAAAAGCCTATACTGATAGAAGCATAGAGTTTGCCAAGGAAAACGGCTACGTAAAAACATTGTTAAATCGTAGAAGAAAAATTTTAGAAATTTCGTCTAGCAACTATCTAACTCGTAAGTTTGGCGAAAGGGCAAGTATGAATATGCCTCTTCAAGGAACTGCAAGTGATATTATAAAACTAGCGATGGTGAGGGTAGACCAAGAAATCAAAAAGAGAAATCTAAAGAGTAAACTTATCCTACAAATACACGACGAATTAATTGTTGACACAGCAAAAGATGAATTAAATATTATCGTAAATCTTTTGAAAAATACGATGGAAAATGTAGTCAAACTAAACGTGCCACTAGAGGTTGATGTCAATATGGGCAAAGACTGGTTTGATTGTAAATAGTTGCACTTTTGAGTTTCTTTTGAAATGTAATAAAAAATAAAGCAGAGACTTTTTTGTCGCTGCTTTTTTTATAAATGTTTTTACTTTTGCATATACTAAAGATATGGACAAAATAGAAAGAAAAATCTTTATATCTTTTGCCTCTATTTTAGGATTTGTGCTTATTATGGTAATTGGCACTTTGGCTTACTTTTGGCTAAAATACCCACTAAATTATAGGGATAGTATAAGATTGTATGCAGACAAATTTGATCTTAAGCCCGAACTTGTTGCTAGTGTCATCAATGTCGAAAGTGGCTTTGACAAAAAGGCTATATCTGACAAAGGGGCGGTTGGGCTTATGCAACTGATGCCAAAAACAGCACTTTTTGTATCTGGTATGTTGGGCGAAAATCTTGAGGCAAATAGCCTTATAAATAGTGATACAAATATTAGACTGGGTTGCAAATATTTGATGTACCTTGGCGAAAAGTTTGAAGATGAAAAAACAGTTCTTGCATGTTACAACGCAGGAGAAGGTGTGGTCAAAAGATGGCTAAGTGACAGCCGCTATTCAGATGATGGAAAAACTTTGAAATATATTCCATACGCCCAAACACGAGTTTATGTAGAAAAGGTGCGGCAGGGTAAAGAGATTTATAAATCTAAACTATAGCCTTGACAATTTTTTTTGATAAGAGTATACTACTTTTAGCGAAAATAAATATTCGTGATAACAAAGGGAATTTTAATGACAATTATTTCTATAAAAAAATGCAATAAAAAATCTAAGGCTAAATAATATTTGGTCATTGTTTTGTTGCAAAGCGGTATAGCACAAAATTATGGCTATATCGCTTTTTTTATATAAATTATATAAAATAGTTATTATTAGTTGAATTGCTTTGTTAAATATGTTATTATCAAAAAGGTAAAAAGGAAAAAATTATGGCACAAGAAAACAATAATCAAAACACTCAAGAATTATCACACGAAATTGATATAAGAAGAGGAAAAATTGAAAAGCTAAAAGCAGAAGGCAAGATTCCATATGCCGAAAAGTTTGATAGAACACACAAGATTTGTGAGGCTAGAAATTTGCCAGAAGGAACTACTGTTTCTGTTTGCGGTAGAATGACTTTTAGAAGAATTATGGGTAAACTAAGCTTTTTCGTTATCCAAGATATCGAAGGAAAGATTCAAGTATCTATCGGTCGTAACGAAATGGACGAAGAAACTTATACTTTCTACAAACAAATGGTAGACGTAGGTGACTTTGTAGGTGTTACTGGTGAGCTTTATGTTACACACACAGGCGAAGTTACTGTAAGAACTAGAGAATTTAGTTTGCTATCAAAGGCTATGCTTCCACTTCCAGAAAAATTCCATGGTCTATCTAATATCGAACAAAGATATAGAGAAAGATATATGGACCTTGTTTCTAACGAAGAGAGCAGAACTGTATTTTTGAAAAGAAGCAAACTTCTTACATATATCCGTAAGTTTTTGGGCGAAAACGGATTCTTGGAAGTTGAAACTCCAATACTTCAAGGCGCTGTTTGTGGTGCGTCTGCAAAACCTTTCTTTACACACCACAATGCTTTGGATAAAGAATGCAACCTAAGAATTGCTCCAGAAGTATACCTAAAGCAAGTTATTGCTGGTGGCTTTGATAGAGTATTTGAGGTTGCAAAGTGTTTCCGTAACGAAGGTATGGACCCAAGCCACTTGCAAGAATTTACAATGGTAGAATGGTACGCAAGTTACTGGAATTTTGAAGATAATATCAAATTCTTTACAGACTTTATCCGCGGTGCTCTTATGGAAATCAACGGAAGTTTGGAACTTACTGTTGGTGATGTTACACTAGACTTTAGTAAAGATTTTAGAAGAATTAACTACACAGAAGAAGTAAACAAGATCTTAGGGCTAAATGTTCTTGATTATACTGATGTAAACGAATTCAAAAAAGATGTTGTTGCAACAGGTCTATTTGATGCTGACGAATTTGACCAATGCAAAACTGTTGGTGGTGTAATTGATATTGTTTATAAGAGAAAGATTAGACAACATATCGTAGAACCTACTGTTCTATACAACTATCCAGCATGTCTTGTTCCTCTTGCTCGTAGAAACGACGAAGACGCAAGACGTATTGATATGTTCCAAGTGTTGGTACTAGGCGATGAAATTTGTAAAGCTTATTCTGAGCTTGTTGACCCTATCGTTCAAAGAGAAGCACTAGAAGATCAAGCAAAAGCAAAACTTGACGGCGACGATGAGGCGATGGATCTAGACGAAGACTTCCTACTTGCTATGGAACACGGTATGCCACCTATTTCTGGTCTTGGTTTTGGTGTAGATAGACTTATGGTTTTACTTACTTCTCAACCATCAATCAGAGATGTTGTATTATTCCCAATGATGAAATAATAAAAATAAATTTAGGAGATATTTATGCTAACTGTAGTATGCGATTCTGCATGTGATCTATGGAAGGATCAAATTAAAGAACTTAAAGTTAATGTTTTGGAGTTTCCATTCCTTCTTGACGGAGTAGAACAAGAAAAACAACTTGTTGAGCCAGAAGATTTTGATGAATATTACGCAAAATTAAAAAAAGGCGCAATCCCTTCAACTTCTTTGATTAATGAGTTTGTTTTAGAAGAGTATTTTGAAGGAATTTTGAAAAAAGGTGATGATATACTATTTATTCACTTTTCTTCAGCACTAACTTCTACTTTTAATAGTTTTGCTGCGCTTGTTGATAGGTTGCTTTTGAAATACCCAGAAAGAAAATTCCTTGTTTGTGACACCTTAGGCGTTACTATGCAATCAGGAATCTTGGTATATGATGCGGTAAAAAAACTAAACCAAGGTTGGTCTTTGGAAGAGGTGCATAAGTATCTTGAAGATATGAAACAAAAAGTAGCATGTTACTTTGGTGTAGATGATTTGTTCCACCTAAAACGTGGTGGTAGAGTATCTGCCGCAACTGCTATTGCAGGAACACTTCTTGGTATCAAACCAATTTTGAAATGTAATGATGAGGGTAAAGTGGTAAAATATGCTACTTGCAAAGGTCGTAAAGGTATCATTACAAAACTTATTGATATAATGAAAGAAACAGGTGATGCTGTTGCTGATTATCCAATAATTGTTATGCACGCTTCTTGTGAAGAAGATGCAAAACTTTTGAAAGAAGAAGTTGTAAAAGTAGTTGGTAGTGATGCTAACGTATGGATTCAACCTGTTGGTCCTATCATCGGATCTCACGCAGGTCCTAATGTACTAGCTCTTGTATTTAGAGCAAAGCATAGATAATAACATATAAAAAGCAAAAAACAAGTAGTATATACACTACTTGTTTTTTTTATTTTAAAAAAAGTGACAGTTTCTTTAAAGTATATAATAATTTCACTAAAGATTATTAATAAAATTCGTCATCATCTACTGTGCGTATAAGGTCGTTTGTGTTAAGTAGCAGGGCTTTTTGAATTCCGAAACTTCCGTACTTTTCACGTATTTTGTCGATGCTTTGTTCTTCATTTGTCTTTTTTGTATCTTTTTGAGCGGTAGAAAACAAATCAAGTTGCCTATCGAAATCATCACTTAGAAGGTTGGAACACGCAACCCTCATAGACCTTATTGGTGTTCCTGTTTTCCAATTTGCTTTATATATTTTCATTACGCAGTCAAATAGGTCTTTTGTATGACAAATAGGCGATGGGTAAGTTTTGCTAAAGGATACCCACTTGAGTCCGCTGTCTCTGATTGAAAGGGTGATGGTAGAGCCGCAAAGAGACTTTTTGCGCATACGACCACTTATGCTATCGCACAAAAAGTACGTAATCTTGCGGAAATCATCTTCAGTTGTTATATCGTGTATTGCGGTTGTGCCATTGCCGATGCTTTTGATTGCGGTATTATCATCAAAAGACGCCACCTCAGTTACGTCTTTGCCGTTTGCTATGTCTATTATTTCTTTTCCTCCCACACCAAAATAGTGCGAAAGCACTTTTTCGTCAGCCATAGCCAAATCTTTGCAAGTGATAATATTTAACTTTTTTAACACTTCATTTCTTCGTCTGCCGACAAACATAAGTGCGTTGGCGGGTTGCTTCCAAACAACATCTTTGAAATTTTCTTTGGTTATTTCTGTTGTGGCATCGGGTTTTTTGAGGTCAGAGCCCAGTTTTGCAAACATCTTGCAAAAGCTAACTCCTACCGAAATTGTAAGGCTAAGTTCTTCTTTTATAGTTTTGCGTAAAGTATCTGCTATTTGCTTTCCTGAGCCAAAAAGCTTTGTGCTATGTGTTACATCTAGCCAACACTCATCTAAGCCAAAAGGTTCTACTTTGTCTGTGTATCTTAGGTATATATCACGCACTTTTTTAGAGTATATAGCGTACTCTTCGTGGTGAGGTGCGACGCATATAAGGTCAGGGCACTTTTGCCTTGCTTTCCATATAACGTCGCCTGTTTGTACGCCCATAGACTTTGCTAAAGTGTTCTTGGCCAAAATAATACCTGTACGTGTACGTGGGTTGCCCGATACAGCCAGTGGTTTTCCTGCAAGTTCAGGGTGACGCAAACACTCAACTGATGCGTAAAAGTTATTCAAATCACAGTGCAAAATAACTCTTTCCATTAATATCTCCTATGTTTAGTATAGTCCTTTTTGATGTATTTATCAAACAACTTTTTCAACTAAAATTTGCAAGGGACTTTTTTAGGACATTTATTTATAAAAAAATTAATCACATAATCTATTAAAAAAATTTACTTTTTGTTATTTGTTTTTTATAATAAAAGTACAAGTGAGGTGTTATATATGACTTTTAAGCAATGGATACTTAGTACATACCCTAATCCAAACGCTCCAGGAGATGGTGTTTTTGGACCTTTACACATAATTACCTTGGTATTGTGTGCAGCCATGGTTATAATTTCTACAATTTTATTTAGAAAGAGAAGTGAAAAAGCAAAGAGGATTTTTTTATTTACCCTTGCAATGATTATTCTTGTGTTTGGCATAATAAGAAGAATTACAGGCTTTATTAACAAAGAGTTAACTTTCAATAATATTATGTACATATTACTTCCAAGACCAGGTTGTGCTATATCTTGTGTTCTTGTTATACTTGCTTCTATCTTTAACAAAAAAGCTTGGTATAATATTGCTTCTATTGTAAGTTTGATTTGTGCAATAATATTCTTTGCTTATCCGGGTGCGGGTTTTATAAACAAATATATTTTGTTTGAACAATTATATTCTATTGTAACTCACTCTCTATTCTTTGTTATGAGTATATTGTTTATGACTTTGGGGCTTACAGAGTTTAGGTATAAGACTTGCTGGAAAGAAGCAATCGCTTTTGTTGTTATCATTATATACAGCCTTTTAGAGATTTATGTTTTGAAGATAAATGCCGATCCATTTTATTTTATGCCAAACAATGAAGTGCAAGAGATAGTTGGTATGGGATATGCTGTTTATCTTGCACTATATATGTTATTTATGTTTGTATACGTAAATCTTTTCTATTTGATAGGGGATAGAAAGGCAATTTTCAAAAGAAAAAAATAATCAAATTTAGAGAAAAACAATTAAAAAACACCTCACATCTAGAGGTGTGTTTTTTATAATTATTGAATTATTTGACAAAAATATATATAAATTGTAAAATTATAAAAGTAAAATTTATTTATATACTTAAAGAAAAAGGGAGGGATTTTTTATGGGATTAGTTCCAGCAAAATGTACCCAATGTGG
>JAZUBK010000009.1:0-20821 GCA_045638465.1 Clostridia bacterium | reverse complement strand
AATATAATTTGAGTAGAGAGTTTTTGCTTTTTAGATGTTAGGGGGATTTTTATAAAAAATCTAAAATAAAATTGTAAAACTATTTATATTTGTTTGGTATAAAAAACACTTATAATTTATAATAACTAAAAGAGAGGGAATATTATGTATAGTATTGGAGTAGATATCGGCGGTACATATATTAAATGCGGAATAATCAAGGGCGGCAAAATTGTTGCAAGAGACAAAGTAGAAACCCCAAAAGAAAACAATGAAAAGTTAATAATTGATACTATAGCGACACTTATAGATAATTTGCTTGGTTCACTTTCTGCGTGTAAATCATGTATAGAAAATATCGGTATTGGTATGGCTGGTAGCTCAGAAAAGGGTGTATGTCTTTTTATGCCGAATACTGAGTGGAGAAAAGTAAGACTTTCTAAACTTTTAGAAAAGAGATATTCTTGCAAGGTATCTGTCGTAAATGACCTAAAAGGTGCAACTCTTGGAGAGATACACTACGGCATAGGCAAAAAGTGTAAAGACTTTGTCTTTGTGGGACTTGGTACAGGCCTTAATATTGGTGTTGTAAAAAACGGCGAGTATATCGTTGACGGTGTAGAGTTTGGCCATGTCATTGTTGATAGAGAGGGAAGTAGTTGTGGTTGTGGCAAAAAAGGTTGCCTTGAGAGTGTAGTATCAACAAAGGCTTTGCTTGGTTATGCTGATAAATACTGCAAGTGTGGACCTCAAAATATTAAAGAATTATTTGATATAGCAAAGCAAGATAAAACTGCAGAAAAAGCAATTTATGATTATATCGAGGCTTTAAATATTGGACTTATGAATATTTGTAATAGCTATAGGCCTGAAGTTATTGTTCTAGGCGGCGGAATAGGTGAAGGGTTACTTCCATATATTGCTGATATAAACAAAAAGCTAGAACAATCAAAATACGGATACCCTACCGCAAAGAAAACTAAAGTTGTAGTATCAAAGGTTGGAAACAACTGCGGTATTCTAGGTGTTAGCACATTAAAATAATTTTAAAGGTGATAAAAAAAAGAGTAGAAAAAAACTACTCTTTTTTTGTTATTTTTAGATATTTATTTTCGCCTAGATAGAAGGCATTTTTTACTTGCCTTTTTGAAACGATAGCCTCTATATTAACAGGGTAAATGTTGTACCCTTTTAATTTATCAATCTCACTATGTGATACTAGATAAAAATATGAGTTTAGATAAATATACCTAAATAAAACAAAGATTTTTGCATCTTTTAAGGTGTCTGAAATATCGCCGCTGGTTTGGATAATATAGCCACAACTTTTGCTCCTAGCAGAAATTAGATGAGGGGTGGTTTGAATCGTTGTAGGGCGTTTTTCGGGCTCAAAAGTGCTTTTTACGTCGGTTTTTAGATTTGTACCCCCTAAAATATCGCAACATTTGTGATGCAAAACTGAAAAACCAAACAACCCCAAAAACTTCATATCGTTATAAGAAATATTTTTTAATTTTTTAGAATTGTTAGTTATTGGGTAGGTGTTATAAACGCCGTCTATATCTGTGTAATTTGTGTAGTTTAGATTTAGGGCTTTTGATATTATTGCGCCTGTGATATCGCTACCACCTCGTGAAAAAATTTTTATATTATTTTTATAACTTCCATAAAAACCAGGAATTACCACTTTTTTGTATTTGCTCAGAGTTTGTCTGATAAGGGTAAAACTTGTATTAAGTAGTTTGCCGTCTTTATCAAATTTGATAATATCTTTGCTATCGACAAATTTATATCCAAGGTGCTTTGAAAATATCTTTGCCATCAAATATTCGCCTCTTGATATAAGGTAAGATTTGTCTTGTGTTTTTTTATAATAGTTTTTAATTTTTTGCAAGTGCTTATCAATATCAAAGTCAACTTCTAAAGCTTTAATTATATCGGCATATTTAATTTTTATTTTTTCAAATATTTCGTCACTTGCTGATGTGTTTTGAGATATTTTGATAAAAAGGTCTGTTATTTTCTCATCTAAGGCCGTTATTTTGCCTGGAGCGGACAAAACCACTATTGGCAAACTATTTGCCTTGATAAAGTTTGCGACGCTTAGGGCTCTTTTGCCAGTGGCTAGTGAACTGCCGCCCCATTTACAAACATTACTCATTTATAAGCTCCTTTAGTATTTCGATAGTGTTTGTAGCGGCTCCTCTTAGTAAATTGTCCGAAACTATAAAGAAACTAAAACTACTTTTTTGTGAGCTGTCTTTTTTTATTCTACCGATGTGTACTTTTGTATCACCGCATACATCTATTGGCATCGGCAAATCTTCTAAAATTATACGATTGTCATTTTTTAGAATTGAAATTATTTTTTGTTTTGACACTTGTTTTTTAAAGGTAATATTTACATATTCGCTATGGCAATAACTCACAGGAACGCGTGATACATTTGCGGTAATGTTAAGGTCTGGCATATGCAAAATTTTACGACTTTCGTTTATAAGTTTGTTTTCTTCTTCACAAAAGTTTCTTTTGTCGACCTCTCCTATTTTTGCGATTATGTTGTCTTTGATAGGGTGATCAAAAAAAGGTGTGTCGTTTGATAAATGGTCAAGGCCTTTTTTTCCTGCGCCCGAAACTGACTGCATGGTTGTAACAATTACCCTTTCAAGGCCGTATTTTTTTAGACTATCTAGCAGAGGCATAAGGCCTAGCGTAGAGCAGTTAGGACTTGCGATTATCCCTTTATTTAAATTTATATCTTTGTTATTTGTACCGTATGCAACAAGCGGAATTTTTTTATATTTTCTGTATGCAGAGGAATTATCAATCACAACGCAACCTGCTTTTGTGAAAGCTTTTGCCCATGTCCTTGAAATGTTACTTCCCGCCGAAAAGATTGCAAATTTTGGTTTTGCGATTTCTACATTTTCTTGGTTTAGAGTGTATACTATATATTTTTTGCCTTTGTATTCAAGTATTTTTCCATTTGAGTTTTTTGATGCAAACAAAATAAGATTTGTAATCCCGCTATCAATAAGTCCTTCAAATATTTTTCTTCCGACAACGCCTGTTGCTCCTACAATAGCTATCATAAATTTTAATTTCTCCTTATAAAAATATATTGCAAAAGGCATTAAAATGTGAAAAAACCTAGCAATTATGCTAGGCTTTTATTATTTGTTGTAGTTATCTACTATTTTGTTTAGGGTTTGTTTGAATTTATCCTTTAACGAAATAGGGCTAGTAATTATTACGTTTTCGCCGTATTGAAGACACCAATAAATCAAAGCTTGTTCGTTAGCTGTGATGTTTACGTAAATTTTGTCAGATTCTACTTGTTTTATGTGGCAGTTGTCACCAAACCAGTCTATGACGTCATTTATTATTTTAGGGCTTACCTCTAATGTAGCATCAATAGATATGCCACTAAACATATATATTTTTTCATTTATGTATTTTGCTATATCAAAGTTTGGCTCATAGTCTGATAGTGTTTCGATAGGTCTTATCGGACTTCTTGGCATTATTTTGATATTTGTTATTTGGTCTATTTTGTAATGGGCAAGTGTGTCATAGTGGTCGTAGTTACAAATAAGGTAATATTTACCATTGTTATTTGCCATATAGTATGGGCTGATAACATAAGTTTTGCCGTTGTTTCTTGGCAAAAACTCTTTTGTAGGGGTAAAAGAATTGTAGTTAAAACTTACCTTTTTGCCTTCAGAGATGGCTTTGTTTAGGGTGTCTATTGTATAAAATAGTTGTTTGTTTGGGGTGCGGTATACATTGTCGGCCTTTAGTATATATTTGAATCTATTTTTGTCATACACACTTGCATTTTTTGTAAGTTTTGAGGTAAGTTCTCTTGCATGACGAGCAGTGATTGATTTTGAATTGAATATCGCATCAATTAAAAATGTAAGTTCGCTACTTTCAAAATCACGACTCAAAAGGTAGCAACCGCTATTACCTTTTTTTACAATTTCGTAACCAAAATCTATAAGGTAATCAATGTTACGACTTATTGCTTTGCGCTCACAATTCATACCATACATTGTCTCAATTTTTTTGATAATTTCGGTCTGAGTTAATGGGTGGTCCTCGTCACTAAATTCTTTCAAAATTTCTAAAATATAAAGTATAATTAACTTTTTGTTTGTGTCACTTGCCATAAAATTTTCTCCTAATATGATGATATCATATAGTTTTGCAAAAGTATAGCGAATTTGACTAAAAACTGCTATTCGTACTTTTTTTGGTACTTCAAACGGGGATTATAAATTTTAATATGGCAAAAAATGTTGTTATTTTATTTTTTCTTTGGTAATATTGAGTCATCTACGCAAGAAAATGTATTAAAAAAATATTGAGGAGGGTAGATATATACATGAAGAATCTTCTTGCAAAGGCAATAATTATTGTTGCCACAGCTCTAACAATATTTGGGCTTTGGACACTTAATTATGTGACTTTGAGAATAGGATTATAAAAAGGTCGCCGTTTGGCGATTTTTTTGTTGACAAAAAAGTCTTTTGTGTATATAATCGTTGGAGTTTCAAAAGAAAAAATTTTTATAGGAGAAAATCATGTTAGGATTGTGGATACCATTATATTTGGTTGTTGCGACTTGCGTTGTGCTTTTGTCTATTAAAATTTCTCAATACGTTGACCTTTTAGACAAAAAGACAAAAATGTCAGGTGCAGTTATCGGTGGCGTATTTTTGGCCGCAGTAACTTCTATACCAGAATTATTTACTTCTATATCATCTATTTTCATTGTTCCTGGGGCAGAAAGTAGCCAAATGGTTATTGGTAATATTTTGGGTAGCGACTTGTTTAATAGTGCAGTTCTTGCATTGACTTTTGTTATAACATATAAATTTTTTAGAAAAACAAAAGTTGGCAAAGGCCAAGTATCTACAACAATAACCTTAATTATATTCTATTTGCTAGTTGCTTATGCTACATTTATGCCAGATTCTTGGCAATTCAGAATAGGTGGCGCTGTAAATATTATTTCTATAGTTTTACTTATTGTTTATGCTATTTCGCTAAAGTTTATGTCAGATGCAGAGGGACAAGACCACGAAAGACATGACCCATCACCACTTACAGTAAAACAAATAATTATAAGATTTATTCTATTGTCTATAGTTTTGATTGGCGCAAGTATTGGTATTACATACATTACTGATATTATATCTGAATCTTTAAATCTTGGTAAAACTTTTGCTGGGGCACTATTTTTGGGTGTTGCTACATCTCTTCCAGAAGTTTCTGCAACAATTTCTCTTTGCAAACTTGGAAATGTAAATGCAGCTATGGCAGATATTATTGGTAGCAATACATTTAACTTTATGATTCTTGTTCTTGCTGACATTGTTAGTTGGAAATATCCTGTATACTGTAACAATACACAATCATTATTGCTTATTGTTTTGGGTATTGTTTCTGCCTGTGTTATGTGCTTTGCAATTTGCTACAAAGTATTTAGAAAATACCCACCAGATAGCAAAGGTCCAACTGTAGCTACTAGAGTATTGTATACAGTATGTTTTAGCATAATAGCACTTTGTTATATACTATTCTTAATACTTTCTAATGTTTTGTAAAAATTGAATATTTATTTTAGAAAATTGCGAAAAAACCTTTATATTTTCGCAATTTTTTTGTATAATGAAAATATATTTTAGGAGATGTTATGACAAAAGAAGAAAAACGTGCAAAAAAACAAGCCGAATATGAGGCTATGTCAGAAACTCAAAGATTATTGTACGACCAAAAGAAAGAAATAAGAACAGTGCTTTTGTTTTTTTCTTTGTTTTTGGTGGCTACTATTGTGTTAGGTTATTTTGTTGTTAATATGTATCTTGATGTTCAGGTCGCAAGGCATGGTACACTAGGCGAGGCAACAGTTGTGTCTTGCGAATACCATAGTGGAGATGAGGACTCTGATGACTATTACCATATCAAATACGAATACAAGGTAGGTGAGAATTGGTATAAGGGTTCTTGCAATTCAGATTATAGTATGGCTGTCGGTTCAAAAATCAGTATTAAGCACAATGGCGGGTCACGTTCTGTACTTGCAAATCACTCTACAAGCTTTATCTTGAGTGCACTGCCACTGATTATAGTGTTTACGTTATTTAGTTTTGTAGAAATTGTCTGGATAGTAGGTATGATTGGTATGGGCCGAAAGATCAGCTTTTACAAAAAACTTGATAGAGGTGAGTGCAAAACTGCAATGGCAACCTATATCAGCGGATACGAAGAGGGCAACCCAAGGGGCGGAAGAGTTAGATATATGTACGAAGACGAAGATGGCAATATGCATGAAGGCAAGAGTCTAAAAGCATACTCATCAACTCGTCTAAAATATCTTCAAAACAAGGGCTCATTTGAAATCAAATACGTAGGAAAATACAGTGTAGTTGTTGAAAGAGAAGAGACTGTAGAAAACAAAAAAGAAGAGCTTATCGTAGCTCATGGTCTATACAAATGTCCATACTGCGGAACAATTTTGCAAGAGGGACAAAATGAGTGCCCATCATGTAACGCACAAAGAAGGTAATAAAAAATCAAAGAAAAACAGGGGTGTAATATACCTTGTTTTTTTATTGCCTTTTGTTTTTCGTTTTGCTAAAAATCATATAAAAACCCCACAAAAACAGCCCATTTTGCTAGTCTTTTGCGAAAAATGAAAAAATGTTTTTTTAAAAAATCTTACAAAAAATAGCCTTTTTTGTCTTATTGAGATAATAAAAAAATCGTTTCATAAATATATAAAAAAGGGGTTTTTATGAAGAGATTTTTGATTGTGTTTATGTTTGTTTTTTGTATAACTTTTGCTGGTTGTGGTAAAAATATAAATCAAATTTCTGAAAGTTTAGATACCTACACCATAACGGCAAAATTTGATGAAACCTCAAAAATCTTGACTGCAGAGCAAACTATTAATTACACAAATAATACAGATGTTGTGATAGAAAAATTGCCTTTGCATTTGTACCCAAATGCCTTTTCGGAAGGTGCAAAATACAAGCCAGTTTCTCTTGCACAAACGGACAATGCCTACCCAAATGGCTTAGATTATGGCAAAATTGATATTAGCAGCGTTGCAGTAAATGGGAAGAAAAAAGATGTGGTGATTGACGGGATTGATAATAATATTTTGAGTGTAGATGTTGGCAAATTATATCCTGATGATAAGGTAGATATAGCGATAAATTATAGTGTCCTCCTTGCAAATTGTAAACACAGGTTAGGATATGGAGATGATACTTTTAACTTCGGCAATTTTTATCCGATAGTTTGCGTGTATGATAATGGTGAGTTTATGCAAAAGCCATATAGTGCAAATGGAGATCCTTTTTTTAGTAAGATTGCAAACTACGATATTTCGCTTACAATTAATAAAGATTTCGTCTTAGCAACTACTGGCAAAGTAGATAAAAAGACTGAAATAGAAGAGTTTGCTACATACAAAATAAAAGCTGATGCAGTGAGGGATTTTGCTTTTGTTATATCAAAAAAATTTGAAGTGATAAGCAAAAAAGTAGATGATACAGTAGTTAGTTATTATTACTTTGAAGATAAAAATTATAATCAAAGTTTGAAAGCATCTGTTGATGCGTTGTCTACTTTTGAAGAGCTTTTTGGCGATTATCCATATGCAACTTTGAGCGTTGTAGAAAGTGATTTTTTGCATGGTGGTATGGAGTATCCAACCCTTGTCTATATTTCAAACGACGTAAAAGATTATGGTGAATATACAAATGTAATCGTGCATGAAATAGCGCATCAGTGGTGGTATGGCCTTGTCGGCAATAACGAGTATGACGATGCTTGGCTTGATGAGGGACTTGCCGAAATGAGTTGCCTTATGTTTTACGACCAAAACCCACAATATAACGTATCAAGTTCAAAAAAGAAAGAACTTCTTATGGCAAATTATGTTATGTTTGTAGATGTTTTTAGAGCGGTGTATGGCAAGGTTGATGAGAGTATGACAAGGCCACTTGATGAGTATATAAGCGAAACGGAATATACTTATATCACGTATGTTAAAGGTAATATAATGTTTGCTGATCTTCAAGACTTTGTTGGTAAAAAGAAATTTCAAAAAGCATTAAAACGGTATTTTAACAAAAACAAATTTGGCATAGCAGGTGAAGATGATTTGATTGCGGCTTTTTGTGAGACCTGCGGCAAAGGTGTAGAGAGTTTTATAAAGTCTTATCTAAACGGAAAGGTAAAACTTGCCACTAAATAAGGTTTTTTATTGGTTGCCATATGGCGTAAAATATGCTAGTATATTGACTATAGAGGAAAGAAAAACAAATGAAATCAGTAACCATAGCAAGTGGTAGCAAGGGCAACTGCCTGTATGTAAAAGGTGGTAATACCGCTATACTTGTAGACGTTGGGCTAACGTGTTCTCTTTTGGAAGAAAAAATGAAATTGCTAGGAATAGAACCAAGTTCAATTTCGGCAATTTTGGTAACGCACGAACACATAGACCACTGCAAAGGTATAGGAGTCTTTGCTAGAAAATATAATACAAAAGTTTATATGCACACTAGCGGATATCAACATATAGTAAAAAAACTTGGCAATGTACCCGAAAGTCAATTAGTATCTTTTACTAATAGCGACTTTTTTATCGGTGACATTACAGTTACTAGTTTTGAAGTTCCGCACGATAGTAGGTTTTGTGTAGGGTATAGTTTTTTGTGCCAAGGCAAAAAAATATCTATTGCAACCGATATCGGTAAGATGTCAAAAAACATCGCTCAAAAATTAGAGGGCAGTGATATTTTGTACATAGAGTCAAACCATGACGAAACTATGCTACTAAATAATGAGAAATATTCATCTGCTCTAAAAAATAGGATATTGTCACCAAGGGGGCATTTGTCAAACAAAGACTGTGGACTTACCCTTGCATACCTTGTCAAAAGTGGTGTAAAACAAGCTGTGCTTTGTCACCTTAGCGAAGAAAACAATACTCCACTACTTGCATATACTACAGTCAAAAAAGTTTTGAAACAATATAACATAATCGAAGGACAACATATCTGTGTAGATGTTGCTATGCAGCATGAGGTTGGCACAACTTTTGAGGTTCAATAAAAACGCTTTATTTATCAAAAAAATGAAGTGTTTTTTTTACTTACCTAAAAGAAAAAATCTTTTGGTTTGGTTAGATTTTGCAAAAGCCTTTTTTTAGATAATAATTTTATGTTGTTTTTGTTTTTTTGAATAGTTGCTATTTAATTATATTTATTATATAATTTACGTATTAGGAGAAATCAATGTTTAAGATTAGATATAGTTATACCGCTAGAGATTCTGCCTTGCTTATATTATTTATTATGGCAGTTAGCGTTGTATATTCATTTTTATTTTCGCTTATCGTTACAAAAATAGCAATTTCAAACGGCGCAGAAACTCAAGAAGAGATAATGGCCTTTGCCTCACTTCCTTGGGTTAATGTAATTAATATGTTTTTGGGGCAAGTCTTTTCTTTTGGTACTTACTTTATTTATTCAGTGCTAAATGGCAAAAAGACTTTTGATGCAAGTACTGTAAAAGGAAAAATCAGACTTTACCCAATACTTATTACTATGCTTATTACTGCAGTTTGTGTGTTTGGTTTCAACTATATGATTACTTTGGTAGATTATAGTATATTTAACCTAACAAAAATCGAAGTCGCGGCGACTGCTATTCCAGAAGGTTTTGGAGGATATGTAGTTGTTGTTATAGCTTTTGCTATAATACCTGGCATTGTAGAAGAGTTTATTTATAGGGGCGTGGTATTTAATGGTCTAAAAAGATCGATGAAACCTGTATACGCTATACTTTTAAGTGCACTTATTTTTACATTGATACACCTTGGAATTTATCAATTTGTTTATCAATTTATCATGGGTGTAATACTTGCTTGTCTTGCATATTATACTGGATCTATTTTGTATAGTATGATATTCCATGTAACAAACAACTTTTTGGTTGTTACGCTTTCATATTTTGCACCACAAATATTTAGCATAAGCAATATGTCTGCAGGTATTGTAACGGTTGTTTTGTTTGGAGCAATAGTAACTGCAGGAGTTATAGTATGTCTTATTATACTTTTGAAAAATTTAATTAAGAAATATCCTACAGCGGCTGAAGTAAAAGAAGAAAAATCTGAGCAAGACCAACTTATCGAAAATAGCGAAGGTCTATCAGAATATGATATGAGACAACTAAATCCACCTAAGATGAAAGACAAGACTTTGCTTATTATCTTAGTTTCGGCGTTGATTGTTTTGTGGTTTGCCACAGTACTGGCCTAAAAAAAATAAAAAAGGAGAAAGGTTATGAGAAAAAGTAAATTATTCGTTTCTAGTTTAGTTTATTTTATAGCTATGATAGTCTTAGTTGGCTTTTATATTTTGTTGTCAAAAATAGACCTTTCTTTCCTTGGAGATATTGGTTATGATATATTTTCTACCTTGATTATTCAGGTGGTGATTATACTTATTATTCCATTTACGCTTTATACCATTATCCGAAAACAAAATATAAAGCGTACCTTTGCGGAGTTTAACTTTACAAAAATTAGCCCAAAAACATTGCTATATTCAGTTGTAGTTGGTATTTGTTGCTATTTCCTAAATGTTCTTATTGCATCATTTTTTAGCAATATAATTATGTTATTTGGTTATGAGGGTATACCTAGTTATAGCGCGGGTAGTGCAGGAACTACAACTTCAGAGTTCTTTATTAGTTTGGTTTTGGTCGCTGTTCTTCCTGCTATATGCGAAGAAGTAGCCCATAGAGGTCTTTTGCTTGGTGGTTTTTCAAGACTAGGCCTAAAAGGTTCTGTTTTATTGTCTTCACTATTGTTTGGCCTTTTGCACCTTAACATCAATCAATTTTTCTATGCTACAGTGCTTGGCTTTTTGATGGCGGTAGTTGTTGTAATCACAAAAAGTATTTACCCTGCGATGATTATGCACTTTTGTAATAACGGGCTTAGTTTGTACTTTGCCTTTGCTCAAGAAAAAGGTTTGTTTGGTCACGACATATTGGGTGCTTTCCAAACTTTCTTGACAGGGTCTAACGCTTTTGTTGCTTTTATTGGTAGTTTTGCTATTATGGCAGCACTTGTTTTGGTTATAGTGTTATGTTATATTATGCTTTTGCGTGACACTCGTATGAAAAAGATGAAAAAACTTCTAAAGGACGTTTCTGCTGCAGAGACATCTTCTGCAGATAAAGAAAAACTATCTCGTATTAATCCTAAAGCGAATCCTTTTTCTAATACATACCTAAACAACTTAAAAGAAATTAATTCGATGCTCGTTCAATATAATATTACTAGCGAAAAAGATATGATATTCAAAAAAGAAGAGAGAGAATATCATAAACCTTTACCTATGGAAAAAGTATTTATTATTTCGTCTATAGTTTTGGGGGCAATTATTACAATATTTACATTTGTTTGGGGGATACTATGATAAAATTTAGGATAGTATCTGTTGGCAATATCAAAGAAGATTATTTAAGACAAGCAATAAATGAATACACAAAGCGTATAAACAAATATGCAAGATGCGAAATAATAGAGTGTCCTGAGGGAAAACTAAATCCAACTCCATCGCTTTCGGAGATAAATAATGTGCTAGAAAAAGAAAGCGAAAATATAATCAAAAATCTAGAAGGGTATTCTATTCTCTGCGACCTAAACTGTAAACAATTAACAAGTGAAGAGTTTGCAGATAGCATAAAACAAATAACAAACACCCACTCTACAATTACTTTTGTTATAGGTAGTTCTTATGGGGTGAGTGATAAAGTAAGAGCGGCTGTAAATAGCAAATTATCTTTTTCGAAAGCAACATTTCCGCATATGCTTATGAGGGTAATTCTTTTGGAACAAATATATAGAGGTATGGCTATTATAAACAACGCAAGTTATCACAAATAGGTTATATATGGAAAAATATATGGAACAAGCTTTTGCCCTAGCGCAAAAAGCATATCAAAAAGACGAAGTGCCAGTAGGTGCGGTAATTGTTTATAAAAATAAAATAATTGCCAAAGGTTATAACAAAAGAGAAAGAACACAAGATGCAACCCAACACGCAGAAATAATAGCAATAAAAAAAGCCTGTAAAAAATTAAAAACTTTTAGGCTAAATGATTGCACAATTTTTGTTACGCTAGAGCCATGTGTTATGTGTGCAGGAGCAATAATCAATGCTCGTGTTGGCAAAGTTGTTTTTGGTGCATATGACAAAAAATTCGGTTGTGGTGGTAGTCTGTATAACCTGCTTGGAGATAATAAATTTAATCATCACCCAGAGGTTGTGGGTGGTGTAATGGAAAGTAAATGTTCACAACTTTTAACAGATTTTTTTGAGGCAAAAAGAAGGGGAAAATAATGGAAACTTTGACTATAGAAAAACCAGAAACTTTAACTGAAAAATTAACAACAGATGGCAATAAAACTTCTGTTATAATTTTGCTTACTCAAAACAATTCTTTTGCTCCAAACGATAAACCTTGGGAGCTAAAACTTCTTGGCAAAAGCATGAAAGATTGGGTGGCTATGGCATGTAATAATTACCCAATTCATTTTGTAGAATACGATGGCAAAAGAGATGTTTTAGAGGTCGCAAAAGAGAACATCGGAGAGGGTGATTATACAATGGTTTTGTATAGTGATACACCACTTATAAAAAAGAAAACTGTAGAAGAAATTTTGGACTATTGCTTTGTCAAAAAGATGTCCGTTTGCAAACTAACTAGAGGCTATGTTTTTGCCAATAGTTTTTTAAAGACCGCAGACAAAATTTACACTGCAGAGCCACAGTATTTTGACGAAGAAGATTTTATGACAGTATATAATCTAAAGCAACTTATGATTATAGAAGAAGTAATGAAAAATCGTGTACTTAGTTTTCATATGAAAAACGGAGTGCGTATTATAGATGGCAGTAGCGTATCAATAGATGCCGATGTTACAATAAGGCCAGGCACAGTAATTTATCCAAATAACAGAATCTATGGCAAGACATATATTGGCGCAAATGTTACGCTATATCCAAACAACATTATTGATAGTTGTTATATAGATGACAACGTAATTGCCGAATACTCGGTCGTAAAAAATGCCGAACTTCCAGTCGGGGCTAAAATAGGCCCATTTGAAAGGATTTTGAAGTAATTTTGGTATAACATTATTTTGTTATTTTTCATATATATTAGTATGGAAAAGTTGCAAAATAATCAAAACAAAATCATAATAATTGGCGATTGTAAAATTGCAGATGATGTAGAATTTATAGGTGAGTGCTACCTAAAAAATTGCACAATAGATAGCGGCTGCAAAATTTGTAGTAGTTATATTATAGATTCTTGCATTGGCAAAAACTGTAGCATTGGGCCCTTTGCTCATATAAGGCCAGGAAGCATAATTGAAAGTAATGTGCGTATAGGAAACTTTGTAGAGATAAAAAAATCTTATATAAAATCTTGCACAAAAATATCTCATTTAACTTATGTCGGAGATGCAGAAATTGGAACAAATTGCAACCTTGGTTGTGGAGTAATTTTTTGCAATTACGACGGAAAAAATAAACACAAAACAATTATAGGTGACAATGTTTTTGTCGGCTCAAATGTTAACTTAATAGCTCCGCTAAAAATTGAAGATGGTTGTTTTATAGCGGCGGGATCTACCGTTACAAAAGATGTCCCAAAAGACAGCTTTGTGATAGCCAGATCAAAACAAGAAAATAAACCAAAGAGGTAAAAAATGTATCTTATTGTAGGCCTTGGAAATCCAGGAAATAAATATCTAAGAACTTATCACAATATAGGTTATATGGCCATTGATAAAGTAGCAGAAAAACTAGGTGTAAAATTTACAAAAGTTAGAAATTCTGCAGATGTTGCTTTGGCAAGTTTTAATGGTCAAAATTTGATTTTGGCAAAGCCTAGAACATATATGAATTTGAGTGGTGAAAGTGTTGCGGGATTTGTTCGCAAACAAAAAATAAAACCTGAAAATGTAATTGTTTTTTGTGACGATATTGATTTGGAAAAAGGCGTATGTAAATATAGAGAGCACGGCAGTGGGGGAACTCATAATGGCCTTCGTAATATAGTGCAACATATAGGCACAGAATTTAGAAGAATTAAAATTGGTGCGGGTAACGATAAGAGCAGAGATCTTGCTGATTATGTGCTTAGCCGTATCGATGATGAAAGTATGGAAAAAATTATTCCTGCAATAGATCTTGCATGTGAAAAATTATTTGATATAATAAAGTAGTAGTATGTATAGTTTTGTAAATCTAAAGAAACTAGAAAATCAAATCAAGACCGAAAGTAAACTTCAAATAAACGGTCTTGGTCTTGGTGAAAAAGGTTTTATAACAAGTACGATTGGGAGAAAGCTTTTGTATGTTGCTCCCGATTTTTTTGCTGCTACCAATATGAAAAGACAACTCAAAGCATTGGGTAAAAAAGTTGCTTTGATATCTGACAAGTTACCACTTATGTTTGGTATCAACGAAAACAAAAACCCTATCTTTAGAGAATACATTTCAGCACTTAACGGAATAGTAAATGGCAGCGTAGATGTTGTTATTGCCATGCCTGATGTGTTGATGCAAAAACTTCCTAGTCCAGATATTATCAAATCTTCTAGCCTAAACCTTGCCATCGGCAAAGAATATAGCTTGGACGAAGTAGTAGCAAGTTTAATTAACCTAGGCTATAATAGAGCAGATGCGATAGAGAGCGAAGGTGACTTTGCAATAAGAGGAGATATACTAGACATTTTTGTATATGGCTCAGTACTTCCTTTTAGAATTAACTTCTTTGGCGATGAGATAGAGAGTATATATTCACTATCTTTGGGTGACTATCGCAAAGTAAAAGATGAACAAGAGATTTCTTTGGTTCCAAACACATTACTATTTTTGAACGAAAATATAGTAAATGATGCGTGCACTTCTATAACAAAGAGTCTAGCTTCTACAAAAATTAGTGGCGATAGTTTGATATCTCTTACCGAAACAATTAATTTCCAAATAGATAATGTAAAAAACGGCAGAAATATCTGTACAAGTTTTCTTGCGCCTTTTGTTCCGTATTTTTGCGGCTCAATACTTGATTATTTTACAGATGGTCAAATTATCTTTGACGAACCAAAGATGATTGTTGATATTCTAAACCAATCATATGACGACTTTGCAAAGACCAGTGAAGATTTTATTTTGGCTGGAGAACTACTAAAAGAGCACAAAGGCTTTTATTTTGTAAAAAATGAAATCTTAAATAATATTGATGACAAAAACTTAATTGCCTTTAATAGAGTTTCTGTCCAAAACAAAATCTTTTTACCAAACGAAGTTGTGACATTTAACACAATTTCCACCCAAAAGTACTATATCGACTGGAATAGCTTTATATACGAAATTTCAAGATTTAGCAAAAACAAAACAACAGTATTTATCAGTGCTGGATCTTCGCTCACTTTTAACAAACTAAAAGGTATTTTGTCGTCTGCAGATATAGGTTTTAATTTGGCCAATACCATAGATGAGGCAAAAGACTTTGAGATAAACCTATCGGTAGCAAATATTCCTATTAGTGCAGGTTTTTATGAAGATGGTTTTTTGATTATTGGTAGTGACGACCTAAACCAAGTAGCCGTTAGCCAAGAAGAAACAAAAAAGGTTGCAAAACCTATTTATCAGCCAAAGGTAAATGACTATGTTGTTCACGAAGTGCACGGCCTTGGTAAATGTATATCTATCGAAAAATTAAAATTAACCTCTAGTTATAGAGATTACTTTGTTATTGAATACCAAGGCGGGGATATACTATATCTTCCTACCGAAAATGCCAATATGCTATCTGCATATGTTGGCGAAGTTGCACCAAAGTGTAATAAAATAGGTGGGGCGGACTTTTATAAGGTAAAACAAAAGGTAAGAACTTCTGTAAAAGAACTTGCCTTTGACCTAATCAAACTTTACTCAAAAAGAGAGCAACTAAAAGGCTTTAAATATTCACAAGATACTTACCTTCAAAAAGAATTTGAAAAAGCCTTTCCATTTTCTTATACCGAAGACCAAGTACAAGCTATTAACGATATAAAGAGTGATATGGAAGGCAGCCGCATACTAGATAGGCTGGTTTGCGGTGATGTCGGCTTTGGTAAGACAGAAGTTGCCTTGGTTGCTGCTTATAAAGCAATTCAAGACGGCAAACAAGTAGCCATTATTTGCCCAACAACTATTTTGAGCGAACAACACTACAATACATGTCTTACACGTATGAAAGATTTTATGGTAAGGATAGCTTCAATAAATAGGCTAAAAACACCTGCCGAGCAAAAAGTAATACTAGAAAGTCTAAAAGACGGCAAAATCGATATCATTTGCGGAACACATAGGCTTTTGTCTAGTGATGTAAAATTCAAAGACCTAGGATTACTTATTCTAGACGAAGAACAAAGATTTGGTGTTGAGCACAAAGAAAAGTTAAAGAATCTAAAGAACAATATTGACGTTATAACTTTGTCTGCAACGCCAATCCCAAGAACTCTTTATATGTCGTTGATCGGAATAAGAGATATAAGTTATCTAAATACTCCTCCTAGAGATAGAATACCAACAAAAACAACTATTATAGACTACTCAGATAGTTTGCTTATAGATGCGTGTAAAAAAGAAATTGAAAGGGGTGGCCAAGTACTTATTGTTTATAACAGGGTAGAAACCATCTATGATTTTTATGGCAAAGTGTCAAAACTTTTAGGCCAAGATATTACTATTGGCGTAGCGCATGGCCAAATGAGTGCAAAAGAACTTGAGGATAGTATTTATAAAGTGTTTACTCGCCAAACTCAAGTTTTGATTAGTACAGTGCTTATCGAAAACGGTGTTGACCTTCCTTTTGCAAACACTCTTATTGTAATAGATGCCGATAAACTTGGCCTTTCTCAACTATATCAGTTAAGAGGAAGAATAGGCCGTAGTAATTTGTCATCTTTTGCATACTTTACTTTTGAGAGAAATAAAGCGTTATCTGAAGAGGCCTATAGAAGACTAGACGCCCTTATGGAATTTAGTGATATGGGCAGCGGATACAAAATAGCTATGAGAGACCTTGAGATAAGAGGCGCAGGAGATATTTTAGGCGCAAGACAATCAGGCCATATCGAAAAAGTAGGGTATGACCTCTATATCAAACTTCTAAAAGAAGCTGTCTCTGAGCTAAAAGGCGAAGAAAAGCAAGAACTAAAAGAAGTAAAATTAGATATAGGAATTAACGCTTATTTGCCTAAAGAATACGTTGCAAAAGAAGAAAACCGTATTTCAACCTATACAAAAATTAGTAAAATTGTTACTCAAGAAGATTATGATGAGACTTTGGAATATTTGCAAAATGCCTATGGTCAAGTGCCACTGGTTACAAAACAACTATGCAAAGTTGCCTTTATTAAAAATATGTGCCAAAGACTTAGTATTAAGAGTTTGGTTATCAATAGTTTCTTTGCAAAAATTAAAGTTTATGAAGAAATAAAAGGCACTACTTTGTGGGAAAAATTGGCCGAAAATATCCAAAATATCGGCACTTGTGACCAAATCAATGGAAGTATCGATATAAAAATAAAAGACTCTGTTGACAAAACCCAAGAAGTAGTCATAAATTTTTTGAAAAAATGTTTGCAATAACAAAAATGTAATTGATTTTATACAAAAAGTCGTGTATAATGAGATGTATTAAATTATAATTTAGGAGACTGCTGTGAAAAAAAGAATATTCAGCTTGATAATAAGTTTGTGCTGTATGCTATCTGTTCTTACAGGTTGTAACCTTTTTGGTACAGACATGGATAGATATTATAGTACAATCGTTGCCAAAGCAGGAGATTATGAAATAACAAAAGAAGAACTTGTAAACGGATATTACAACTATGGCCAAAACCTAGTTTCTCAATCAGGTTATACTGTAGAAGAAGCAATTAATGAAACAATGGAAATGCTACTTCAAAGAAAGATGTTGCTAGGATATATCAAAAAAGAAGCCAAAAAAGAAGTTGCTAACACATCACTTACTGCAGAAGATTATTACTATGCTTTAACCAATAAAGAATATAATAATGCCGTTAGAGAGGCTTGGGATTATGTTGATTCTTCTATTAAAGAACTTGTAGTTGCAAAATACGATAATCCAGATAGCGTATTTACAGAAACTACAAAAGAAGACCCAGCACACGCAGGAAGCAAAGAAGAGTTTAAACAAACAATCTTTGTAGAGGGTGGCAGAGTAAAAGTTGCTTATGGCGAAAACTATGTAAAAAATGATGATGGTGAGTACGTTTTTGAAGACGAAGACGAAAAACTAGACATCTATGATTATTCAAAACCTGAATTTATCGAAAGTTCTATTATCGATGACGTTTGGGACGAATATATCGACACTCTAAAAGAAAACGAATCTTTCAAAAAACATTCTGACACAAGCAAAAAGGCAGTATTTAACAGAGAACTAGACAGAATATTCAAAACTTCTCTAGAAAATGCTTACCTTCAAAAACTTCAAAATTCATACTCAAGAACTGCTGGTACAGAAGATGGTTATTTGACTGGAGCAAAAACTCAAGCGATCTTGGACAAATACACTGCTATGTACAATGCAAACAAAGAAGAATACGATATTAACCCAACTGGTTTTTATAAAAATATCACTAATACTTCTAACAGAGGAAACTATGTATACTTCGGCGAAAGCGAATCTATCATCGAAGTTCAACATATCCTTGTAAAATTTGCAAAAGACGAAAGTTCTTATGTAAATAACCCACAACTAACAGACAAAGAAAACCAACAAGCAAAAGAAGATATGAATACAGTATTCAACACTCTAGCAAAAGAGAGAGATACTGATGGTTACGAAACAGGAAAGACAATTTCTGTATATGACCTAAGAAACACTGTTATCAAAAACATCATCGACACTGCAAACGGAAACTACGTAAAAGGTAGCGACGAATATGCAGCTTATGTTACATCTGAGTTTAACAAACTTATGTACAAATACAACGAAGATGATGGTATTATGAATGCACAATTTGACTATTCTATCGGTTCAAAAGGCTCTTCTGCGATGGTTGAAGAATTTACTAACGCAGCTATAGAGTTATTCGAATCTGGATACGAAGGTGCTATATCTGATATTGTTGAAAGTTCATATGGTTACCATATTCTTATTTATACTAACAGAGTAGAAAATATAGACCTTGGTGTACTAAGCATAGAGATGTTAGAAAGTATGAGACTTACAAGTACTACTTGTGCAGAAGACAACATGTTAGAATATATTTATGGTCTTGTAAAATCTGACGCTTATGATACATACGAAGATAACCTAATCAAAACACTAGAGGCTGGTAAAACTTACACATATTATAAGTCTAACTACAAAGATTTACTTGACTAACCCAACGCAGCTATAAAAATGAGGAAAGTCAGCTTTTCTCATTTTTTTTAGAAAAAAAAGGAGGTTGCTAGTTTTATGGCAAAAAAAGAAAATAAACCAGTAAAGCGCAAAAAGAATAAAATTAGCGCCCCTATAATCAAAAATGAATTAGTAATAAAAGATGCCAACATAAAAGGCATGGAAAAAGAAAAGTATTTTGCAACAAAAAGACCAACAAAAATAGAAATACACCCAGAAGAATCAACAGAGGTAAAAGCAGCTAAAGAAGTTGTAAAAGCCCAAAGCTCAAAGAAGAAAAAGTTTATGAGCTTAATATTCTTCCTTATTAATATTACAGTTATTGCAGCTATTTTGTTTGTTCAAATGAAAGACGGCATGGTCGAAGATCCGGGTGAACTTACAATCAACTGGTGGTATATAGGTGCTGCTGGTGCTATGGTTATTGCTTTTATTATTTGCGATACACTTAGGTTTAATGTGCTTATCCGTAAAGCAACAGGAAAAAACAGACCTTCACTTGCCTTTAAAGTAGGTGTTTTGGGTAAATATTATGATGTAATTACTCCATTTTCATCAGGCGGTCAACCTTTCCAAATTTATTATACAAACAAATATGGTATAAAGGGTGGAGAATCTTTTTCCATCGTAATGTCAAAATATATGTTCCAACAAATAGCATATGTAATGATAATTATTGCAGTTTTGGTTGGAGTGTGTATTAATTATGGCGGTATCGAAGGGGCGATACTAGCAAACGCATCCGTACCTGATGTTCAAGCAAAACTTGTTGCATCTATGGCGTGGATAGGTTTTATATTAATTACCGCACTTCTTCTTGCTATTGCAGTAGTTATTATGAACAAAAAAGTAGGTACTGCTATTGTTGTATTTTTCCTAAGACTTTTCTGCAAAATATTTAGAAGAAACTATGATAAATTATTTAGAAAAACTATGCGTACCGTTACTACATGGCAAACAACCATGAGAAGGTACAAAAAGTCCCCTTGGGTATGGATATCAAACATATTTATATCTATAGTATTCTATTTTGTTATATATTCAATCCCTTACTTTATTTATTGTGCCTTTATGGGCTGGAATACTGCAGTTTGGGTAGAAATTATCATTTTGACAATTATTATTGACCTTGCAGCAAGTTTTAACCCACTACCTGGTGGTACTGGCGTATCAGACCTATCGTTCCTTGCAGTATTCTCTAGCTTGTTTACTGTAAAAATGACTTTCTGGGCACTACTTCTATGGAAATTATTTACATACTATATCTTTATTTTAAATGGATTAATGGTTTTAGGTTATGATT
>JAZUBK010000008.1:0-28569 GCA_045638465.1 Clostridia bacterium | reverse complement strand
TGATTATATATATAATTATTTATATATAGAATAACAATCATATAGCAAAGCACTAGAAATACCTTATATCTCAAAAAAGAAAAAAAGAAAGCTTATGAATATAAACTTCCTTTATATTTATTATGTATCAAGTGAGATTTCGTCCCAGTCTTCTTCATTTGAGATCAACCACTCTAGACCCTTTCTTCTCTCCCAAACAACATCTGGGTAAAGATTGCCGATATTTGTATTAGGATTGATATTTTTTTCAACCACTGCCCAGTGATAGCGATAGTATAGGTCTAGCATATCTAAGATTTCTTCGATATCTTTTAGTTTAGCTTGTGCTTTAAAAGTTTCTATAGATTCACTAGTTGCAACCAAAGTTACTGCTTTGTCGCAATCACAAACAGCAAAAGGTGTCTTCATATCCTCAACTAGTCCCAAAGCCCAAAGAAGTGACCAAGTGGCTTCGTAGTTCCAAGTAACGTTCAAAACGTCTTTCTTTTCATATTTATTAGCAAACAAATTTTTCTCATTTGGAAGCAAACAATCTTTTACTCCATATCTGTCCAAAAGACCTTCAAAAAACTCTTTAGAGGCCTCATAATCGTTGCCTTGGTCGATATCACAGGCAAGTTGAATAGATATAATACTTGCAAAAATTCTCTTGCAGATAGTATCAATATCTTTTAGTTTAACTTGCTCACTACTTTCAACTAATGGCAAAGTTTCTAGGCAGTCAATTCCAAGTTCTTTAATAAATTTGTTTGAATTTTCTTTTCTTTGTTCTTGTAAGGTCATAATATTCCTCTCCTTTTATAGCAAATATTTATCTGCTGACTTTATTATACACAATATTTACAAAATCTCCTAATCAATAGTAGAAAGTAGTATATTAATTGTATTATAAAAACTAGAATTTGTAAGGTTAGAAAAAACCTTTTGATTTTCGTTAAGTGTTATATATTCGCCATCTTGTTCTAGGCTGAAAATATTTAGCTCGATAAATGTATATAAACAGAAAACAAATTGTCTATATGATAGTTTCTTTGCTTGAGGATTTAGAATCTTTAGGTGCTTGAAGATATCAAATCTATTTTCAAATGATATAAGTTTTTTTGTCAAATCACTTAGCATCTTATAATATTGTCCAAAGATATTTCGATCAGAAGATATACCTTTGAAAATATTGTTGTTTACTTTTTTGTATCCTGTGTAATATATCTTAGCAAAAGTGCTCTTAGCGGCGGTATTTAGGTATTTTCTGTCCAATATTGGGTCAATAAAGACTACCTTTGAATATAAATTAAAGCCCTCAAAACTAGCTGGAGCTAGGATAATTGAGTTTTCTGCGGTATAACTTGTTAGGTAGAAATAATTGTGATTAAGTTTTAGGTCACTAAATTGTTCGATAAATTGTAAATAACTCTCATAAGTACTAGCAACAAATAATGTACCCATTTTTTGCTGCTTAGCTTCGTTTACAAGCTTTAGTAGACCTTGTTTATTAAACTCTGAGTAATACCTTTCGTCTTCTTCTCTACACATTAGTTGAAGTATATATTCACCATACAAAACATCGTTGTTTTTTGGCTTAGAAAGTGTGCCTGTATAGATGTTCTTTGCGATGCCTTTTAAGTATTTTTTACCTTTAAATTCGCTTATTTGAAGTTCGACAGTGATAGATTGGCTGTTAGAATTTTTTAGGACAGTTGCATATTCTGAACTATTAAAAGCAACAATGTTAAAGTTTTTTGCAGAGATGTTTAGGTGATTTGGGAAGTTGCCCATAGAAGAAACGTTTAACTTGTCAAAATCTATCATAAAGATAGGTTTTGGGTTTCCACAACCACATGGCTCTAAAACGTCTAAGTCTTTTACAAACTTTTCGGTTATTTCTTCTGGTTTTAGTTTGAAATCATAAGTTACTTGAGGCAAAAAGTCTTCACTAGTATAATTTTTACTCAAAGACTCATTTAAACTTTTGATAAAGCTGCCAAAATGTTTTGTTTTAATAGTAAGACCAGCAGCCATTTTGTGTCCACCGAAAGCCTCTACAACTTCTTTTATACCTGCTATTGTTTCGCAGATATTTATGTCGTTAATTGACCTTGCAGAGCCTTTTAATTCGTCTCCAACCTCCGAAAATAGTATGGTTGGCTTATTAAACTCACCCGCTATTTTTGCGCTTACAATACCCAAAATACCGCTATCCCAGTTTTTAGAATATAGAACGATTGCTTTGTATTTTGAGATGTTGATTTTTTGAATCATTTTGATAGCGTCTTCATAAACTTTGTTACAAAGGGCTTGTCGTGTTAGGTTTTGTTCGTTTAGAGTTTCGATTGTTTTTGCAAGAACCTTTTTGTCTTCTTTGATATAAAGTCTAAGAGCAACGGTTGGGTCGCCCATACGACCAGCGGCGTTGATTTTTGGTGAAAGTCTAAATGCAATGTCACTGGCGGTTAAATTAAAGTTTAGTTTATTGTCTTTAATCAACATTTTAATGCCTAGTGGCAAATTGTTTTCCAGGTCTTTTAGCCCAAGGGTTACTATCGCTCTGTTTTCGTCTTGCAAAGGTACAATATCAGCAATGGTTGCTACTGCACAGATGCCAAGGTATTTTTTTGCTTCTTCAAGGCCAGATAATGCTTGAACAAGTTTGAAAGCAACGCCAGTACCACATAGTTGAGAGAACGGATATTTTTGGTTAGGGAGTTTTGCGTTGACAGTGATAGTATCTGGCAAAATCTCTGGGATATCGTGGTGGTCTGTTACAACAATATCTATGCCCAAAGTTTTTGCGTATTCTACTTCTTTATAGCAAGAAATCCCGCAGTCTACTGTGATGATAAGTGAAGGGTCGTATTTTTCCTTTACCTTATCTATAACCTCACAAGTAAGACCATACCCGTCTATATATCTATTAGGCAAATAGTAATCTACAAAGAAATCTCTACTTGCAAAATATTTAATTAAAATAGCACTTGCAGAAACGCCGTCTACGTCGTAATCTCCAAAGATAAGCACTCTTTCATCGTTGTTTAGGGCTTTGTTTATTCTTGCTACAGCTCTATCCATATCTTTTAGTAAAAATGGATCATGAAAGTCTTTTTCGCTAGGATTCAAAAAGTCCTCAATTTTTTCTTTAGTATCAATTCCCCTTGCAAAAAGAATATCTAGGACAGTACTACTTAAGTTGTATTCTTTTGTAAATTTATTTTTTAATTCTGTGTTCATATACTACTCTCTTTTATACTTCTCGGAGCACCTTTTATTACAAAAAAAGCCTTTCCTAAATTGAAGGAAAGGCTATATTATTATTGTTTGTTATCTACAACTTCTATAACCTCTGCTGATGGATCATCATCATTTGTTTCTACTTCTTCTACAGTAGTAACAGGTTTTGTTAGTTTTCTAGCTCTATTAACATTTGCCCAGAATTCTGGAACAAGGAAAACAGATGAATAGAAACCTGCAACAATACCAATGATAATAACAACGATAAACTCTCTAATAGAAGAAACACCAATAATTGCTAGAGCAATAACTGCAATAAGTGTAGTGATTGTTGTGTTGATTGTTCTAGTTAGTGTTTGCTTAATAGACATATTAGCAAGTTCTTTGTTTGTTTTGTCAGTAAGGTTTGGTTTAGCAAGATTTTCTCTTATTCTATCAAAGATAATGATTGAGTTATTGATAGAATAACCAACAATAGTAATAAGGGCAGCTATAAATGAGCTATTTACTGGAATACGGAATATAGCAACCAAAGCAATAGTAACAACAAGGTCGTGTGCTAAACCTAAGATTGCAGATAGTCCGCTCAAAGCTTCGAATCTGATAGCAATATAAAGCAAAATTAAAGAGGTTGCAAACATAATAGCAACTATAGCATTAAAGATAAGGTCAAATCTAGCAGAAGCTGTGATTCTCTCTGAATTTACAGTGATGTCGTCTTCGTCACCAAGTTCTGAAATTTCGATACCAAAAGCTTCATTAATTTGAAGTCTCATTTCTTTGGTCAAATCGTCCATTCTTACATCGCTATATCCAGCTTTGTCTTGGTATTTTACGATGATAGAAGCGTTAGAACCTGTACCTTCTTTTTGGGCACTAGAAATTTTTACTTTATTATCTTTTAATACTTTTTCTATTTTTTCTAAGGCATCATAATAACCATCATTTGTAGTTATTTCATTGCCAAGTTTTACTGTGATAACAGAACCACCTGTAAAGTCAAGACCTAGGTTTAGTCCTGCACATAGCATAACGATAAATCCTACAAATACGATTACGCAAGAAGCAATCCAATACCATTTAGAGTGCTTTGAGAAATCGTATTTTGTTTTGCTAAAATTATTTATTGAAAAGGAAGTTTTAGATTTCATTTACTCTTTCCTCCCTTTTTAGTCTGTACAATTTTGCCTTAGTACTGTTAATTGGTAAGTACATATTTACAAGGCCACGTGTGATAACAGTAGATGTAAACATTGATAGTGCAGTACCGATAAACAATACAACTGCAAAGCCTTTGATCGAACCTGTACCAAGTATATACAATACGATAGCTGCGATGATTGTAGTGATATTACCATCTAGAATAGATGAAAGGGCCCTTTTGAATCCTGATTTTACACTAGCAGGGATTTTCTTACCCTTAGCATACTCTTCTTTGATACGTTCAAAGATAACTACATTACCGTCTACTGCCATACCTAGTGTCAAGATAATACCTGCAATACCAGGAAGTGTTAATTGAACTAGTGGAATAGCTTGTAGGAAGAACATAAGTAGTATAACGTAGAATACTAGTGCAAAGTCTGCAATTACACCCAAAATACCATATTGCCAAATCATAAAGGCAAATATAAGCACAAGACCTATAGCACCTGCGATAAGGCCATATTTTAGAGCGTCTGCACCAAGTGTAGCACTAACTACTGAGTTTGATACAACAGATAGGTCTACTTGGAAAGTACCACTAAGAATCTTCATAGCATAGTCTTCGGCACCTTGTTGGTCACCCATACCATTGATAAATGTTGTACCACCAGTAATTGCTTCTTGAACTTTAGGTGCAGAGAAAACTGCTCCGTCAATGTAAATATAAATTGACTCACCTACGTGTTCACTAGTAAGTGTACCGAATAAATCTTTACCTTCGCTATTAAATTTCAAAGATACGCCCCACTCATTGTTTTGATATGCGGCCTCACAAGCTTCGATGTGTTCGCCTGTGATAATTGGATCACCGCCCTCTTTGTCGGTGATATAAAGTTCTGCAGGTTCGCCGATAAGTGCAAAGATTGCATCTGGATCGTTAACATCTGGAACTTCTATTCTAATACGATTAGAACCTTGTCTACTAACTGCTGCTTCTGTGTAACCTTCATTTACAAGGAAGTCTTCTATTCTCATAACTGTAGCATCAAGTCTAGTTTCAAACTCGTCTTGGTACTTATCTTCAACATTAGCCTCATATACAGCCAAAACGCCACCTTTGATATCAAGGCCCAATGATATAGCATTGGCAAAGCCTTTGAAAGTGGTGTTTGTAAATGGTATACGGAAACTAAAGCAAGTTAAGAAGATACCAATTGCAGCAACAAAAGCTAGTATAATAAATTTGATTTTGCTTCTCTTTTTGCTCATTAAAAATGCTCCTTCAATATGCAATATATTATATAATAAATATATCTCGTAGTCAAATAGTTTTTTTATAAAACTGCATTTTTTTAGACATAAAAAAGTAAGGACAAAACTGCCCTTACAAAAACAAAAAAATATATCAAAATTAAGCCAAACTTTTATCTAAAAATTGGTCTAAATCTTGCGGATAAATCGCATAGTATTATGTGTTAATTTAGCCTTTGTGTAGATGGCAAGTTGGCACAAAAAATGCCACAAATAGCCCCAAAAACGCAGCCAAATAGCAAATCTAGTATATTTGACAAACCAAAGGTAAAAGTTCCACTTAGTATAGAAAAAACAACAAAAGCAATAAGGCTATACATAAGTCCCAAAACAGCTCCTTTGATAAGTGCCCTACTACTATCTTGTCTAAAAATAATAAATGAGCCAAAAAAAATACTAAAAACTTTTATTACTTGGTTGATAATTTTTATAACGGTATCGCTCATATCAACAAACTTGAGAGTAATAGCAAATACAATTATCAAACTAACAGATACTAGCACACCTATTAATGTGCCTTTTAGGATATTCAAAAAATTTGCTTTCAAAGTTTTTTCCATAAAAAATCTCCCATATCATAAGATATGAGAGAATTTAATTTTTATGATTATTTTTCTGTTTTTGTAGTTGATTTTTTAGCTGTGGTTGTTGTAGATTTTTTTGTTGTTGTCTTTTTTGCTGGGGCTTTTTTCTCTGCTTTTGGAGTTTCTGTCTTTTCTTCTTTTGACTCTACAGGTTTTGTAGAAGGTTTTTCTTCTACTTTTGCTTCTTCTTGTTCTTCTTTTTCTGCTTCTGGGTCAATAATATTGCCATCTGCGTCTACTACAACATCGTGTTTTTCATCAATGCCAAGGATAACAGAAAGGTTAACGCTAAGATAACTTACTTTGTCATCTTCGCCAGATTTGATAAGAGCTACTTTACCAAAGTTTGTGTGTCTGATAGATACAATCTCACCATAAACACCTGCGTTGGTTACAACTTTATCTCCAACTTTTAGTTCGCTCAACATTTTTTCTGATTCATTTTGTCTTTTTCTTCCAGACAAAACATTCCACAACATTAGCGCTATAAACAATACCAAAACTAGTAGAAGTGGCCAAGCTTGTGCAAATCCACCAGCAGCGCTGTCACTAAGTAACATATTTAAGTTCATATTTATTTCTCCTTATATTAATAGTTTTATTATATCGCAAATAACTTTTTTGACAAATTGTTTTGTCTCAAAAAATTATTTATCTCCGTATTTTTTGTAAAATTCTTCTCTAAACTCCAAAAATCTATCTTCTTTGATAGATTGTCTAACGTCTTCCATAAGTTTGATTAAGAATCTTAGATTGTGAAGACTCAACATTCTTCCGCCCAAAATCTCATTGGTATTGATAAGGTGACGAAGGTATGCTTTGGTGTAATGTTTGCAGCAATAACAATCACACTCATCGTCCAAAGGCGAAAAGTCTTCTTTGTACTTTGCGTTACGAACTACGATTTTGCCTTTGCTAGTAAAAGCAGTGCCGTTACGTGCAATACGTGTAGCCAAAACGCAGTCGAACATATCTATACCTCTCAAAACGCCTTCAATAAGGCAATCTGGGCTTCCAACACCCATAAGATATCTTGGTGAGTCTTCTGGGTAATGAGGTTTTAGCACGTCTAGAATATCATACATTTCTTGCTTTGGCTCACCTACTGACAAACCACCTATTGCAATACCGCACTTTACATAAGGTAATGTTCTTTGTAAACTTTCTAGTCTTAGGTCTTTATAAAAGTTTCCTTGGACGATAGGAAATAGCATTTGGTGTTCGTTCTTTTGAACCTCGTAACATCTGTCAAGCCATCTGATTGTACGCTCTAGCGCTTTCTTTGCATAATCTTTTGTTGCACCATAAGGGCTACATTCGTCAAACGCCATAATGATATCACTACCTAAATCATTTTGTATTTGCATACATTTTTCTGGAGTCATAAACAATCTTTCACCGTTTAGGTGAGATTTGAATTCTACTCCATCTTCGGTAATTTTGTTAAGATCTGACAAAGAAAAAACTTGAAAACCACCACTATCGGTAAGTATTGGTTTATTAAAGTCCATAAACTTGTGAAGGCCACCAGCTTTTTTTACTATATCTTCACCTGGTCTTAGATGCAGATGGTAAGTATTTGAAAGGATAATTTGTGATCCTATTTCGTAAAGCTCCTCAGGAGTCAAACTTTTAACAGTGGCTTGTGTGCCAACTGGCATATAAATAGGTGTTTCTATATCTCCATGTGGAGTGTGAAAAATACCTGTTCTTGCGCCACTATTTGGGTCTATATGTGTTGTTTCAAACCAAAAATTTTTCATTTTTGTTCCTTTTAATTAAATTTATTATTTGTAATATTAACCTATTAATCAAATATTAGAGGCAAAAAATTTTACTATAAATACGATTAATAGATAAATGTAGAGTCGCCGAAACTAAAGAATCTATATTTTTCTTCAACGGCTTTTTTATAAAAGTTCATTGTATCCTCATATCCAGCAAAGGCACTAACAAGCATAATAAGTGTACTTTCTGGCAAATGGAAGTTTGTAATCAAACAGTCTACCATTTTGAATTTGTATGATGGATAGATAAATATTTTTGTATTACCAGATTTTGCAAGAAGTTTGCCATCTTCTGATGCAGACTCTAAAACTCTAACTGATGTTGTACCAACGGCAACTACTCTACCACCAGCGGCTTTTGTATCGTTGATTAGTTTTGCAGTTTCTTCAGTTACTTCGAAGTATTCACTATGCATATCGTGTTCTAAAATATTATCACATTTAACAGGTCTAAAAGTACCAAGACCTACATGAAGCAATACTTCGGCTATTTTTACACCTTTATCTTTTAGCTTTTGCATAAGCTCAGGAGTAAAATGTAGACCTGCGGTCGGTGCTGCGGCACTACCATCTATTTTTGAATAAACTGTTTGATAACGGTTTTGGTCTTTTAATTTTTCTTTGATATATGGTGGAAGTGGCATAACGCCAACTTCTGATAACACAGTCTCAAAAGTACCCTCAAAAATAAATCTAACAATTCTACCACCAAAATCTGTATCGCCTATTATTTCGCACTTTAATTTGTCACTAAATGTAACAACTGTACCTATTTTACATCTTTTGCCTGGTTTAACAAGGGCTTCCCAATCGGTGCCATTTAGTTTTTTCATTATAAAAACTTCTATGACAGCACCAGTATCTTTTTTTCCGATAAGTCTGCAAGGAATAACCTTGGTATTGTTTACAACCAAAACGTCGCCTTCGTGCAAATAGTCTACTATGTCATAAAAGTGCTTGTGCTCGATTTGTTTTTCAGATCTATTATAAACCAAAAGCCTTGAGTGATCCCTTGGCTCGATTGGAGTTTGAGCGATTAGACTTTCGGGCAAATCGTAATAATAACTAGAAGTTTTAGTCAAATCATTCATTTATATCATTTAGTCCTTTTTGGATATTGTTTAGTTGGGTTTGTTTGTCTGCAGATAGTTCTACGCCCAAATGTTTGTATGCTGGAGCAAGGGCAATTCTGCCACGAGGAGTACGAGCGATAAATCCTAATTGGATAAGGTATGGCTCATATACATCTTCGATTGTTCCAGACTCTTCGCCAGTAGCAGCGGCCAATGTATCAAGACCAACTGGGCCACCACCAAATTTATTTAGAATATTAAGAAGTATTCTTCTATCGATAAAGTCAAGGCCTAGATCGTCTATTTCCATAAGATTTAGAGCGGCCTTTGCGATGGCTAGGTCAATTTTTCCATTACCCTTTACTTCGGCATAATCTCTTACTCTTTTCAAAATTCTATTGGCTATACGAGGTGTTCCCCTACTTCTTTTGCCTATTTCTAGCACTGCATCATCGTCAATTGCAATGTTCAAAATCCCCGCACTACGTTTTACGATAGTTGCAAGTTCTTCTGTGCTATATAGCTCTAGTCTTGCTAGTACGCCAAATCTATCACGAAGTGGTGAACTGATACTACCTGCTTTGGTGGTTGCGCCAATAAGTGTAAAAGGTTGAATCTTGAGTCTCATATTTCGTGCAGATGGGCCTTTGCCTACGATAAAATCTAGGGCATAGTCTTCCATTGCGGGATATAAGATTTCTTCAACTGAGTGGTTTAGTCTATGTATTTCGTCAATAAACAAAACATCATTTTTATTAAGATTTGTCAAAATCGCTGCAAGGTCTGCGGCGTGTTCGATAGTAGGACCAGATGTGATCTTTATTTGAGAGCCTAGTTCGTTGGCTATGATATGTGAAAGTGTAGTTTTACCAAGACCAGGAGGGCCGTATAAAAGCACGTGATCTAGGGCTTCTTTTCTATTTTTTGCAGCCTCGATATAGATTGTAAGGCTGTCTTTTATCTTTTTTTGGCCGACATAGTCATTTAGGGTTGTAGGTCGCAAAGAATTTTCGATCTCAACATCGGTCATTGTGCGTGTACTTTGGAATAAATCGTCCATTAATTACCTAACCCCCTTAGTGCTTTTGATACTATTTCTTCTGCGGTGCTATCTTCTTTAGCATACTCTCTTGCAAGGCGTAAAGCATCATTTTTAGAAACCCCCAAAGATACCAAAACTGTAATAGCCTCATCAACGGCTTTAGTATCGACAATTTGCTCAGGAACATCAAAGCTACCTTCAAAGGTTACTTTGTCTTTTAGTTCAATAGAGATTCTCTCTGCTGTCTTTTTGCCGATACCTTTGATAGAAGATAGAACTTTGATATCGCCAAGAGATATAGCTTTGATTAAATCTTGCATAGAGATATTTGACAAAATACCGATTGCACCTTTTGGCCCTACACCGCTTACGGTGATAAGCTTTAGGAATAAATCTTTTTCCTCGCTAGTTGCAAAACCATATAGACATACACCATCTTCTTTTACTTGAAGATATGTAAGAACTCTTGCACTTTCATTTGGATTTGGCAAGGCATATGCTGTGTAGTTTGAGATGCAAAGTTCGTATCCTACGCCACCAACATTTACGATTAGTATTCCGTCTTGTTTATATACGATTGTTCCTTCTAAAAAAGCAAACATTGTTTTCTCCTTACATTCTATTATTTGAAATTAGGTTATTTGTTTGGCTATGAGTAATAGCTATGGCTAGTGCGTCTGCAGCATCGTCTGGTTTTGGAACTTTAGAAAGCCCCAAGATATTGGTAACCATATACTGAATTTGTTTTTTCTCCGCTCTGCCGTTGCCTGTAATTGCTTGTTTTACCTGAAGTGGTGTGTACTCATAAATAGGTGTTTTACTTTGAGAACACGCAAGTACAATAATTCCTCTTGCTTGGGCAACGTTGATTACTGTTGTTTGGTTTTTGAAATAAAAAAGTTCTTCTATCGCAATAGCGTCGGGTTTGAATTTGTCAATCAAAGCCACCATTGCGTTGTAAGAAGTTTCTAGCCTTTTTGCTATGTTATCTTCTTTTGGTGTTGTGATTACTCCGTAGTCGATTACTTTTATATCTCTGCCTTTTTCTATAACCCCATAACCAATGATTGCAAAGCCTGGGTCTATGCCTAAAATAACCATAATATACCTTCTACTAAAAGTATATTTGCTTTGCAAAAAAAAGTCAAACATAAGTATTAATATATAAATATAATTTTATTTATACATACCAAACAAAGTATAAAAAAAACTAGCCATATAAATTGACTAGTTTTTTATTTTGATTATTCTTCGTCTGGAAGGTCTACATTATGGAAAACTTCTTGTACATCGTCTAGCTCTTCTAGCATATCGATAAGTTTTTCGAATTTTGCCATTTGTTCGCTATCAAGAGAAATTGTTGATTGAGGTACAAGTTCTACTGCAGCTTCGTCAAATACAAGACCTTGGTTTTCCAAAGTTTCTTTTACTGTGCTGAAGTTTGCAGGTGTTGTAATGATTTCGTAGCAATCGCCATCGTCAACAACATCTTCTGCCTCTGCCTCAAGACACATCATAATAATGTCATCTTCTACCATACCTGGTTTTTTCTCTAGGTAAAGCAAACCTTTGTTATCGAACATATAAGATACACAACCTGTAGCACCTAAGCTTCCGCCCATTTTGTCAAAAGCATGTCTTACATCACCTGCAGAACGGTTTTTGTTATCGGTTAGGCATTTTACTATAACTGCGCTACCACCGATACCATATCCTTCATATGTTATTTCTTCGTAGTTGATAGCATTGATTTCGCCACTTGCCTTTTTGATGCTTCTTTGGATAGTATCATTTGGCATATTGTTTTTCTTAGCTTTGGCGATTATATCTTTTAGTTTTGAGTTTGTAGTCGGGTCTGGGCCACCAGCTTTTACGGCTACAGCTATTTCTCTACCGATTTTTGTAAATGTTTGTCCTCTTGCAGCATCAGTTTTGCCTTTTGTTCTTCTGATGTTTGCCCATTTGCTATGTCCTGACATAAATTAACTCCTTTTATTTGATAATACGTACATACATATACCTGCACTTACTCCTGCGTTAAGAGATTCTAAATCATTGTGCATAGGTATTGTAATTTTTTGGTTTGACATAGAAATAACTTCTTTGCTTACACCATTTCCTTCATTTCCGATAGCGATACCAAATTGTTTAGGTGGTGTGTAGGCAAAGATGTTTTCTCCGTCCAAATCTGCCACTAGTAGTGGCAAGTTGTTGCTAGTTAGCAACTGATTTAGTGTTTCATAGCTTACTTGATAGATGTTTAGGCCAAAGATTGTACCCATGGTGCTACGAATCATTTTACTTGATTTGTAACTTGGACAATCTATAACATAAATATCTAAAAAGTTTGCTCCCAAAGCACTACGACATATTGTACCAAAATTTCCTGGGTCTTGTAAATTATCTAACACCAAAAAGTTACCTTTTGGGGCAGATAATTTTTTGTCACTAACTTTTACAACACCAACTACCCCTTGAGGAGTTTTAGTTGAAGATAGTTTTTCTAGTACATTTTGAGATACAAAATACACTTCGCAGTTTGGGTTAATATAATCTTTTACAATTTCAAATTTGTCTTCTAGAACAAATAGTTTATCACAATAAAGGCCATATTTAGCCACTTCTTTGATTATTTTTACGCCTTCTACCAAGATGGCATCGTCTTTACCATCTTTGTATTTTGCTACTTCTTTTATTAAACTATTTGAACTTGAGGTAATATATTGCATATGATTATTCCTTTAAAAAATAGCTTTTAGTTTGCTTATAGTTTGCGATACTAAAAAAAACTTGTAAGGAAAACTGCTTTCCTTACAAGTTAAGAATTATTTTGCAAGTTGTTTTTTTGCAGTTTCAGCAAGTGCTGCAAATGCGTCTTTGTCTGAAACAGCCATCTCAGCAAGAACTTTTCTGTTAAGAGTGATGTTTGAAACTTTCAAACCGTGCATAAATTGGCTATATGAAAGGCCATTGATTCTACAAGCAGCGTTGATTCTTGCGATCCATAGACTTCTCATATCTCTTTTTCTTAGTCTTCTACCAATATAAGCGTATTGTCCGCTCTTCATAACAGCTTGGTTTGCTACTCTAACTAGTGTAGATTTTGCGCCTCTATAACCTTTAGCGGCTTTTAGAATAGCTTTCTTATGTTTTTGTTTGTTAACACTTCTTTTAATTCTCATTATGTCTTCCTCCTATTAGCCTTGTACCAAAGTCTTAATTGTTTTTGCTTGAGTAGCATCTACATAAGTACCTTGTCTTAGATCTCTTTTGTTTTTAGTTGTTTTCTTTGTTAAAATGTGTCTTCTGCCTTGTTGAGCTCTTTTGATAACTCCAGATGGTTTTACTCTAAATCTTTTTTTAGCAGAACTATTTGTTTTTTGTTTTGGCATAATTTTTCTCCTTAAAAATGATTTTATTATTTTTTATTAGGTGCAAGTATCATTATGATATTACGACCAAGAATCTCAGCGTTCTTTTCGATCATAGCTAAGCCTTCTAACATATCAACAAATGTAGCCATAACTGCAATACCAGCCTCTGGTCTAGCTTGTTGACGACCTCTCATTTTGATTGTAACTTTTACTTTGTTACCCTCTTCAAGAAATCTCTTTGCGTGTTTTGCTTTAACTTGCAAGTCGTGAGTATCGATAGTCATAGAAAGTTGAACTTCTTTTAGTTCGATAACTTTTTGACTCTTTCTTTGCTCTTTAAGTTTTTTCATTTGTTCAAACTTAAATTTGCCATAGTTCATAATCTTGCAAACTGGTGGGTCAGCTTGTGGTGAGATCAAAACTAAGTCCAAGTTTTTCTCATCAGCAATGCGGTTTGCCTCAACGCTTGATACAATACCTAATTGCTCACCTGTTTCGCTTACAAGTCTTACCTTTGGCAAAACGATCTCGTCGTTAATTAGTTGGTCCTTATTAATGGGAATGTCCTCCTACCTAATATTTGTATCCAAAAAAAAGTGGATGCCGCAAAGCACCCACTACAATTATCATAAATCAAAAAAAATTTATTAATAATAGCGACCGAACTAGGTAAACCTGTACGGTGAGAAGTGGATACTTCTTCTTTGAACGATGTAATAATACCATATAAAATTGACTATGTCAACATATTTTTGCAAGTTTTTTGCTAAAATTATAAAGGTTTTATATTATTTAGCAGCTGCATAATTGTAACTTTATTTTTGCCTTTATCTGAGACAAAAACATCTGGTCTTTCGCCATATCTATGAAAATCACTACCACCAGATGTATATAAACCATACTTATCTGCAAGGGTTTGATAAAACTTAGATTGCTCTGCGGTAATCTTTGGGTGGTAAATTTCTATTGCTTGAAGGCCTAAAGTCTTTAGGTATTTTATCCTCTTTTCTAGGTCTTCGTCTGATAGCTTCAAAGAGCAAGGGTGAGCCAAAACAGGTATGCCACCAGCTTCTTTTATAAGTTTAAAGACTTTCTTTTCGTTATGGAAGTCAAACTTTTTCTTGCTAAGATGTACCCTTATCTCGTCCCCTACATCATATAGTGATTTTTGAGATAAACCTTGTTGAATCATTTTGTAAGCAAACTTTGTAGCTATACCCCAATAACTAAGTTTTGAACTACGGTCAACTGAACTTGGCTTTACGTTAAGGCCATAAATTTTGTGTAGTTTGTTATAAAACTTGCGTACTATTTTTAGGTTTCTATTGTGGTACCACTCAAAATATTTGTTGAGTTTTTTGTTATTAACATCAACATTTAGCCCTAAAATATGCATTTTTGAGCCACAATCAATGTTTCTTTCGACGTCAAACTCTACAGAAGGTATGATAGTTACGCCTTTTGTATCTAGGTTTGATTTGTCGATTTCTATAAGATTATATACATTATGATCAGTTAGAGCCATATGAGTTAATTTGTTGTCAATGGCTCTTGTGATCAAATCATTTAGGTTAAAGTCTCCGTCAGAAGCTTTGGAATGGGTGTGAAAATCACCTTTCATTAGTAAAGTACCTTTTCATCATTTTCTTGTTTGATTTTTGCAACGAAGTCGTTATATGCCATAACACCAAGGTCGCCTTGACCTCTACGTCTTACAGCTACAGTGCCGTCTTCCATTTCTTTGTCACCAACGATAATCATATATGGGACTTTTTCTAGTTGGGCATCACGAATCTTCTTGCCGATTTTTTCGTTTCTGCTATCTAGCTCTACTCTAAAGCCTAGTCTTTGGATATCCTCATAAACTTTTTTAGCATAGCCAAATGAGTTGTCAGAGATGTTCATAACTCTAACTTGTTCTGGAGCAATCCATAGTGGAAGTGCACCAGCATATTTTTCGATAAGGTAAGCCAAAGTTCTCTCATAGCAACCAATAGAAGTTCTATGGATAATATATGGGTTTTTCTTTTGACCGTCGCTATCTGTATATTCCATACCAAATTTTTCAGCAAGTAGTTGGTCAATTTGAATAGTAATCAAAGTGTCTTCTTTGCCAAAAACGTTTTTGATTTGGATATCAAGTTTAGGGCCATAGAAAGCAGCTTCGCCGACACCAATTTCATAAGGGATTTCTAGATTTTTCAAAATCTTTTCCATTTTGCTTTGAGCTTCGTTCCATTGTTCGTCAGTACCGATATATTTTTCTCTATTTTCTGGGTCCCATTGAGAGAATCTATAAGACGCATCTTCGTATAGTCCAAGAGTCTTTAGCATATAGTTTGCAAGTTCTAGGCAATTTCTAAATTCGTCTTCTAGTTGGTCTGGAGTGCACATCAAGTGACCTTCTGAAATAGTAAATTGTCTTACTCTGATAAGGCCATGCATTTCACCACTTGCTTCATTTCTAAATAGAGTTGAAGTTTCGTTGTATCTTAGTGGCAAGTCTTTATAAGAACGTGCTTTGTTTAGGTATGCTTGATATTGGAATGGACAAGTCATAGGACGAAGTGCAAATACTTCTTTATCCTTGCTCTCATCACCCAAAACAAACATTCCATCTTTATAATGATCCCAGTGTCCTGAAATTTTGTAAAGGTCGCTTTTTGCCATAAAAGGAGTTTTTGTTAGAAGCCAACCCCTCTTTTGCTCTTCGTCTTCTACAAATCTTTGAAGAAGTTGAATAGTTCTTGCACCCTTTGGCAAAAGAATAGGAAGACCTTGACCGATATAGTCTACAGTAGTAAAGTACTCTAGTTCTCTACCAAGTTTGTTGTGGTCTCTTTTTAATGCTTCTTCAATTTGGTTTACGTGAGCTTTTAGTTCAGCTTTGTCCAAAAAGCCATATACGTAGATTCTTTGAAGCATCTTATTCTTTTCTGAGCCTCTCCAGTAAGCACCGCTTACTCTATTAAACTTAAAGGCAAAACCTCTAAGGAATTTTGTATTCTCAACGTGAGGGCCACGGCATAGGTCATACCAGTCCTCTCCTAGATAATAAACTGAAATTGGCTCGTTTTCTGGTAGTTCATTGATAAGCTCTAGTTTATAAGGTTGATCTTTGAACATATCAAGAGCTTCTTGTTTTGAAACTTCTTTACGCACAAAATCTTCGTTTGCGTTTAGAATTTCTTTCATAGCATCTTCAATTTTGCCAAAATCTTCTGGCTTTATGCTGTCTTCAGTGTCAAAGTCATAGTAAAAACCATCATCAATTGATGGGCCGATTGCAAATTTTACATCTTTGTATAATTTGCCTACGGCTTTTGCCATAACGTGACTCATACTGTGTCTGTACATTTGTTGTTTTAAATCTTTTTCTTCCATTTTGTTTCTCCTATATTTTTTGTTTATTGTGTAGCCTTTTTTATAATCTAAAAAAGTTTTATTACTTGATTATTACTCTTTCCTTTTTCGTGTCACTCGTCATTGTTTATCACCTCTTACAAATAAAAAAACGTCCTTTAGATATACTAAAGGACGAATAAAAATCCGCGGTTCCACCTTAATTGCCCAATATATATATATTTTGAGCCACTTTAAATGCTTTGATTACAGCCAAAGCTACTGCATAGTCAAAAGGTGGTTTCGTATAAATTGCATTTGTAATATCTTCCAGCCTAGGATATTTTCTCTGGTTCAAAGAGGCAAAATAACTACTTGTCTTTATCAACCTATGTATTTGGTTATGAGTTAATTATATGCTCAAATTATTTATTTGTCAATGGTTATTTCACGATTTGTATACGATTTTCAAAAAGGTTGCATAGAAAGTTTTTTATCTCTAAGGATAAAAATTGACTATCATATATTGTTATATTTTTTGGCGATAGTGAAACCAAAAAGGTTACCAAATCTTCTTGAGAATTATTGCTTGTTTGGTGCGGCACTTGAATTTCTTTGCCATTTGATAATACTTTGAAACTATCGTTTTCGAAAGATACCTCTATTTTCTCCGCCTTGCAATCAAGGTTTGAGAGCAAAAATTTCATAAGTTCAAAAAAGTTGCCACCACTAAGCAAGTACAAATAATTATCATTTGCAAGTAGGATAAGGTCTTGCCATTTTTCTTTTAAAAATTTGAGCCTAAAATCAAAAAAAGACTCTAGTACAATATTATCAAATTCAATAAGTTTTGAATAAACTATTTGTTTTTCGATATCGCTATCAAAACATACAAGGCCTTTTAGAAAACTTTTGAACAAAAGGTCATTAATGATAGAAAAATTTAGGTTTTGCTTTATATACTCACACTTATATTCTGTGCAAATTATCTCAGCTATAGCAGAAATTAAAGGTTGTTTTATAAGCACTTTTTGAGCCTCTAAAACACCAATTAAAAGCCTGATTTCCTTATTTGAATAAATAGTTGTCACAACGCCCTTTTGGGCTTTGATGAGCGGTTTTAGTTTGTTTTTGACATATTCTATTGCTTTAGATTTATTTATACTTGCAGTTAATTGAAATTCCCAAAAGTTTGTTTGTTCCATAAAACTATTGTATGCAGTATATTTTTTTCTACTCAAAAAAACATAAAAAAAAGACACCTAAAAAAGTGTCTTTTGCAGTTTTGATTATTGAACAGGTACTTGGTTTGTTTTGCTCATATTTGGCATTCTTTTTACAGAAGTAGATGTAACATATAGACTTTCTTTACCCATTTCTGTAAGTTGAACTTTTTGGGTGTCTACTTCTACTTCGCCATCTTGACCATAAGCATTGTCATATGCTTTCATTTCTTCTACAACTGTTGATGTGATGTTTGCTGCATCACCAACTGGATAACCTTTGTTATCGTATGCAATTTGTAGAGAAATTGTACCAGTTGCTTTTAATTGTTCTGCACACAAACCATAAACTGTAGCCTCTGCCATATTTCTAACAACGTCTCTTTTGTGGTGACCTTTTAGTTGTGAATATTTACCAGATATAGAGTTTGCGCATATGCTATCTGTAAGTGCAATTGGCATATCAACTATTAGGTTTGAAACGTTAAGAGAAATTGCATCTCTTCCTTGAGCTGCACTTATTCTGCTTAGTTGTTTACTATACTCTGCATAAGCCCTTGTGCTAACTGCCATGTAATATTCCATAGCGTCATCTTGGCTAATAAATCTTTTATCTTTATCAAACATCTTAATACTAACTCCTTATTTCCAAAAACTATTCTATCAAACATTTTTTTAAAAATCAATAGTGAATTTTGAAAAAATTATCAAAATCCACTATTTTTTTTTGTTATATTATTGTACTTTGTCTTCGTTGTTAGGTTTTGCCATAGAACGTGCGTTTTCGGTAATTGTGATTTTGCCGTCTCTATCAATAGTCATATCACCAAAACCATGTTGTGTAGAAACTTTTACTTGGGTAGGATCCATATTGAAACCTTTTACTGAACGGTAATCGATTGAATCTGGAGTGCCTTTGTAATGTCTTCTGTATACACCGTGTGCTTCATCTAGTTTTTCTCTAAACTCACCTGTTGGACCTTCTTTGTCAAAGCCTAGTTTTGCGCTACCTTCTCTTTCTACAGTATGTCTTACCATATCATATACTTTACCACGGCTTAGGTTACGATAGATTTCTTCTTGTCTATCTGAAAGGCTTGGGTTTCCGTCTCTAAGTTCTGCAATAGCAGTATCTAGTATTTCGTCTAGATATCCTGGAAGCTCTGCAACGTCTGAGTGAACTGTTTTTTGAAGGTTAGAAAGTGATAGTCTTGCCATTGCCTCTGCAGATTCACTATAAGCACCTTCTGCAAAATCATATGCTTTATGCATACGAGCTTTTACAGTTGTTGGTTGAGGAACAACTCCAGATGGAATAAATACAAGTGATCTTGGAGCTGTTATTTTTTCTTCAGCTTTTGCAGGTGCAGTAGATACTTTAGCGGCAGCCTTAACTGTTGTTTGAGTAGGTTTAGTTGCAAAACCTTTAAATACTGGTTTTCTAAACTTGTCGTTACTTATATCTCTATATTTGTTTGCAAGTAGGTATAATTCAGCATCAGAATAATACATAGATAATTGTTCGTTTAGAGCAGTATTTTCAAATACTGGGAAAGTCATAGCTGATGAGCCCTTCTTCTTTGTAAGGGCGGTTTCTACTACTTTTTCACGATGACCATATAGGTCTAGTCCTAATCTTGTCAAAAATAGTGCTGCAGTACCGCAGAATCTATCTTTGCCTTTGTAAGAAGAGTCTGGCATAATATTTTCGATAATAACTGGGTCGTCAGAGATTTGGCCTCTGTCACTAAATATGACTTTTGACTCTACTGAGCCGTCTTTACCTTTTACTTTTCTTGTAGCAAAGATTGTACCTGCTAGGGCTTCTTCTAAGTCTCCTGCCGGTGCGTGGTCTTTGAAAGTAAAAGCAAACGCGCCTTCTGTTTCCATTTTGTCAATTACTGTTTCTAAAAATCTTACTTGAGCGTATTTGTATCTGCCTATATATTCTCTAGAATCTCTTGGGTATACTCTGCCGTCACTTTCCATCTTTACTCTCAAAGCATATCCAGAAAGTGATGAGAACATTGGCATAGCGTGGCTAGTGATTACTGGTTGGCAATTTTTACTTGCCATTACTTCGTCTGCTCTATCGATTAGGTATGAATAGTATTCTTGAATATTCATAACACCATTTCTATCTAGTGCGCTAAATAGCTGCATAGGACCAATAGCATGTTTGTCATTGATTTGTTTTGCTCCAGTTGATTTATCAGCAAGAGGAATTTTTACTCCGATAAGATTTGGAATATAGTTTTTCAAATATCCAACTCTATTAAGTGCAAGTCTCAAATCTCCTTGAGGACCTCTTACACTATCAGTGTACATAGTAAAAGGCTTACCCTCTCTGATTCTTTCTGTAGCTACAGCTGCCATTTCGTATTTTACATCTCTACGCAAAGTGTTAAATACTTCGTTTTGCTCAAGACCTGATTTTCCGTTCTTTTGTGATTTTTCTTTAATAGAACGACAAACCTCTTCATAAATTCCTTCGAAATTTTCAACATAAGCGTCGATTTCTTGTTGTGACCAACCTTGTGCACGTAGTGTAACTAACATATCATCATATCTGCTTCTTGCCATTTTTATTTCCCCCTATCATATTGTTAATAATTATAACAAAAAAAAGAGTTACTGTCAATAACCCCTTTTTTATAATTTATATAAATAAATATACTTTATGCTAAATTTTCAGCACTATTTTGTGTAGTTTCAGTGTTGCTTTCACTTTCGATAGTTACAACATCTGTAGTGTTTTTCTCATCACCTGAGTTGCCGTCGCCGTTTTTACCATCTACAAGTTCTTGCTTTTTGCTTTTGATATATTTTGTCCATTTGATATAGCCATAAGTTGTGTTTGTAAGATATCCTGCTTTTAAAACAAGCAATATCCATTGACCCGCCATAATGTTTAGTGCTATTTCGATAAATGTAACAATATACCAAGCTGCCCATTGTTCTCTGTATCTTAGCAAAATAAATACACCATTTGCAATACCAACTGCAGATGCACAAGCATCAAGATAACCACCTACGTCTTGTACAACTTCGCTATAAGACAAGATGCCCTCATAATCAATAAGAGACAAAAGGTAACCAACAACCACTGTCCAAACTGCAATACCACCGATTAATATAAGGTTTTGCCACCAGTTAAGTTTTCTAACTTCGGTAATGTTTTCATCTTCTTTATCTTTGTGTTTATTCCAAGATATAAAGCTTATAATATCAATAGGAATCCAGAAAAAGATAGTAACTGCACATGTAACCCAACGGTAAGCACATACAATACAAATTGCAATTTCTACAAGCTCAACAATCAAAGAAACTATAAAGTTCCACTTGCTTTGTTTTGCAATCAAAAGTTCACAAGCAACATTTGATATAATATCTAGAATATAAAGCCCCATAATAAGGGTTGGGTTAATAAGTAGTTCTTCTGAATCTTCTGGGAAGACAAAAGCAAACACGATAGTCAAAACAACTATCGAAAAGAACCAAATTTTTTCGTACAAAGAAAAATAGTTCCATAGTTTTTTAATTTTATTTTCTTTCTTTTCTATAACATTTGTATTTTCCATAAAAATCTCCATAGCCAATATACTACAGATAAGTTTTTTTTAGCAAACGATTTTGGCAAATTTTTTATAAAAAATAGCAACTTTTTTTGCAATAAAAACAACTGCCAGACACAAAAAAACAACAAAAAAACTAGGTACAGTTGTACCTAGTCTTTTTTTACAATTATTGAGCTCTGCCTTCGTCTTGAGTTTTTGTCACTTCAGCAGCTGTTAGAGAAACTGCTTTGCCATCGGCGATAGCGATTTTTTCTTTAGCGATTTTTACGCCATAAGAATCACATGCAGTTACTTTGATGTTGTAGTCATCTTTACGGTTTGGATAGAAAGATGTTTGATAGTTGTTAACGCCTTCTACTTGACCTGTAGTTGTAAAGAATACTAATTTATATTCTGGGTCAGATTCTTCGCCATAAGCTTTTACAAATACTTCACCAGTTGTTGGGTTGCCTTCTGCGTCTTTTACTGGGAAATAAGTACCAGTAGTTTTGATCATAGAATATTTTTCATCATATTCTTTTTCACTTAGAGCGCTAAGAGTTAGGCTAACACCATCTTTAGTGTAGTCTGTTGCAGCTTTTTGAGCTTTTGTGTAACCTTTTGGTCTTTTCATGTCGATAACTTTTGTAAATGAATCTTGGATAGCTTTGTACATTTTATCTCTCCTTTTGTATATCTATATTTTACTATATATTTTCATAAAGTCAATAGCGTTTTTTAACTTTTTTAAAAATATTTTTTATTGAAATAACTTGACATATTTGTATATTATCTCAAGCCAAATTTTGACATTTTGTCACATTATGTTAAAAATTATTTTTTTAGAACAACCCGTCGATGTTTCCATCACTGTCGATTGTCATACCAACAGCCGCTGGTGTTTTTGAAAGTCCAGGCATAAGCATCATATTACCAGCAAGAGCTACTAAAAATCCTGCGCCCGTTCTTATCTCTATATCTCTTATTGTGATTTCAAAGTCAGTAGGTGCTGCAAGTAGATTTTTGTTATCACTTAGGCTGTATTGCGTTTTTGCGATGATAATTGGTAATTTGTCTAAACCAAGTCTGTTGATTGTATCTATGCTTTCTCTTGCTTTGGCAAGGAATTTGACACTTTTTGCCCCATAAACTTTGGTTGATATATCTTCAATTTTTCTTTCGATAGTGTCATTTAGGTCATATGAAAAGCTAAAATTATTATTGTCTTTATCACACAAATCAACAACGGTTTTTGCAAGATCTAGTGCACCTTCTCCGCCCTTTGCCCAAACTTCGTTTATAACAAGGTCGATGTTTTGTTCTTTCAAGCTTTGTTTTACAGTTTCAATTTCGCTTGGGGTATCTGTGATATAACTATTTAAAGTTACAACCATTGGTAGTTTGTATACGTTTTTGATCGTGTCGATATGTTTAAGCAAATTTGGTAGACCATTTTTGATAGCGTCAATATTTTCGCTTGATAAATCTTCTGGTTTTACTCCGCCGTGAAGTTTAAGTGCTCTGATTGTTGCGACTAAAACTACTGCATTTGGTTTTAGATTAGCAAGACGGCACTTTAGGTCAAAGAACTTTTGAGCGCCAAGGTCCGCACCAAAACCTGCTTCGGTTACTGTATAATCTGATAATGACATAGAAAGTTTTGTGGCGATAATACTATTGCAACCATGAGCAATATTAGCAAATGGTCCACAATGAACTATTGCTGGAGTTTTTGCCAAAGTTTGAACTAAGTTTGGATAAATAGCATCTTTTAACAAAATAGCCATAGCGTCGGCTGCTTTTAGATCTTTTGCATATACTGGCTTCCCATCTTTATTGAGAGCAACTAGAATATTGCCTAGTCTAAGTTTTAGGTCGTCCATATCGGCAGCAAGAGAAAGTATTGCCATAATTTCACAAGCAGCTGTTATTGTAAAAAAGTCTTGCCTTGGAGTACCATTTTTCTTACCTTGGCCACAAGTTATTTCTCTTAGCGCTCTATCATTTAGGTCCAAGCATCTATGGAACATAACTTTTTCTGGATCAATATTTAATTCGTTGCCTTGGAAAATGTGATTGTCTACCATACTACAAAGAAGATTGTTTGCAGATGTTATAGCATGAAAATCTCCATTAAAGTGAAGGTTGATATCTTCCATTGGTACAACTTGGCTATATCCACCGCCAGTTGCTCCACCCTTTACACCAAATACAGGGCCAAGTGATGGTTCCCTTAGTGCAAGGCAAACATTTTTTCCCATCAATGCCATACCATCTGCAAGGCCGATAGAAACGGTAGTTTTTCCGATACCCGCACTGGTTGGGTTGATCGCAGTAACTAAGATAAGTTTACCTGCTTTGTTTGTTGGTTTTTTTGTTATTTTGGCTTTGTATTTGCCATAGCAAAGTATGTCATCATCTGTTAGATTTAGTTTTTTTGCTATATTCTCTATTCTTTCTAGTTCAAAACTTTTTGCAATTTCTATATCAGTCATATTACACCTCTCATTAATTGAATTATAGCATAGCCAACTTTTATAACCAAATAAAAAAACAAGGTTGCCCTTGTTTTTTGTTATTGTTCTAGTTCATGAGACTTTTTTGGTGCAGGTTTTTTGTCTTCTTCTGCTGAAATAGGTTTTGGAGGTGGAGGTGCTTGTCTTAGACCTTCTGTCTTATCTGCATCTATTACCTTACCCTCTGCAGGTTCTATATTTTCTGGTTGTTTAATACCATATTCACCTTGAATTGTAGTGAACAAATCGCCTACTTGTTCGATAAGGTCGATTGTTTCTTCTTTAATTCTAAGGTTATATAAATAAACATCATGTGCAGCTAAATCTTCTTGCTGTGCGATAGATTCTGCAGAACCAATAACTCTTAATTCTTCAGATATCAAAGCAGCTCTTTCTTCATATAGTTTTGCAACCTCAGGAGTTGCGTTTTCCATAGCTTTCTTTAGGGCTTTTAGGGCTGGTTTTTTGTAGTCATCTCTAAAGTATCTAATATCTGTCTCTGTGTATGATGGTTGACCCAAAGCCATAAGTTGGCCATTAATCTCGCTTATTCTTGCGCCATTTGATTTTGTTTTAGAAGCTACAGCTTTTCTTTCTTTTTCAGAAGTTAGCATTCTTTTTAGTTCATAGTCTCTTTGGTCTTGAAGATATTTTTTGCCATAACGACCATCTACAGTTACTATGTTGTACATATGATTTTTTACTGCAGGTAAAAACTCTGCAAGACGGTCTTTGCCCTCTAGTGCTGCATATTCTTCTGCTAGTTCTCTATATGCTCTAGCATTTGTGCCACCAAGGAAGTTTATAAGGTCGTCATTATATCTCAAAAGAAGTGGTCTATAAACGTTAGATACGCTATCTTGTTGTGGGAATCTTGCAACGTTGTGATAAATGTTGCTTTGGTCACCTATAACTAGAGGTGTTGGCATACCATTGTGAACTACAAATACAGTGTTAAATGTTGGTCTTCCATTAAAGTCTTGCTCAAAGCAGATGGTATCTGTCTTTGGAATATCAACAACAACAGCATTGATTGGGTCTACATATAATGTTTTGCCGTCTTTTTTGTATAACATAGGCATTCCGTTAGAAACCAAAGTATCACAAGCACTTTCAAGACCAGTTGCGATATAGTCTTTTTGTCTTGCATTAAATACACTATAGGTGCCACTTTTTTTGTCTGAGACAATAAACAACGCCTGTTTTGTAACATCTGGAGCAAGTCGTGCGATGCTTGAACCTGTAGCTATTGGCTCGTTGTATGCATTATACAAAGTAGCTTTTGTTTTGAATAGATTGTATTTGATAGTGTATTTCATTGATAATTCCCTCCGATTAATTAATATAATTTATTATAACATAAATATATAAAAAAGTCAAATTTTTGCCATTTTTGAGCCAAAAGGCTTCCTATTGTACTCTTGGTTTTTCTGGAGCTTTTGGTGTGTTATTTTCGCTAGATTTTGGTTCAGGCTTATAATATCTACCATCGTCGGTAACAGAGGTCTCATCTAAAGTAACTAATTTTTCTGGAGTAGGTTGTGGTTGTTCTTCTCCAGCTCTTACATTTTTTCCGGGATCATTTCTAACTGCATCTCTAAAGATTGTTACTCTAGCAGTAGATAGCCTGTGAGCCACCTTTTCGCAAAGTTCTCTATCTTCGGTGTACATATATGCTCTACGGGTATTGTCTATTGTAACAAACTTTTCTGACAAAAAGTCATATTTTAGAGCGTAATTTTTTAGATTGATATAATAACCTTTTGTTGCGTACTCAAAAAATCTTCTATAACTTTCTGGGTCAGCAGTGTAGATGCGGTCTTGAACCTTTGCCCAACCTTTTACATCTACTAAAAAGTCTACTATATAATCACCTACTGTGTTGTCTACTGGCATAGGTGATTTTTCGTTATAAAACAATGGAACACCAACATAGTCGTTGATATACCTATTTAGTATATACAAATCTCTAGCGTCTACCATCATCTTTTCATTGCCTTCATAATGCTCGGCAAAAAAAGTTTTAGCCTCGTCTAAGGTAAGATTTGGGTTGTTTAGCAAATCAAAAGTTTCTTTGATGCAAACTCCCCCACCAAAGACAGCATCTAAAACAGCTTCTCTGTGGTAGCCAAAATATTCTATTGAATCTCTCTCTTCTGGTGCTATAAGAGAAAGTTTTTTCATTTCTAATGCCATAACTTAATTATATACCATCTATGAAAAATTTTCAATACCTTAGGCCAAAAATTAAAGGTAAAATATTTGACCATAAGTACCTAAAAATGTAAACTAAAACCATATAGGAGATAAGTTATGGAATATTTTGTACCAGAAGATAGTTTTAGCCTAAAAAAAGACAAAGGCGCATACTCTGTCGTTAAAGAAAGCAAACTAAAAAAACATAGTTTTAACGGTCCTTTACTTGCGGTAGAAGGCGGTAAAAGAGATAGAAAAGTGTTATTTGGCAAAAGACCTTATAACAACCTACTAATTGACTGCGATTATTATGAAAGAGGCTTAAATAATTACTTTGATGTAAGTATAAGCAAAAAAATAAGACTAGAGAACGCACCTAGTTTTATACTTTTGTCAGACAACAGTAAATTGTATGATGAAAATAAAGATGTTTTTACAACTGCAGGTTATAGGATATACAACTTTGATTTTCAAAACCCAAATAAGTCAGATAAGTTCGCCCCACTAAAAGACCTTTTTGACCAAAGACAAAGTTATATTGAAGAGGAAAAATTAACACCGGCTGCCGCATCAGAAAAGTTGAGTTTCCTTGCAAAAAACTTTATCAGGGCCTTATTTAGCTGGGACGAAAAAAGCCCATTTGAATTTGCAACTATTGAACTTCTTGAAGCATACCTTCTTGCCATGCTAGAAGAAGGTGTAAATTTGGACAACTTTACCCCTCTTGCCTTTTATAAAAAACTTTATCAAAAAGACCTTGAAACTAAAGACACTTATGACAAAATTGAAAAATACTTTGCTACAAAATCAGATTTTGTAAAAAGCAAGGCTTCTACTTTCCTTGACTTTAACCTAAAAGCAAAAACTTCTATGTACAAAACTATGTTACAAAAGATCAATTATCTAAAGGATAAAAAACTAAATGAGTTTTTGACCGTAGAAAGTTTAGATATTGATGATTTTGTAGCTTATCCATCTGTTATATTTATAAAACACGATAATAACCCAGCTAGTATTTATAGCCATTTTACTAACCTTCTTGTAGACAAAATAATAACAAAGCTACTAGATAAAGCAAGAACAACTCTTGTTGGCCAGTTACCAAAGCATATTGATATCTTTATCGAAAACATCTTAACTTTGGGTAAAATCAATATTATGCCATATATTATGACCCTGGGCAGAAGCAGAAATATAAGCACCTCTTTGCTTGTATCTTCTTATGAAGATATAAAATTAATCTACCAAGAAGAGGCTGATATAATTATTTCAAACTGCACCAATACATTAATGTTTGCTTGTAAAGACAAAGACACTGTAGAAAATGTTTGCCAAATTGCTATGCCTGTAAAGGGTAAAATATATACAGGAAAGATTGCTACAAAATATGAAAAAAGAGTTATAACTTCTAAGGCATATATCAAAGCAGACCTTGATAGTGTAGAAGATGATGAATATTTATTAAAAATATCAACAAGGTCACTAACCAGGTCAAAATGGCAAATAAATTAAGCCAAAGACATATTTTCTAAAACAAATAGACAAACAAAAACACCGACTAAAAATCGGTGTTTTTTAGTTGCTATTTATAATTTTTGTTTACTAAATAGGTTTTGTAACATCGTTGTATGTTACAGAAACGTTTTGTGTAACTCCGCCACGGGTAATATTATATGTGATTTCCATACCTGGTCTAAAGTCTAATTCGTAGTCTGTAAGTTCAAACGCTCTAGTTATATTGTATGTCTTTCCGCCAAAAGTAATTGAATTAACAATATCGCCTACTTCTAGTTTTGTAATAGCAGGACTAGATGAAGTAATAGCTGAGATTTTTACACCTTCTTTGATTCTTACCCTATCAATCTCTTCATCATAAAAAGCTGTGCTTGTTGTGATTTGGTAAGTAAGACCTGTTTTTACTAAATTAACTTTTTTTGTAGGTTGATTAGCAAGAATGTTGTTATATACTTTTAGTGCAATATCACTTGGTATTGCGTATGCCATATTATCTATTTCTTCATTTTCAATTTTTATATTAATAAGACCAATTACTTTGCCGTCTTTGTTAAACATAGGGCCACCACTATTGCCTGGGTTGACTGCCGCATCTGTGCGGATTGATCTATAAACAATATCTGTAGTATATCCAGATGGCAATACAGGTTTCATAGGGATATAATCACAGTCTTTACTAAT
>JAZUBK010000007.1:0-1881 GCA_045638465.1 Clostridia bacterium | reverse complement strand
CTCCCGGTCAGCTTTGCTATACCCAAAATACACCAGAATCTGCCTTTTCGCCAATTATATCCTCTCCGACAAGGAGCAAAAACACACGATAAGCGCAAAAAGAGGACTGCTGCAAAACTTTCGTTTTGCAACAGTCCCTTTCTTTCACCGGACGCAAGTCCCCGCCCTACGATTAGAATATTGTAGTTATCCAATAAATAAGCCCGTAAACCGCCGATGCCGAAACACCGTAAACGATAACCGGTCCGGCGATGGTGAACATTTTGGCACCCACGCCTAAGATAAACCCCTCTGCTTGTGTCTAGATAGGACGCAGTGTTTTTTGTCGAAACGGCTCAAATTGTTTTGAAATAGGTAAAAGCCGGTCGAACCTAAAAGCATTAACAATCTTAAGATACGTTTCTACAACCGCATCCACTATATTAAAACAATTTATTGACACCTTTCCGCAGATTATGCTACTATATAACAAACAAGATGTGGAAAGGAGTTTATACATGAGTAATAGAGATTTTTCTGACTCCATTAAGTTAGAGGTAATAAAAGCAAATCTTGAAAAATACAACGGCAAAATTTGCTGTGAGGTCTGTGGCACTCAGCTATCTTCAATAAAGGATTGTCATTTTGATCATATTCATCCATTTGCCAAAGGTGGAAAATCCACTTTAGAGAACTGCCAGCTATTATGTGCGGACTGCAATTTAAAGAAGAATGACAAGGAACTAAAGGATTTTATTTTAGAAGAGAAAGCCAAACAGTTTTTACAAGGCGGCGCTTTAATTGATTCAGAGCCTACACCAATCGAAATTCCTCAAAAATGCGATAATGATGAGATGACTAAAGAACTATTTGATCAAATAATAGCTGCCTTCATACAGAAGAAAGGTAGCATATGCAAAGTTGACTTTGGTCGGGAGTACAACAAATTACCCTCTTTTCGTTATGTAATTCTTTACTATGGCGGATTGACCGATCTCAAAAAAGCATTTGGTATTGAAGATCTGTCATACAGCTGGAATCGCGAAACCATCAAAGCTGCATTACTTTCATTTGTCGCACAGAAAGGAGATATTATTCAAGAAGATCTAACGAAATCAAACAAATTACCCTCAATCCCATGTGTTCTTAGACACTACCCTGAATGTAAAAATTTCACGGATATAAAAAGAGTACTTTGTAATTTAACTCCGCGAATTCGTTGGACAAAAGAAAATGCGCTAAAATACGGAAAATTATTTACAGATAATAATGGCAAGTTAACGCAAAGAGACCTGCGAGCAGAAAACAACTTACCTTCTGCCAAAGTTATTGACAGGCTGTTTGGTTCTTTAGCTGCATATCAAACAGCTCTTGGTGTTGAAGTATTAGCAAGAACGGAGTATATATCCAAGGATGCAATAGAAAAAGCTGTTGACCAGCATTTTGGTGAAAAAGAACGTGTCGTAGAATCCCAAAAAGTTTTTTATGAAACGTTCATTTATTCTCAATCTACAATTTTACATCGATACGGAACTTTTGCTGCCTTTTGTGAAGAACACGGTATAAAGGTTCTAGTTAGCAAAAAGGCAAAATACAGCAAACGCGAAGTTGACGATATAATTTCAAAGTGGATTAAGGATGGGAATGATATTCCCAAACGCTACGAGCTAGCAAAACTTGGTCTACCCTCAGGCGATGTAATACTTAGATATTATGAAGATTGGAAAGAACCATTTTACATCTACAAAAAACTTTACGAAGAATTAGGCAGACACTAACTAATATGTAAACAAGCCAATGAGAGAGTTCCTCATTGGCTTGTTTTATTTTCAGTTAAAAAAGTGTAGTGATCCAGTATATTAAGCCATAAACTACACTTGCACTTACACCATAAACGATAAC
>JAZUBK010000006.1:0-5806 GCA_045638465.1 Clostridia bacterium | reverse complement strand
AGCCTTTATTTTGATAATATTCTAAACAAAAAGTCTCATTATAAAATTGCATATTATAAATCCAATGATATTTATTTATTGAATTTAAAGGACTATATTTCTGTTCAAAGTAAAACCCATTTGTTGTTTTTTGCCAATAATAAGTTGTTGTGTCGCTTTTATTATATGCAGTTAATCCTAGTGGATAATAGGTTTCACATACTTGCCAAAACTCCAAAGAATTTTTTAAATACAATAAGCAGTTTTCGTTTGACACATTATATTGTTTTTTTTCAGGTGGTATGGATGATTGATTTTCCAAACTAACAAGTGATATATCTGATGCAGGGTAAAAATTTAAAATAGTTGATATATCCTGTATCAATGCTGAACAAGTGTATGTAAAATCATTGTTTGAAACGTCGTTGTTGTCAGGTGGTGTATTTGAGTTGTTGCAACCTGATAATACAAATGAAAAAAATATTGCAAAAATAATTGAAAGGAAATATTTTAAATTTTTCATATAAATTTTTCTCCTCAATGTATTATAACACACAAGTACTAAAATTGTTATAATAAAAATAATTATAAAAAATTAAAAATGGCACTGAGGCGTGTGCTTGTCATATACAACTGTTCTCGCTTCGCTCAAACACAACAAGTACACGAACAAAACTAAATTTAAGCAGACAAAAAAGAGAACTAGACAATATATCTAATTCTCTTAATTATTACACTAGTATCAAAATGTAGTGGCTAAAATACCTTGTTTTTTTGTTGTTTAATTATTAATGATTAATTAATATCACGCTTTGTGAAGAACAAATAAGTTAGAAGGTGAAGGCCTATCATTAATACACCTACGATTATTCCTCCAAATAGTACATTTGTATCTGTAAATACTGGTGAGATAAATAGGTTTGTTAATGCTGTGTTGTTTGCTGGATTAATAAGGAAAGATCCTCCGAAATATTTAAACAAGTCAAAGTTTGCAGTAATTATGTATTTAATCCAGTTTGCACCAGAAGCAACAAAAGTAACTATCATTGTTACAAAGTATAGTAAGATAGAAATTGTTGTTGAGATGATGCCGTTTTTGAATATTGTAGAAATTGCAAAGGCAATCATAACAAATAGCCAAATTTTAATGAATACGCAACCGAAGTAAATAAGATACATAAGTGGAGCTGCAATAGGGAATACATATTTTGCGTTGAATACTGCAAGAATTGGTAAAGAATCTAGATTATAGATAATAAGGCCAGTAATTAGTGAAACAACTGCAGTAACAGTCATAAAGATGAATGCAAAGAACAAAGTAGCAAGTATTTTTGAGAACATTATTTTCCATCTTTTGTATGGTCTTATAGCAATCATTTTCATTGTGCCTGAGCTTTGTTCACTAGCAATCATATTTGCACCTAGAACTACGCAATAAGCTATAATAACAAAACTCATAATTTCCATTACAAAATACATATAGTCGTAAGCATTTGTTTTGGTATTTGAGCCTTGGTTGAAGGCTAGAACGTTCGCAAAGTCTTTGTCTGACTTATTATTGTCATACAAATATGTGTATTTAGAAAGCGATTCTTCGACTTTATATGAGTTGAAGTTTTCAAAGATTTCGCCTTGGTAGCTAGATAGTGTTTTGTCTGATACTGTTTGAGAAATAGCGTTCATTACACCATATTTTAGAATATTAGTTGCGTTGTCTGCTATGCCTAAATATTTGTATGCGTGGTTTGTAAGTTTAACTATATCTTTTGCATCGCTTGATGAACCAGATGTTGCAACCATTTCTGTCATTTGATTGTATAGGGTAGTAAGAGTAACAGAGGTTGTTGAGTAATAGTCGTCATACAAATCTTGCAATGTTTGTTTTTTATATTTAAGGTCATTTATTGTTCCTATATTTTTTTTCAAAACAGTGATAATTTCATTTGTTTCGATATAGGTTTCTAAATCTTTGTAATCATCAATTGATTTATCTTTGCCAACATACAAATCAAGTTTTGTAATAAGGTTATTTAGGGCGAAGGTGATGTTTGACTCTTCCTCTTCGGTAACCAAAATAAGTGGCAAATCTCTTTTTAGATAGTCAAGAAATAGAGATTTTGTTTGAACTGCATTGTCATAGATTTTTTGAACGGCAGCTTTTAGTTCTGGCAAGTCGCTATCTGAAACATCATGAACTTGAATTTTTCCAGAGAAACTTTCTCTTGCATTTTGGGTTTCAAAAAAGGCAGATTGAAGTTCGCTCTTTGGACTCTTTGCCAAGGTCAAAAGTTCGTTGATTGTTTCGGCATTTTCTTCTAAATCTGAATAAACAAATTTTGGGCCTTTTTCGGTAAGTTCTTTTTCTCTAAAATCTAGGAAAACTTCGCTTACAGTGTTTCCGCTAAACTTGTGTGATGAAATATCGGTTTTGTTGTTTGGTGTAAAGAACTTAGGTGATATAGCAAGTACGAGTATCAATAGTCCTGCCATTATGAATATTCCTGGTTTTAGGAAAATCTTTCTTAGTTCTCCACGAAATAGTCTAAAAATTCCCATATTTTTCTCCTTAGTCTATAGTTGAATATGGCAAAGCCTTCATACTAACGGTTTCTAGGAAGACTTGTTCTAGAGTCTTAGAAACGGCGCCGATAGAGTAGATATCTATGCCATTAACAACAAGAAGTTGTATTATTGCAGGTATTTTGTCTTTGCTTAGTGGTACTGTAATAACATTTTTTACAATATCAAGATGCTCAAGATTATATTTATTGGTTAGTAATTTTCCTGCGTAGTTAGGGAAATTAACTGCGATTTCGATTTTTTGTTCGGCTTCGTTGCCTTGTGTTATTTGGTCAACGGTCTTTAATTCAATAATTTTACCATTGTTCATTATGCCTATTGTATCGCAAATAATTTGCATTTCAGCTAAGATGTGGCTTGATATCAAAATTGATATACCTTGTGAGTGAGCTAATTTTTTTAGAAAGGCCCTCATCTCAAGAACACCATTTGGATCTAGGCCGTTGGTTGGTTCGTCAAGAAGCAATAATTTTGGATCGTGAAGTAAGGCTTGAGCGATACCTAATCTTTGTTTCATACCAAGAGAGTAAGTTTTTACTTTGTCGTTGATACGATCAGTAAGGCCAACAAGTTCTACAACGTTATTGATTTTTTGCAAATCAATCTTTGGATATAAACTCGCATAATATTTTAGGTTTTCTAGACCGCTATAATCTTTGTAAAGAATTGGGTTTTCAATGACGCCACCAACACATCTTATAGCTTTTTCAAATTTTTTCTTTAGAGAGTAACCACATATGGTAATTTCTCCAGAGGTTGGTTTTGCAAGACCGGTAATTAATTTGATAGTGGTTGTTTTTCCTGCGCCATTTGGTCCTAAGAAACCAAAAATCTCACCTTCGAAGATATCAAAGGTGATATTGTCTACGGCAACTCTGTCGCCATATTTTTTGGTTAAGTTTTTTACTTGTAAAACTTGTGCAATTTGTTCGCTCAAAATCTTATTCTCCTAATCTGATTTTAACACAAAATAATTTTTGGTTAAATAGAAAACTTTTTACCTTTTAGCAAAATAAAGTAAATAAGTGTAGAAATGATATAGTTTGATGTAAGTACGATAGGCAATAGCCAATAGCTCAAATAAGATAATTGGTTAAGAGATGTCATACCAAAGAATAAATTTAGCGCAAAGATAAATATGATATTGATAAGCATTGCTAAAAATTTATTAAACAAACTAATATTTAATTTAAATGTAGAAACTACTTTTTTGTAAGGGTCTATAAAATACGCAAGAGTATAATATAACGGATAAAGTAGAGTAAGGCCACCAGCCCAGTAGTAAAAACTTACTTGAGCAACTGGTAATAGTTGATTTGTATGTAAAATAACAGCTGTTACTATTATTTCTACAAGCATAATAAACCATACAATCCAGCCTTTGATCAACGATAACAAACTATAATTGATATAGTTGTCTTGCTTTGTTTTTGTATAAGCTGATTTGTTATAAATTCTAAGTTTTATACCGTCTTTGTTTAGATCGCTTTGCAAAGTCTCAAGATCGCTTGTAAAGTTAGGCTTATAAGCAGGTTTTGGGCTTTCAAATATTTCCTCACTATCAAGACTAACAGTCTCTTCTGCAAGAGGCTTATTATATGGGTTTACCTTGCTAGTATCTGTATATAGATCTGCAAGTTTGTCTTTATAATTTAGGGTTTCTTTTTTCTCTAGTTTTTGAATAAAGCTACCATTGTTTTCTGTTCCTATAAATTCTACTTTGTTTTCTTGAGTAGAAGTATATAGCGGAACATCAATTCGTTCGTGATCTTTTAACACTTCATCATATTCTTCTAGTGGTTTTGGTTGAGGTATCACGTCATCAATAGTTGCTTTTGTTTCATTTTTGTCTTCAGAAACAAAAATGTCTTGGTTATCTTCTTCAGTAAATTTGAATAGAGAAGAGATATCATTTGGCTTTTCTTCTTCTGTATCAGAATCTCCTAAAAAGTCTGATAGGCTACCCTTTAGGCTTTCGCTCTCGATTGCAGAAAAATCACTGCCATAAATATTTTCGCTATCTTTTCTATAAGCGAATTTTCCTGTAGGAACATATTGCTCTTGTTGTTGTTTATCTGTAAAAGAGTATGTATCAAAATCTCTTTTTTTAGCAGAATATTTATCTGAGCTATCAATTATATCGTTTGGTTTAGATTTTCCGCTAACTAGCAACTCAGATATTGTGTTATCAAAATAATCTTTTGGAAGATCTTTGACAGAGTTTGATTTTGAAGTGTCCTCTATTGGTTCAGATACGCCATCAATAAAATCCTCTTCAAAACTATCTGTATGCAGAGGTTGGTCACTTATGATATCGTCATCAGAGACTGTGTTTGAATCTTCGATATCGCCTGGTCCTGTTACTTCTTCTACAGAAGCATCTTCATCATCATATTGCTCAGCAAAAATATCTTCGCTTATTTCATTTTCTGTTTCGTCTGGAATAACAGATTCCAAAAGATCTTCAGAAGTTGTTATGCCATCGCTTTCATCAATGTCAAACTCCTCTACGTCTATTACTGAATCTGATGTTTCATTTTCGGTAGGTTCTATGCTACCTGTTATAGTAGAATATTTACTCTTGAAAGTAGAGAAAGATTCTTCTGGAGTTTCGGCGGTGGTTTTGATAAAGTTTGGTTTTTGGGCAAACATATCAAATTGTATAAAAGTTTCACCACCAGAACTTATGTCTTGTTTTTTTGCGGGGATAGATTTTGCCATAGAAAATAAATTTTCTTGTTTTACAACGCCAAAATCTGATTGAGTATCATTTGTTGTGCTTTTAATGTCTTGGCCTATAGTACCAAAATCAACAAGGTCTACAGTTTCATCTTTGTCTGAGTCTGCATTTGTTGGAAGGGCGTTAATCAAATCTCCAAACTCATTCCAGTTGACTTGCTTTTTCTCATAATGTTTGCGGCCTTTTTCGGTGATGCTATAGTAGTGACGTCTTCCACCCAAATCGCTATCAGCCCAGTATGAAGTAATAAGGCCTTGGCCTTCCATACGGCGCAAACTACTATATAGGCTAGGTTGCTTTAGCATAAGTTTGCCATTTGATTTTTGCTCAATATCTTTGCAAATTTCATAGCCATATTTGTCGCCAGAAACTAGGGCATTTAGTAATATTTGTGAAATGCTACCTCTTAAGGCTTTGTTATTGAAATCTTCTGCCATTAAAAACCCTCTTTTATATAAATAATTTTACAAAATAACCCTATAATTGTCAACAAATTACTATGCAAAC
>JAZUBK010000005.1:0-22244 GCA_045638465.1 Clostridia bacterium | reverse complement strand
ATCTGTCCTCTCATAACAAACCTCAATATAATAAAACACCCAATGTATTATGATTGGGTGTTTTTATTTGTTTTTTTTCTTTTAATACATATTAATATTACAACCATAATTATTAATATCAATAAAATTGACGGAACCATTATCTTAACCCATAAAGGCCATGACATTAACCATTTTTGAAAATTTATGACTCCCTGATATATGTAAAACCCTATTATGATAAGTATTAAAAATATTGTCGTATAAGCTTCCTTACCGGCTTGTTTTCCTTTCAGTGCTTTAATAGAATACAGCAAACCAACAATTGCATATGAAACCATTCCTATAATTACAAAAACAAGATTCCATATTTTATCATCTATAAAACCAACCCCAGTAATCGTCAATGAGCTAATTAATGAAATCAAAAGAATCTTATAATAATCAATTAAATTATCTTTCATTAATGTTCCTTTCCTTAATTATATCCCTTGTACAACTTCTAAATCAAGAATTTGTTTTCTTTCTTTCCAATCAGGCATTTGAATTGTTAAAAAATTATAAAAATCTGCATTGTGTCTTGGATATAACAAGTGAGTCATCTCATGCATTATTACATACTCAACTTCCAATTCACTTGCTTTTAGTAAATATTTATTAAGTGTAATGATGGATTTTATGGGATTGCAATTCCCCCACATAGTTTTCATTTTCCTAATTTGAATTGATGGAAACTCAACTCCGTATTTTCTAAAAATTGTATTGTAATAATTAGTTATTTTTTCTTGATACAATTTTTGAGAATAAGCATTCCACCATTGGTCAAATTGTTTTGTTGCCTTTTCTAAGTTTTTATTATCTTCTAAATAAATATTTATTTGTTTTTCCAAAACTTCAACATTCTTCTTTCCTTGTTTGATATAAACCCTTAAGTCTTTGCCAAGCATTTGCACAGAACAGCCATTTTTTAATAAAACTAAAGTATTATTTCCACTGGATTGTTTATATTTAAATATTTGTTTATTTATCCATTCTTTTCTTTTATCTAAAAAAGTTTTAATCCACTCATCGGAAACTTTTTCAGGTACAGATAATTTTACAGTCAAATCTCTGTACACCTTTAAATGGACATTTTTAATATTCTTTTTTTCTACGAAAACAAAAACATCACCATTTATAGAGCCAAGTTCTAATTTACTATTCTCCATTAATACCTCGCAACCGCAGCTTTCATGATATCATCTTCTATCAGGTCCAAAACATCAATATTGTTTTCATCATTAGTATCAATACCAAGAGTGTCAAACAAATCGAAAATAATATCATCCAAAACTCTATGGATTTGCTTGTGAACAGATTCATTATACTTCCAATCTCTCTTTGTATTTTCTACAATTGCATCTTTAACTCTAATTGAATAATCTGCAATAATATCCTCAATAGATAAAGATATATTAGCAATAATAGAAGAAATTCTATGAACTATAGAACCATAAAATACTTTAGCATCAACATCTGATTTTATCGCAGATGGATAATCTTTTGTTGTTATACCATTTCTTATGTCGTTAGCCATTTCTTCCATTTCGTTAAGATATAAATCGATATTTCTAGAGTTCTCGTATTCTTCTAAGGTTTTCTTAATTTTTTCAGAAAACTCTTCAAATAATAACGGATCTTCGTATCTTACTTGTTTTAGTTTTGATTCAATTCTAGTTTTAATAAAATCAGCTTTTGCTTCTTTTGAATCCATCTTGTTGATAGCTTCTTGCATTCCTTTTTCATCGCCAATAGAAACAGGTTTAACAACTGTTACAACATCTGTAGCATTTACAAATGTATTAATTAAGTTTTTCATACCCTCTTCATATTGTGAAAAATCAGAAACTTCATCATACCTCATTGAAACAGCTTCTCTTAGTTTTTTGAAGAATAACCATTGAGATTTATAAAACTCAATTTTATCAATACCCACCTCAATAAAGATGCTTCTGTTAGATAATGCCAAAAACAATCTTTTTTCAAAGTCTTTAAGTTTTTCATAAAACTCTTTTCTTTTCACTTCCTCTTTCAAATATTCTTGCCACTCATTACTTGTAGCATTGCTTGGCAGAGCAAAGAAATCTTTTAGTTCGTTATATGACTTTTCTAGATTATTTTTCTCATCAACAGGACCAAACACAGAGTCCTCAATGTCTTCTTTATTGAATTGATTAAAACCAGATTCTGCATCGTCATACATATCAATTGCTTTGTTTAGGCTTGTAAAGATCCCCCAATAATCGACTATTAAGCCAAAATCTTTTCCATTGTAAACCCTATTTACTCTTGCAATTGCTTGAAGTAGCGAGTGTTGTTGAATTGGTTTATCAACATACAAAACACCAGCAACAGGTGCATCAAAGCCAGTTAATAGTTTGTCTTTAACAATTAGCATATTGATATCACCTTCAGGGTTTTTAAACCTTTCAGTAATTGACTCATCATATCTTTCGTCGTTATTTCCAAACAACTTTTCTACATAAGTTCGATGATAATCGTTAATCTTTTTCAAATCACTGTTTGTAATATTTTCTTCATCTTCATCCTTTGCGCCAAAGGAAATACAAACTGCCGGTTTAATATCACCAAAACTATTTTGTTTAATAACTTCAAACATCTCTACAGCAGCAGCTCTAGAAGAACATACAACCATAGCTTTAAGGCCTTTTGGCAAACAATAACCTCTAAAGTGGTCGCAAATATCAAAAGCTAGTAGGTTTATTCTACTTTTGGCCTCAGCTAGTCTTTTGAACCTACTAAACTTATCTTTAAGTTCTTTCTTTTGCTCTTCTAAAAGGCCTGTTGTTAAGCTTTCAAAATAATTATCTATTGTTTTTGTTGGATCATTTTGAACAACCTTTCTTCCCTCATAAACAAGGGGAACAGTAATTCCATCTTCAATTGCTCTTTTCATTGTATAACTATGTATAAGCTCACCAAATTGCTTAATTGTATTTCTATCTTGTTTAGCAATAAGAGGTGTTCCAGTAAAAGCAATCATCTTAGAGTGTGGCAATACTTCTTTCATATAGTTATACATCGCACTATAATTACTTCTATGTGCCTCATCAATAAGCACATAAACATTGTCAGAACTTTGGTCGATATATCTATTTTTAATAACTGTTTCAAACTTATTAATAAGTGTAGTAATAATTATATTACCTTTATCTGCAAGTAGAGCTTTTAGCCCTTTACCTGTTCCTGCTCTAACAGGACTCATAGAGGTCCTTGCAAAGTTGTCTTTAATTTGCTTGTCTAAATCTATTCTGTCTGTAACAATAACAAATCTTGGGTTTTCACTTGCTTTTTCTTTCAAAATCTTCTTAACAAGCATAACCATTGTCAAAGACTTGCCACTACCTTGAGTGTGCCAAATAACGCCACCTTCAGCATCTACATTGTCATTTCCATTGAGTCTATCCATTGCTCTACTTACAGCAAAATATTGTTGATGTCTTGCAACCTTTTTAATATTCCCATCAAACAAAATATAATTTGCAATAATATCAAGAAGTCTATTTTGAGAAAGCATAGAAACAGCAATTTTATCTTGCTCCAAAATTTGTCCATCAGAAACAACCCTTTCGCACACTTCTTTTTGCCAAGCAAGATAATCTTTGTCCTCTCTCCACTCAACAAAATAATCGGCTCCTGTTCCACAGGTTCCGTATTTTACTTTATTAGGGTTTATTGCAAAAACAAGTTGTGCAAACTTAAATAAGTGTGGAATGTATTCGGGCATCATATTTCTAACATTTTGGTTTATGCCTTCTTTTACATCAACGCTTGATTTTTTGCATTCAATAACAACAACAGGTATACCATTTAGCATAATAACAATATCCGGTCTTGCGTATTGCCCATTGTTTCTTTCTACCGAGAACTCTTCTGTCACTTGCCAAATATTATTTTCCGGATGTTCAAAGTCAATAAAGTGCAAATCAAAAGACTGTTTTATCGGCACATCTTTATCTACAACAATACTTTCTTCTACACTGATGCCAAGAGTCAAAAGGTTATAAATCTCTTTTGTTGCCATTGCAAGACCTTGCAAAAGAGAGGCATCAACTGCTCTTATAGCATTTATAATTGATTCCCCTGAAAATCTATATTCTGAACCTTTATACTTATATGTTTGTGTGCTCAAAAACTTAGTAAGCTCATCTACAAAAATAACATTTCTAAGGTTCTTTCTTTTTTCTTCTGCCTCTGCTCTAGAAACATACTTATAACCAAGATTTGTCAAAACCTTAATAAGTCTATCTTGACACTCTGGTCTTTCGTTAAATATTGTATGATTTGCCATACATCTTTCTCCTTATACTCTTATCTCTCCAGTCAATAATTTTTGCATTAATGCTTTTTGTTGTTCTTTATATTGATACAACAACGCTTTTTCTTTAATTATAATTAGATCATTAAATCTTAATATATTAGCAATGCGTTTTTGATTATCTAACGATGGAATGTTTACTAAAATATCTGATAAATGATCATCTTTAATTCCATTTTGTGAACTACCTTCTGCAAAAATATCTTTTTGCGCATTAAAATTATAACTTAAAAAAATTTGTTTCAAAAAATCAGAAGATAATTTTTCTTCATTAGATAGAAAACCATAAAATCCTGTAGATAAAATGTATTTGTCTTCTTCATTCTTATTAAACTTATAAACTTTTACACTGTTTTCCATTTTTGCAAACCAAACGCTATTCTCTAACGGCTTCATTTGAGCCCTACTAGGTCTATCATTATAAGTAACTTGCCCTTCATTAGAAATAATTTCATCGTTAATTATAGAGCTTGTTGACAAATATGTTTTTTCCCCATCAAACCTTCCAAGTTCCTTTGGTTTTATTAGTCTACAGTAGTTCTTATCAAGCAAATCTTGAATAGAAAAAGCTTCTCCCTTTATTGTTAAAAGTTTTTGCATTAGGGCTTTTTTCTTTTCTTTAAGTTTCTCAACTTTTTGCTCTTGAAACTCAACAGCTTTAGCCCAAACATCTAAAATCTCAACAATTTTATCTTGTTCTGTTCTCTCTTTTGGATATAAACAATTCAAATCTCCAAGTTCACTTTCATGAATGTGAACAACAGAATGGCCTTGTCCAAACCTTGCTTTTTCTCTAATAAAAGCCCAAACATTTTGTTGGTAAGCTAGAAAAACAGGGTTTACCTTGTCTGTATTATACATAATTATGTCCCCACCAGCATAAAGAAGCTCATCACCTGTATAACATACACATTTACCTATCTCTTCTGCAGTTTCGCCAGAGCCAGTAAACATTAAAGTCCCTTTTTTAGCAACTTTTCCACTTCTTGCTGTTTCAGAATCTGTAAAATGTACTGATTTATTAAATTGAATATTATAGGTGGTATATATATCACCATATCCAATACAAGGCACACCGCAATCGACATAAGAATACCCAGGTATTCCTGAGCCTTTAGTAAATTTACCTATCTCTTTTAACTTATTGCATTTCCATCCATTTGGTATTTCTTTTATCATTTGTTCTCCTTTTGTTTTTTCGTACAATATTTTTCAAACAGCTCCAATGAAACTTCTGAATAAAATACATCTGAACCACTTTTTTTCATAGGATGATTCTTTCTATGATAAGTATATTTATTACTATCTTTTAATTCCTTCATTATTTTTTTATGAATATCAGATTGATTTTTAAATTCATATTTTTCCCTAGCTTTTTCAATTATAGAAGTATAAGTATGAGGATACATAGCAAATAGTTCTTCATCTGAAAGGGTAATTTTTTGCGCATCTTTATCATCAGTTAAATGATATGTTTTTTCCAAAGAGACTGATATAGGGCTATCTTTATTAATAGCCACTTGAAGATCCTCATCTTTTTTAACCGATTGCAATTTTATATCTATATTATATAGAATTTGTGCACCTTGATTTATTCCTTCAAAAATCATATCAACAAAACTCTTTACAACTTCATCTTTAGGTTCTTCTTTAATGATTTGTAAAATTTCAAACGGTGATTTCGCAACCTTAAAACTTAGAGGCAAAACATTAAATTTTTCTAAAAAGCTATCAGAGAAACCACAGTCTCTTATAATAAAACTAACTAGCAAATCAATATTTTTAGCAATTATCCCATAAAGAACACTTTCAAAATCTTCAATAAGATTAAAATGCTCAAAATCATTTCTATACTTATTTAATATCTCTATGGAAGATCTTGTATTAGCAAAAAATTGACCAATCTTAGATTCAACTTTTGGCATTACTTGATATAATGTGATTGTATGCTCCGAATCAGTTTTAACAGAAGCAAGTCCTTCGTTTTTTATAACAAATGCCTTCATAGCTAATTCCCAAGAATTTATAATCAATATTGATACCGTTGGATATTTATAGCTAATGTTAGGATTATTATGAATTTCCACGGCTGCCTTTAAAGCTTCTACTGCATTTTCTAATAATAAATTAGAAACTGCTATTTTATCTTCCTGTGCTTTATTCATCTAGTCCCAACTCTTTTAAATATTGTTGCATTTGTTTTTCAACTTCAGCAAGTTCAGCTTTAATTTGTGCAATATCTCCATTAACTCTTGCAATATCAATTGTTTCTTCTTCTTCAAAAGTGTCAACATATCTTGGAATGTTTAAGTTATAGTCGTTTGCTTTGATTTCGTCTAATGTTGCAACATGGCTGTATTTTTCTAACTCAGCATCTTGATAGTTTCCGTTTTTGAAGTTTTTGTAGATTTCTACAATCTTCTTAACATGTGTTTGTTCGTTTAGCACATTTTTTGCTTTTGGTTTATCAAACTCTTTTGATGCGTCTACAAACAACACATCTGTATTTGTTCTATTTTTTCTAAACACAATAATGCTAGCAGGAATAGGTGTTCCATAGAATATGTTTTCAGGCAAACCAATAACTGCATCAATCAAGTTTTTGTCAACAATTTCTTTTCTTATTTTGCCTTCAGCGGCCCCTCTAAACAAAACACCGTGTGGAGCAACAGCTGCGACTCTTCCATCTCCACTCATACTATAAATCATGTGTAATAAGAAAGCCCAATCACCTTTGCTTGATGGTGGAACACCTAGTTCAAAACGGTGCCATCTATCAAGATCTGGGGTCATCTTAAACTCTACTTTCTTTTTGTTTGATTTCTTGTCATCATCTGAAACTACTTCACCACCAGGGTTAAAGCCGTTTGCCCATTTATCTAAGCTAAATGGCATATTAGCAACAATACAGTCAAATTTCATTAGGTTGCCATCACTATCTAAGTGTTGAGGGTTTGCAAGAGTATCTCCCCATGCGATTTTTGCATCTTTAATTTCGTGTAAGAACATATTCATTCTTGCCATTGAAATAGCACTGTTATTTTTTTCTTGACCGTAAATTGAAACTTTATCAAGGCCACCTTTTTTCGCAGCACGAATCAAAAGAGAACCAGAACCACATGTTGGATCATAAACCCTATCTCTTGCTTGAGGATCAACAATTTGTGCCATAATTTCAGAAACAGCTTGAGGTGTATAGAATGATCCAGCTTTCTTTCCAGCCATTGATGCAAACTCACCAATCATATACTCATAAGCATCACCAATAACATCGGCAGGAACTTCTCCAGCTCTTGTTTCGATCATGCTTGGTCTTAAATCAAGATCTACAAAATCTTCTAAAAGAGCTCTCAAGATTGGGTTCTTTTGTTCTTTTTTACCAAGGTGAGCTTCGCTATTAAAGTCAATACCTCTAAAAACACCTGCAAGTATTGGGTTTGAAGTTTCAATTTGGGTTAAAGCCTCACAAATTTTTGTACCGATATCAACATTGTTTCTATTTTTGTAAAGATATTCAAAAGAACTTTCTTCTGTCAAAACAAAAGGTAAGTTTTGTATTTGTCTAGTTAGTCTAATACCTTCATATTCTTTTTTTAGTTTATCTACATTTTCCTTAAAAGTATCACTCAAGTATTTTACAAAAAGCATAGATAATACATAATCTTTGTAGTTGGCTGCATCAATATTATCCCTAAAAGTATCAGCTGCTGCCCATAGTGTTTTTTCAATATCGTTTTTTGTTGTTTTCTTTTGTTCTGCCATTATAATTTTCCTCCTATTTTTGACATAACTTTATTCTTTAATGTTTTTGATTTTAATTGTTCTTTTTCTAAAAGTTGTTTTATTAGCTGCTCTTTGTTATTAGAAAGCCTATATATTTCACCATACTTAAATTGGCTTTCTTTATCAACATCTGGCAATTGTATGTTTTCAAGCACCTGTCTATTTATTGCATGAAGAGCCGTTCCTTTGTTTGACGAGTTGTTAATTTCAGGCAAACAATTTTCTATTATCATAGCTACAAAATACGGATTAACTCCATTGTTTGGTCTTATCCTTATAATATTGCCGCCAAGATAAACATCTTCTTCACTTTCATAAACATTTACATATATTGGCGAAACCCTTTTTAACAATAAGTCCTTTCTAGACGCTTTGATAATCGTTTTCTCCTTGAAGCTATTTGTTGCTTCTATAGTTTCAATAATATTTGCCTGCAACAAGCCAGAACCGTTTAACCACTTACCATAAACCGCATTCCCCGAATCTGACACAGGCAAGGAAAACTCTATACTAGCTATATCCTTTAACAGCATACTCCCTCCTTGTTTTTATCATCTTACAACAACCATTATACACAAAAAAACAGCTTTGTCAACACAAAACTGCTTTTTTCTAAATATTTTTTTACTGTAATTGGTTTACAGTGGTTTTTTATATAATTAGTATATTCTGTTTTTAACTATTAAATTGAGAAGGTGTAAACATCTCAACTTCCCCCTCATCATCAACAGAAAAAATATAAAGATCTAATATTTTCGCCATTTCCTTCGGTATTCTTCTTAAAGCCGTCATTGCGCCCTCTTTACATAATCCCAACCCATATTTGTATGCCCTGTTAGGTTCTCCTTTTTTTGCACCAGTTTTTATCACTCTACTTGTCGTCATTCTTGTAATAAGTTGACCAAGAGCATTTAACCAACCTTCTTTATTGACAGACTTGGCTGATTTTGAATAAGACTTACCCTTACACTCAATAAAGAAATACTCTGAGTTTCTCTTCCCACCCACAAGCATAATATCTACACCATGCCCATGAAGCTTCGCCTCTTTAATTTTATCTTCATGCCAATTGCCATTCTTTTTGTTTATAAGAAAGTCCTTTATCTGTTTAACAACTATTTCTTCTGTGATTTGTTCCACGCTTATTCTCCACCAATATTATAACATACAATTCTTTAATCTTAAAGCAATAACTAAAAAATTCAAACAATAAAAAACAACACTGAATTTCAATGCTGTTTTTATCTTTTTACTACAATGTTTTTTATTTTTTTATAAAATAAACAAATAAAGCAATGCATATTAAAATAGCTGTACTAGCAATAGTATAAGCAACTTTACCAGACCTAACGCCACTGATAAAGCTAACCTTATACAAAAGGCCTACAAATCCATATGTAAAAAACCAAATAGCTTTTAAAATCCACTTGACTAGAAACACAGGGATTCCAACTACTTTTAATATGCCCGCAAAAATACTGCTACGCATATTAGTAGCCTCCTTTATTATATTTCTAGTTAATTTACCAAATGATTTTTGTTCTTTATCTTATGGCTTGTTTTTTGTTTAATTACTTTATTATTTTTACCCTTGTTCTTCTCATTTTTTCTAAGGCGCTGACAAAAATTTATATTTCGCCTTTCATTTTTTTGTTTTTTTAGGGTTTCTTGTTTTAATTCACTACATTTATTCTTCTATCGCCTTTACCCTTTAATGTCTTTATGTAGTAAACTAACTAGATATTATTACAATATCACATATTTTTGCTATTGTCCACTGTTTATTACCAATCCCAAAAGGTTCAACAAGATCTCAAACGCCCTACCGTTTGGGACTCAGCTGAACAAAAGTGCCTATTTATGCGGGTTATAAGGGTTCGGATTCCAATCCCAAACGCTCCCCTACATAAAACCACAAACTGAAAACCAACAAAATAATGTTCTTTAATAGCATTTTTACATTGCTTTTTCAAAGTTTGTGGCAGATTTTTTTGCTTTGTCCACACGACTTCTGTTTCAAAAAACTTTACATGTTTTTTATACTCACATAATAACATTATTGTTTGACCAGCTAACTTATCGCAATACATAAAAATAATAATTTACATAATGATTTTGTTTTAACAATTTTATAAAATTTGTTATCATATAAAATATGAGAAAATTTAAACAAATTTATGTTGAGATAACAAACATATGCAATCTTAATTGTTCGTTTTGTCCAAAAAACAATAGAGCTAAAAGATTTATGACTATAGATGAGTTTGATGCAATTACAGATGAAATATTGCCATTGACAAATACTATTTGTTTGCATCTTATGGGAGAGCCCTTGTTACACCCAAATATAAAAGAGATATTTGAGATTTGTAGCAGAAAAAATCTTAATGTATATTTAACAACAAATGGCACACTAATTAAACAAAATTTGAATTTGTTAAAAACTGGTTGCGCAAAAAGAATTTCTGTTAGTTTGCATAGTTTCGAGGCAAACAATAACAACAATTCTTTGGATAACTATTTAAAAGATGTACTCTTCTCTTGCAAGGAAATTGCCGATAATAGCCAAACATGTATCGAATTTAGATTATGGAACGATGGCAATAATAACGATGCTAAGAACACATTAAACAAAAATATAATAGAAAAAATAAATAAAATATTTAATGCAAATTTAACAACTAAAAATTTGCAACAACGCACAAGCCTTACAGACAAAATTTATATAAGTTTTGCAGATGCTTTTGAGTGGCCGATTGACACAGAAAACAAAGAGAAAAATTGCAAAAAATTTTGCTATGGTTTGCGTTCTCATTTTGGAATTTTGTGTGATGGAACTGTCGTTGCCTGTTGTTTAGATAGTGAGGGAAAACTTGCGCTAGGCAATATTTTTAAAAGTAAAATAACCGATATTTTAAATACCCCAAGGGCGCAAAATATTTATAAAGGTTTTGCCGATAGAAATATCACTGAAGAATTTTGCAAGAGTTGTACTTTTGCAAACAAATTTCTTGGGTAAACCATATTGAAAAAAATTGAGCAAACATTTGTTGTTTTCAAGATTTTTTTATCACTCTGGTTTTGTTGTGAAAAATAAATTCATTTAAATTAAATAGAAATTTCAAATTAGTGTGCTATAATAAAATCATGGAAAAATTAAATTTTATTCAAGCATTAACAAACGCAAACAAAGAACAATTGCAAAGAATATCTAAAGCGGATTTACATAATCATGCCGTATTTTCTTGTGATAGAGCGTATTTAATTAAAAACGGTATAGATATACCATCAAACGAAAGAGTAAATAATATTGCTGATTTAATTAGCTTTGCAAGAAAATATATAAAACCATTACAAAACAACATAGACGGATTAACTAAATTGTTAAATGGAACTTTTGAAAAATGTTTAGAAACTGGCGTTAGTGTTGTTGATACGGATATAGATTATAAAATTTGCATTCAAGTGTTTGATAATAATGTCAATAACTTTGTGGAATTTCTTAAAGCTTTCAAATATAACAATTTACAAATTCGTTGGATTATTGATATTAGCAGGGATAGTTATGAGGAAGAATATGAAAAAATTATCCTTGATTTAATTGAATCCAATTTTTTCCATGGTATTGATTTAACATCGACCGAAAATTTTAGTTCAAATGAAAAATTTATAAATATTTACAAATTGGCAAATAAAAAAGAATTGACAACGAAAGTTCATTGTGGCGAACAACTAGGTGCTGATTACATCAAAAAGTGTATTGTAGATTTTAATCCAAGACAAATTCAACACGGGATTCATATAGTAGAAGATGAAACTGTAATGCAATTGGCAAAAGAAAAAAATATTATATTTAATGTATGCCCTACTAGCAACTTGGTTTTAAATTATGCAAAAGATATTAAAACACATCCTATTAAACAAATGGTTGATTTTGGATTGCAAGTTACAATTGCTACGGACGACTATTTATTGTTTGAAAGCGATTTAAACCAAGAATATTTAAAGTTATATAGCAACAAAGTTTTAACTGCAAAACAGTTAGATGATATCCGTAAATTTTCGCTAACAATCTAAAGGTTTTGAGCAAGGCCAAAATCCAAGCGATAACTTTTAATTTGTTTTTTGCCGCAACATAAAAAGGTGTCTATTTCATTATAAACATATTAATTTATAGTCAAAAAAAAGACTAGGACAACCTAGTCTTTTTTATTTGAGATTAACTTTTATACTTGGTTTTTTCTTTTCTTTTTTATAACCAAGATTATTATAATGGCAATAATAATAAGAAGCAAGATTATGCCCAAGATGATAAACAATATTGGGCTGTCTTTTTTCTCTTGTGCAGAAATTGTAATTGTTCCGTAGGTGATGTTGTAGTTATCTGTGTCTTCTGGAGTAAATATCCAGTTATATGTTTTTTTGCCCAAAGACAATGAGTCTTGTGAGCCATCGTAAGTTAATGTTCCTACAACCCCAACGTCATTTGTAACTATAATTTCTGGCAATTTATCGCCAACATATAAAGTTTTGTTTTTATTTTTTAGTTCTACCAAAACAACTAAATCAGCTTTGGTAATTTCAAATGGGAATTGATGTTCCCCTATAAAGTTAGAATTTTCTACCGCCCTTAGTGTAATTGTGCCACCAGTTGCAACGGCTGTATTTTCACCATAAATAACTTCAAAATCGTCCATTGAAATATCTATATAGCTTGATACAAACCTAACTTCTGGAGTTATTGCAGAGCCTGTATAGGTATAAGATTGAGCGATACCCACTATACTCATAAACTCGCTATAAACAGCACTAGAAACATTAAGTTTACTTACTGTCACAGGAAGAACTAACCTGCCACTATAGTTGCCCACACCGTCGACAACAATTAAATAATCATTTGCATCATAAATTGGTTGGTCAAATAGCGTGTCGATAGCAACTTCATATGCTTTGTTTCTATTAACATCAAGGTAAACTTTTGAATTAAAGTCTGTTGTTTTGATTAAAGCTAAATCGTCTTTTCCTGTTTCGTATTTCATTTGTAGAGCAGGATTTTTTAGTTTAGAATCATATATAAATTCTTTTTGGTATTCAACACTAATTGAAGTATCGTCTAGTATTACAGGAATAATATTGAAGGTTGTTGTATATTCGCCTTTATAATATCCGATACCTGTTACTTTGATTGTTGCTGTGCCAACCGCAATATTATCCTCAAAGACTATATTATAATCTTCGCCCTCGGTCAAAGTCGCAACCGCATCATTTAGTCTAAATACAAATGTTGGGATAATTTCTTCACCGATATATTTTTGGTCGGCGATTGGATCGATTGTTAGCGCTGAAAAATCTATAGCAGAAATTCTCATAGTAATTTCTACAGAACTACAATAGTTTCCAGTTCCTGTCAAAATAACTCTATAATCACCGATTTCTACTCTTTCTTCATCTAGGTGCTCATAAACAAAATCTGTTCCTGCAACAAGATATCCATCACCGTAAGCAATAAGGCCTATAAAATCTGAATCTTCCAAAGAAATTTGACTGCCTGTGTATTCTTTTACGATAACTAAGTCTGCAAGAGTGCTACCCTCTGTTGTTTCAATCTCTTCGATTGGTTTTTCAACAATTTCAAATGAAGAGTTTACGCTGCCACCATAGTTGCCTATTCCTTCGATGATTACATCTGCAGTTCCTGTGTTTTTGTTATTTTCGAATCTGATATTGTAATCTACACCTTTGATCAAACCATAATCTTCAAACTTGATTTCGATTTCTTGTTCGATGTCTTGGTTTGTAAATTCCATATCATTAAACAAGTCGTCTGTTTCGCCTGAGCCAAATAATTCTTGAATTGATTTTTTCTCAATTTCAAAAGTTGCATCGCAAGTACCAGTGTAGTTATCTTTTTCTGGGTTTACTTGCGCTCTAACCAAATATTTGCCTGGAGTTATATAGTCAATATTTGATGAGTTTATACCTACATAAGACTCGTCGTCCTCACTCCATGCAAAATATGTAAGTATATATTCGTCTTCATTTATATCTACACCAAAAGCATCTTGTACTTTTAGCTCTAGGGCGTGTGCTCTTCTATTATAGGTAAACACATAAGATGTTTCTTCAAAAGAAGAAATCACACCCTTTTCTACGGTAAAGCTACCTGTCAAAGTGCCGCTATAGTTATTAATTCCTGTGATAGTATAGTCAAAACTTCCAGTTGAGTTAAGTTCTGTTGTTTGGCCGTCTTTTTTATACGAAGCGATATAATCTCTGCCTTCTACCAAAGATTCGCTACCATTAACTAAGCCGTAATTAAAAGCATATCCATTTTGATAAGTATATGTTTCTTTGATGTCTTTAGAAACTCCATCGTCTTCGATAGATTTTGGGATAATAGTAAGTTGAACAGTTTTTGTTCCAACAAAACCATTTACACCAATAATTTCCATTGTTATTTCGCCGACATCTGCACTGGTTATACTAGCACCATCTTTATAGTAGGATACATTATAATCAGAGCCACGAGTCAAATTAATTGATTGGCTGAAATAATGCAATGTTATAGAATTTGTTATGTCTGACAAATTACCAGTATATGCAATAGTTGTTTCAAAGTCATCAGGCAAACCGATATCTTCATCTTCAATAGATTTTCTCACTATTTCAAAATATATAAACCTTACACTATCAAAATTGTTAATACCTGTAATTACAATTCTTGCAGAACCAACGGCTCTATTATCATAATATTTTACGGTATAATCTCTATTTTCAAGTAGTCTTGGGTGAGAGATTATTGGGGTAATTTCTTTCTTTGTATAAGCGTACTGTTCCTCTACAACAGAAAAACCACTAACAACATCTGCATCATTTACGCCTCTGGTATTAATTGTAAATGACAACCTGCTCACGCCAACATAATCACCAAGACCTTGGATATATAAATATGCAGTTCCTGTATTAATGTTGTTTGAATATTTATCTACTTGTGTTGTTCCATATCCTGAATTATACTCACCAGTAAAATAAACATAATCTTGGCCATATACAAGGTCTACACCAAGTTCTGGGTTTGTAATGATTAGATCTGTAGGGTCTACTTCTACAGGGTCACCATAGTTATAATAAAAACGTTTTGTAAAACTGCTAGACATTGATTGAATACGATATTGATTTACATTGAAGTCTATAGTAAATGTTTCGGCATAGTTGCCCACACCTTCAATAGTAATTATATACTTTCCTTCACTTTCTAGGCGTGAGTTATCCTTGGTTATGATGTATTCTGTTTCCCTTGCAAGTTCATATGCTTTAGATGAATCAAAGAACACATCTACATCAAGAGGCAAACCTGTATACTTGCCTGAGTATGCTGCAACATATACTTTCTCGCTGCTTGAATTTCCTGCTGCATCAGTAAAGTTGCCTTCGGCGTCGACATAATAATATTCTTTGAACAACTCAGAAACTCTTTTTGATAGAATATAGGCTGTTCCCGATGCCGCGCTATTTAGAACATAACTATCACTATTAGATGTTACAACCCACTTATATTGCCCCGCTTCTAACATAGTTGTTGGGGTTGTTTCGTAGCTTGAGGTTGTAGTATTATATTTGTAATATGATACTAAATAGTCACTTTTATTTAATTTTTCTGTATATCTACTTTTAACTGTAACAGAAACTTCTTGAGCTTCCCTATTATAAAATCCCACATAGGCTTGTCCTGTGTAACTTGGTGTTACAGAGGTGATTATATCTGGATATATAATATAACTTGCATTAAATGTTGTGCCGCTTGGCAAATAGTAATCAGTTTCATCAACTTCGTAGATTTCAAAATCGATTTTTCCGATGTTTTCAAGGTCTGTTGTAAGTTCTCCATCTCTATAAGCTCTATAACCGTAGTAAAATGTTTTAAATCCTGCAGATTGCTTTTGGCCACTTGAGTCAATGATATAATATCTAATCATTACATCTTTAGAATTTAAAGAATTGTTTTTGGCAAAATTGGTTTGTTTGTAGTATGCAGTATTAGATCCCGCAGGGCCGCCGTCCGCATTTATAAGTTCTACATCAACAACCTCTGCTCTTTTTACTACTACTTGAACAGTTTTAGAGCCTGTATAGTTTCCGTTTCCTCTGCAAACTATAGAGTATGTTTTTGCACCTTTTACTTTATTATCAACAACCCAATAGTCATCATTGTCGCCTGGGCTGCTATATGCTGCTCTTGACAAAGAATCTTCAACTTCTTCGTCGTATAGAGTAAAGTATACATATTGCTCATAAACATTATATGTATATTCTTGCAAATCTCTTACTGCAACAGTGCTTATGTCTTTTGGATTAATTGTGTAAGTGGCTGAATAGCTGCCACTGTAAATGCCTTTGAAATACACCTGCATTTTTGCGTTGTTTGATGCGTCAATGTTGTCATGATAATAAATATCATAATCTGTGCCAGAAACCAAAGTTGTTCCTTGATAACTTATAGTTGGAACTGGTCTATGCTCTGCACCATTATAGGTGTATGTTCCTATATTTGGAACAATTGTAATATAAGAGACATCTATAGCCTCTATTGTATAAATTATATAAGATGAACCAGTGTAATTTCCCTTTCCTTCAAGAAAGATTATTTTTGTTCCTGGGTTAATAAAGAAAGAATTTGGGATTTCCTCTGTTAGTTGGTCATTTTCGTCAAAATACCAGTATGACCAGTCGTAATCAACTCCTTCTACAAGCAATACGCCATTTGCATAAACGTTGCCTGGAGCGTATTTATGAATAAGCCCGTCATAATTATAAGAATTGTTATTTAGGGCGCAATCAATAGTTACAGTTGAAAGATTAACATAAGGGATAACAAATGTTCCTTCTGTTTGACCTGTATAGTTGCCTTTATATACAACTTTATACTCAGCCTTGTTTGTTGCACTTGTATTGTTTGAATAGGTTATATCATAATCAACCCCTGCTGTAAGGGTGTTTCCATTATAAGTAACCTCAACAGTAGGTATAACCTCTGTGGTTTCACCTTCTATAAATTCTGGAATCTCTGTGAAATTAATGTTTGTTCTATTTGAAAGGTTTATAGCTTCAACGCTATAAGTAAACTCCATATCACCAATAAAGGCATAATCTCCAATTCCTGTGAAGGTGATGTTGTAAGTTCCTACATTTACTATTTCGGTTACTTCTTCGCCTTTTGAGTAAATAGTAATGTTGTAATCAACACCGAAGTTCAATTGTTCATTATCATAAGTAAAGGCTAAATCATCTACTTGAGAATTTCCGTTATAATAGTTTCCGTTTGATCTCAAAACCAAGCCTGTTGAATCTAGAGTTGGCATAGAAGACAAATTTAAGTGCATAGCAGGACGAACACAACCAAATTCAATTCGGTTTAACACATCAAAACTGCTTCCATCAGCGTTTACAGAAACTAAAATATCAGCATTTGCTGATGCTCCTGACCTAATATAGTATGATGTAGGCAAAGTAATACCGGCATCATCAGGGCCAAAAGAAACGAACTTTTGATTAGACACTCCGTCATAATTTTGTAGTTGGTTAGTCGCTAGTTCCCACAATCCCATAATAGTTGTTTCGCCGTCACCGTTATTATAGGTGTAGTTAACTATTTCGGTTGCACTAGGTAACCACAAATAGTCATCTGCCCAAGCGCTATTATATTTTTGATTAGAATGATTTGTTGCCATACCGTTAAAGAAATAACCATCTGTTGTTTCTGTTATTTCATCTGACCATGCATCATTACTAAAACAAGCATCATTTGGCGAAATCGCATAGAAACTTTGATGCTCTTGCCAAGCCATTTCTCTTGGGGTTGCTAGATATCTAGTAAAGCCAAATTCTTGCATTGTATACATAGCAAATGGATGATCAATTGTTGCAGTATAGTCGGTATAACCGTCGGCATCTATTATTGCCGTCTTACTATCGGCAACACCTAGATAATATTTTCCCGAATTATTCAAGCCCACACTTCTTATAGCTGAGCCACTATATAAACTAGTGCCATTGGCCATAGAAAGCAAGGTTCCCGCCATTCTGCCATTTAGATCTCCTGTCAAGAAATCTTTGTAGTGAGAATGTTTGTTTTGGAAAGAATTGCTAAGCCAAACTGTCAAAATAGGTTCTTCGTCTTTATTATTTGACAAGTATGTTACGTGCCAGTCAAGACCGCCTATGCGCACGATAACATCTTTTCCTGCTGTTTTGTTTGAGTCTGATAAAGACACATTTTTGATATCATTTGCACTAAAAGTACCGCCATTGTCATTTAAAATAGTTTTAATATTATTGACATTTGCATTTTTTAGGCCAGTGATATTTTCGTACAAACTAAGTAGGTTCTTAGTGTTAAAAGTTTGTGTATCTTCGTCCCAAATTTCGTCTATATATACATATCTGCTATGTTCTTTTTCTAGCTGTTGCTCTTTAATAATTTTGGTTAGGTTTAGGTTAAAAGCTGGTCTTACCGCACAAGCAGTTCCTGGGCTTTGTAATGTTCCGTTTGAAACAAACGAAAAATCTACAGCGTCTGGATAAACACTAACAAATCCGTCTAATATTGCAGATCTTACCATGGTGTTGTTTGAATAGTTCAAGCCATCTTCGATAGTTACATCGCTATTGCTCAAAAGCAATTCGCTACCACCCCACAAACCAGAAAAGCCCATTGGCATTAAACCGATTTCTGACATACTAGGCAACCACAAATAGTCATCTTTCCATGAGCTATAATATGGCTCGTCTTGGTAGTTTAGTCCACCGTTGCTATAAAAGTTATAATAATTACCATACTTGTCTACAGAAACATAAGGAGAAAACATTTCAAAAGCAGCTTCACCTTCTGCCTTCATAATTGTATTGCTTTCTATCTTTGAGTTAATATTTTGCAAATCACTTTGAGTTGTTTGCAAGTTACTTTCAACTGTAACTTTTTCGGCCTCGGCTTGAGTTTTTGTTGTTTGAGCCTCAGCTTTTAGATTTTCAGCATCTTGTTTGTCTTGTTCTGCCAAAGCCCTCTCTTCATCGCTTGTTGCGTTTGCAATTCGCTCTTCAGCCGCAGCAATATTTGTATCACAATCTGCGATTGTTTGAGTTGCACTTTCTATAGTTTGATTGATTATAGTAAGGTTATTTTGATAATTTTGCTCTTCTTGTAAAATAATGTTTCTTTCTGCAATCATTTCATTTTTTAGAGAGTCCAAAGTCTCAAAATAAATTGCAAGAGTTTCTTCTATTTTTACTTGGTTTGCGGCATTAATAAGATCTGCAGACCAACCTTCGTTAACAGGAGTCATAACGCCTTGTATTAAACTTTGGCAGTACATACCAAGTAACTCAAGGAGAGTTTGGTCGTCAATAATCCTTAGAAGGTTTCCCAAAATTTTTGCCATAGCATCTGCATAGTTTAGCCCCTCAAAATTAAGAGAACCATTGAAGCTTATATTTGGTGCTTGATATTCTTGCCATGCCATTTCGCTAGGTTTAACAATATAGTCTGTCAATTTACTTTCTGGCATAGTAAACGCAGCAAATGGGTGATCGGCTTTTGCTGTATAACTTGTATAAACAGGATCACCGTTTTCATCTGTGCTAAGATATATTTTTTCACTACTATTGTTTAGTGCGTAAGATCTAACACTGCTTGTTCCATACATATAGTTTTCGTCTAAGCTATATGGAGAATACAAACTTCCGTTATAAAAGCTAACATTTGACCCTTCTTCTATCTCATAGCCATTTTCGTAAGATGACCAGGCCTCTTGCGAAGATTCGCTAAGCCAAAATGTAACAATTGCATTTCCGTCTTTGTCTGTAGAAAGATATGTAGGAATCCATTTTAACCCACCGATAGTAAAGGCAAATTTCAAGGTGATATCATCAAAGTGAAGCCTTTTTATTACCTCATCATAATTTCTAGTTAAAGTTGCTGCGTTATAAAAAGCATCAACTTTGTACTCTGAGAAAATCTCTGTACCATCTTGCACTTCTGTAGTAAAAAGCGTCATCAACAAATCAATTCCTGTTTTGTTAAATTCGCCCGTCGTAAAGTCAAACAGTTCTGAATCCAAATTAAATTCTTCTTCATCAGTGGTAGTATCAGCGTAAGCAAACAACGACAAAATATTTGTTGGCAAACAACAAATAATCATCATCAAAGACATTAAAAAACCAATTACTCTTTTCTTCATATCCTCTGCTCCTTAGTATTTATTTTTTTACGTAATATTATTCTATATATAGCATAATACTTTTTTTGATATTTTCAAAGCAAAAACAAAGATAATCTCAACAAACATGATATATACGTCGGCTTTTTATAAATGTCACTCAAGTTTTTCTTTTATTGCCAAGTTTTTCATATAAAAAAATTTTTAGACATTGATTTTATCACAAAGTCAATCCCATATATCAAAAAACAGCTGAAAATTTTTATGGTTGATAATCGATTTATTTGTGGTATAATATAGGTATTAAAGGAGGGCTTTTTTGTGAAACCTGAAGGAATAAGATATTTAGTTAGTTATCACCCAGCAATGTATGGTCTTCCTGCGGACACTGCGGGAACTTTGGACGTTGTAAACACCTTGAGCGGTAACGCATTTTGGTTCGATAACGACAACGAAGAGTGGCACAAAAGCATTTATAGTGCAGAAAGCACCCTTGAGGGGCTTGGCACAGAGTACGAAGAAGTAGAAAGTTTTAGCAATGGATATATTAGCACCTCTGATCTTTGGGTGCACGGAACTAAGGCTAGTTTGATTGATAGATACCCAAATGAATTTGCACCTAACTTGCAACAAACAAATGACAAAAAATCGCAATCAAAAACTACAATCCCTCAACCTATAAAAGAAAAAGAACAATAGAACACAAATAAAATAGACTTCAAAAAAAGTCTAGGAGAAAAACCATGTACAATTTGATTACACATAGGCATAGTGAAAGAAAATTCAGCAGCAAAAAAATATCTGACGCAGATATCTCAAAAATCATCGACGCAGGACTTTCTGCTCCAAGCGGTATGAATACTCAACCTTGGCACTTTACTGTTATACAAAACGACCAAGTAAAGCAAGAACTCGTAAACAACTGCAAAATTGCCTTTGAAAAAAGTGGCGTTGACTGGCGAAAAAATTGGGCCACAAAAGACAACTTTGACCCTTTTTACTCTCCAGATATTATCGTAGTAATAAGCAATAATTTAGCCATCGAAAAATCAAATGAAGACTGTTGCTTTGCTATCCAAAATATGGTTTTGATGGCAGAAAGTTTAGGTCTTTCTTCTTGTATTATAAGAGATATTTGCTGGGCTATAGACCAATCAAACCAAGCAAAATACGGCATACCAGAGGGATATAGTTGTTTTATGTGCATATCTATTGGCTACGCAACAAACAAAAATACCTCAGCAAAAATACTAAACAAATCAAAAGCAAATATAATAAAATAAATCAAAAAAAGAAGGTATCAGATACCTTCTCTTTTTTTTATTATAGTTACCCATATAATAATTAAATTTTTTTCTCTATTCTCTGCAGGTTGTTATTTGTTGTCAAAAATCTTTTGGGCAACAGGGATATCTGCAGCAGCCCAATCAAGAGTCATCATATCTTCTGGTTTTAGCCATTTGATGCCTTTATGAACGTTCATTTTCATTTCTTTAGAAATAAGTTTGCACTCAAAAACTGCCATTGACAAATGGAAATCTGGATAGTCGTGCTCTACTTGATAGAAGAAGTTTTCTATCTCAACATCAATCTCTAGTTCTTCGTGAAGTTCTCTTGTCAAAGTCTCTTCTTTAGTTTCGCCCTCTTCTACTTTACCACCAGGAAACTCCCATTTAAAAGACACATAGTCATATTTTCCTTGGTCTCTTAGGGTGCAAAGAATCTCTCCATTTTCGTTTTTTATAACACCTGCTACTGTTGTAATTAATTTCATTTTTTTATTTCTCCTCTCTTTGATGTTTATACTATATCATAGTTTTTTTAGTTTGTAAATAGTTTTTTCTAGTTTTTTCTAGTTTTTTCAAAATATTTTTAGTTTTATTTAGTTTTTA
>JAZUBK010000004.1:0-18013 GCA_045638465.1 Clostridia bacterium | reverse complement strand
AATAAGTATTCCAGCAATAAATATAGGTTTATCTTTTTCTGAAATTTTGATTTGTCTCAATTTCTCATGCATAATTTGAGATAATTCTCTAATTTCTTGTAAAGAAAACTTTCTTTCTAACTTCTTGCCTTCTACAAGATTTAAATAATTTAAAGGGTCTAATATTGTATCTTTCGCTTTTTTAAGTTCTTGATAATTTTCAAATCCTTTTTTCCAATAAAATGTATTAACTTTTACATTTTCTTTTGAAGTTCCACTAACAGCTACAGCAACAACATTATAATCATCCTTTAAATGTTTTGCATAAAACAAAGCACCATCTACTGCGTATTTTTGTGGCATATTCTTTTCTGAGCTTTCATGTTCTTTAATCGACTTTTTGCATTCCACCAAAATAATTGTATTTTTGTCTTTATTAAAAGTAACTATATATTCTGGCTTTGCCCTTCCAGAACCAACAGTTTTATAATCATCAAGTGAACATATCGCAGGTTTTCCACCCATTTCTTTTAAGCATTTTTCAATTTTATCAAAATTATCAGCTTCACCTTGTGGAAAAACAAAACCAAAATCGTTTTGTCCTAAATCAACTCCCATTTCTTTTAATACTAAATTCTCTGAATATCTTTCGTTTGCCATTAATTTAACCTCTTTATTTATATTTTAAAAATAACAATTTTAAAATTAAATGTCAAACAAATATGTAGGTATACCTACATATTTTCTATTAAGAGTTTTGATATTATTTAGTTATCTGGAAATACTTATACATAAATACCTATTTGGAGAATAATATGAATATTTGCAAAGCCGTTGGTTTAAGAATTTCAAGTTTACTAAAGGAAAAACAAATGTCCCTATATAAATTAGAGCAAAAATCCGGCATTTTACATGGAACAATGATGTGTATTATGAACGAAAGAAACAAGAATATTACAATGAAAACAATATTTCAACTTGCTCGTGGCTTTGACATGACTTTTTTAGAATTTTTAGATGACAAGTTATTTACCAATGAAGAATTAGAAATTGATTAATAAATATTTTTATCTCCTTTATCTCCAAAAATTTTTAAAATTATTTGATAACCCTTGAATTTAAGTAAGATTTATTTCTTACTTTTTTTATTGTTAAATATCTTGTTTTTTATAAAAATTTTTACCTATTTTATATACAAAATTATTAGTTGCAAATGATATTTTGTGCTAAAATCATTTTAATAAGGAGATTATTTTATGGGAACAATAGTTGCAGCATTTGCTGGAGTTGGGAAAAGTTATGTAGGCAAAAAATACGAAAATATTATTGACCTTGAATCTACATATTTTAAATGGTTAGAAAATGGCATTGCTACTCTTACCGAAGAAGAAAGAAAGGGGCGCAAAGACAGAGTTTTAAACCCAGAGTGGCCATACAACTATGTAAGAGAGATTTTGATTATGAGAGACTCTCACGATATAGTACTTACTATGCTGGGCCACGAAAGACTAAAAAGCAAAGAGATGTTTGATTATTTTGACAAATACAACATCGAATACTATGTAGCAAGACCCAATCTTAGCGCTTGGCCAACCATTGAACAAAGGCTAAAAGATAGAGGTAATACACCTGAGTTTATCGCCCAAGTTAAAGATAATTTTGAAGTATTTATAGAAGAGTTTTCTAAGCCAAAATATAAACAAATCATCATCGAAGACAATGAGTTTTTAGAAGATGCTTTAATCAGATATGGCTTAATAAAATAAAAAAAGACCTAACTTTTTAGGTCTTTTTTAATTGGCTTTTTTGTTTATAAGGTCCCTACTATTACCCTATTTTTTACCCCTCAAAAAGTTTTATTTTGTGCCAGAGCTTCCAAAACCGCCACCACGGTTACCTTCTATCAAAGTAATATCTTCAACAGGCACTAGTTCCATTTCGGCATATCTGCTCATAACAATTTGAGCTATTCTATCGCCTTTTTTGATATGGTATGTACCAAACTTATGTTTGTCTTCTACAGTGCAATCTACATCTTTATAATTTTCTGGTGAGTAGTTAGTCATAACAACACCAAACTCTCCCCTATATCCACAGTCAATAGTGCCGTATGCTACTCTAAGTGGAGTCTTTGCATTTAGGCCACTTCTTGGGCGAATTGCAATTTCGTATCCTTCTGGGATAGCCGCTTTAAAGCCAGTAGGAATAATTACTGTTTGCATAGGTGCAATATCAATATCAGCATTGGCTCTTAGGTCCATACCAGCATCGCCTGGGTGTGCGTAAAATGGAGCTGTTGCACCTTCCATTATCTCAACTTTCATCTCTACTTTGCCATTTAATCTTTTTAAAACTTCTTCTACGATTTCATTTTTTTCTTGCTCAGTCATATTTTTTCTCCTTTAATTTATACCTAGATAATAACATAATTTTAGCTTTTTATCAACTCTATATGCCTATCTGGTGACCCAAAATTGTCTCATAACAATATCAAAATATCAAAAACTCTCTATAAAGCAAAAAAAACGATAATATGACACATTTTCAAAAATTGAGTATTGCATTATTATTATAAATATGATACAATAATCACAACAAAGAAATATATATTCTTTGTCAAAGGAGATTTAAAATTATGGTAACAAACATCCAAACAGCAAGAACTACCGTAGGAAAATTCCAATATTACCTTAATGAAACCTTTGTAAAAACTAACTCTAATCCTTCTGCAGACCTTATAACAAATCTTGTTTATAGTTTTGCTCTTGGTGATGACGTTGTTTCAGCACAAAGTGGATCTAATGTAAAATATGGTGTTGGGCTTAATATGAATGACAGTAACCCAACTCTTGTTAATGGTTTGACTAGCCATGTAATCGCAAAAAAACGTGGCGGCAGTGAAGTTGAATTCAAAATCACCGAAGACAAGAAAAAGAAAACAAGAACATTTACTATCATCTCAAGATCACCATCAGCAGATGCTTCTAAGAAGATTACAGAACTTCCATATACACTTACTGTAAACACTGGCAAAGGTGCAGTAAATGACAAAAAAGCTCTTACAATCAAATGTAACGGCACACCTGTAAAACCTGTACCATACAAAGCTAAGCTTAAAAAAAGAGCTCCTCTACCTCAACAACAACCACCAAAACCAGTAAAAAAACCAAGTAAAATTAAAAAAGTATTTAAAGCTATTGGCGGATTTTTTGTAGCAACAGGTGCTGTTGCTTGGATGCTTATTAAGAAAGGGGCTCCATACATAGCTACAGCTGCGATGATAGCATTGTTAATTATAGGCCTACATAAGTGCGACGGAAATACCCAAGGTCCACTGGACACAAGCCCAGGCACAACAATTGTTGCTCCTACAGGTCCAACAGGTCCAACTAAAGATCCTTATCAAGAAGGCGACAAAGAAATTGCTAAAGATCAAGGCGGCAAAGACATAGTTACAGACGAAAAAGGAAATGTAACATATGTACCAAGCTTGGAAGATGGAACTAACGGCAAATTAAACGGAAAAGACCAACAAAACTTTGATGCTCCACCAGTTACCGGCGGTAACGGAGGACAAAACTTCACAGGTTCTACCGAACAAGAAGCAGGTGGCAACGGCGGAGTTAGTAAAAATCCTCTACCAAATACTGGTGTTAAAGATCCAGAATTTATTAATGGTTCAAACAACGGTGGAATGAGCGAAAGCAAAGACGAAGAACACAGCTTTGATGCTCCTGGACTAAACCCATAACAAACAAAAAAAGGCTTATTTATATAAGCCTTTTTTATATTACTTACGTTTGTTTACCCTACTCAATATAAAAAAAGTGTCCCTAAAATCAGGGGCACTTTTTGTTTATTATAAGCTAAATTTTCCAAAGAAGTATTTGTCTAGATCATCTAGTGATACAACGTCTTGTTTCATTGTATCTCTATCTCTTACTGTAACTAGGCCCTTTTCGATTGTGTCAAAGTCAATAGTTACACAATATGGAGTACCAATTTCGTCTTGTCTTCTATATCTTTTACCAATACTACCAGCCTCATCATATGAACACATATATTGTTTTGCAAGTTTATTATATACTTCTCTTGCCTTATCACTAAGGTTCTTTTGAAGTGGTAAAACTGCAATTTTATATGGTGCTAGTGCTGGGTGGAAGTGCATAACTACTCTAGTTTCACCATTTTCTAGTGTTTCTTCATCATACGCATCACAAAGAACAACTAAAGCAAGTCTATCACAACCAATAGTATGTTCTACAACAGTTGGAATAAACTTTTCGTTTGTAAATGGGTCTTGGTATACCATACTCTTTCCGCTATATTCTTGGTGACGAGAAAGGTCCCAAGTACCTCTTAGGTGAGTACCGTTTAGTTCTTGCCAACCAAATGGGAATAGATATTGTACGTCACAGGCAGCTGATGCGTAGTGCGCTAGTTTGTCATGATCTTTGAATCTTAACTTTTCTGGTGTAATACCAATAAGCTTGAAAAAGTCCATAGCAAAATTTTTATAGTTTTCGTAGTGCATCATTGCGTCTTTTTCGTGACAGAAAAGTTGATGTTCCATTTGTTCAAATTCTATTGTTCTAAAGATAAAGTTTCCTGGTGTAATTTCGTTACGGAAAGCTTTACCAATATTTGCAATACCAAAAGGAACTTTCGCTCTCATTGATCTTTGAATATTCAAAAAGTTTACATACTCACCTTGTGCTGTTTCTGGTCTTAGATATACAACGTCTGTATCTCCCTCTACTACACCTCTGTGAGTTTCAAACATTAGTTTGAATTGTTTAATTTCTGTAAAGTCACTATTACCACATTTTGGACATTTGATTTTGTGCTCTGTGATGTAGTTTTGCATCTCTTCGTTGCTCATAGCATCTACAGCCATTGAGATATTGTGTTTTGCGTTATAATCTTCGATAAGATTATCTGCTCTATGTCTTGTTTTACAAGATTTGCAATCCATCTTAGGATCAGCAAAAGATGCAGTGTGACCACTTGCGTCCCAAACTCTAGGGTTCATAAGAATTGCCGCGTCTACACCATAAACATTATCTTTTTCTTGAACGACTTTTTGCCACCAAGCTTTTTTGATATTGTTTTTTAGTTCAACACCTACTGGGCCATAATCCCAAGTGTTTCCCATTCCGCCATAAATCTCACTGCCTTGGAAGATAAGACCTCTGCTTTTGCAAAGATTTACGACTTTGTCCATTGTTACATTTGTTTCTCTCATTTTTCTAAACTCCTTTTTTCTGGGGACAATAAAAAAATCCCCAACAACTAAAATGTTGCTAGGGACGATTAATTAACCGCGGTTCCACCCTATTTTGTAGTTTTGCACTACCTTCATTAATATCTTTACGCCGACAAGCGAGTGACATTTTATCACCAACTCCGAGTTCGCCAAACTCATCACTGTTTTTAATAACCCTATTATAGACCTTTATTTTGCGTTTGTCAACTACTCATTTACAAAAAACGCAAGGCCTATCTCACCGTACTTTCTAAGGTCGTACATTTTGTATTTACACTCAAAGTTATCTAATTTTTTTAGCGGCAAACTACTTTCCCAAACCAAAATTCCACCTTCTTTTAGAAGATCTAGTTTTTCAATTTGCTTAATTGCGTATTCCGCAAGGAAAGATTCGTAAGGCGGGTCAATAAATATACAATCAAACTTAACGCCTTGGTTTGCACAATTTTTTAAAGCGATATTATAATCAGACAAAATAATATAAGGATCAACGCCAAATTTCTTTGCGGTATCTTTTATACTATTATAGCTAAGTCTATTGTTGTCTACCATATACACTTTGGCAGCACCTCTACTTATCGCCTCAAAGCCAATATTTCCTGTGCCAGAAAAAAGGTCAAGAAAAACTCCTCCGTCGACCTTATCCCATATAATGTTAAATAAACTTTCTTTTACTCTATCAGAGGTTGGCCTTACTCCGTCGTGATCTGGAGAAGGAACTTTTCTTCCTCTCAAACTACCTGTAATTATTCTCATAATTTCATTATATCATAAAAATTACCGAAATTCAACTTTTAGCCTATTCTTTTTAATAGATGTCAAAACTTCCCACTCATGAGTTCCTTTTATATTCGCCCATTTCTTTGCCGACCAAAAAGCTTTTACACTATCACCAACTTTTACCTCACCGTCTACCTTGCACATAAACATATCCATACACACCCGCCCAACAACAGGACACTTTTTACCTTTTATATAAACATATCCTCCAGCAGAAAATAAAAGAGGCACTCCGTCATAGTATCCAAGAGGAATCGTCGCTATGTATTCTTTGCCTTTGGCCGTATACTCTCCGCCATAGCCAACTTTTTGACCTTTTGACAATATATTTATTTGAGCGACCCTACTTTCTATACTAGCAACAGGCCTAAAGTTTGGGTAACCATACATAGAAAGTCCTACACGAACCATTTTATAATCACCCTCTACAAAAATTCCACCAGAAGCAAATAAGTGTGTAATTAGTTTTTGTGGGAAAAGTGCTATAGCCTTATCAAATACAAATTTTTGATTGTCTAAATCACTTTTGCTCTCTATATCATAAATATGCGAATAAATACCAACCAAATCAAGCTTATTATTTTTATAAATTATCTCTTTTACCTTATCTAGTTCGTCCACGCAAAAACCTAATCTATTCATGCCGGTGTTGACTTTTATATGTATTTTGACGCCTTTATTTGCCCCTAAAAGCCATTTTAGGCTCAAGTCACTATAAATACTCAGTTCTAAATCACTCGCCACAGCAGTCTCAATTTCACAAGGCAAAAAAGAGCCTAAAACTAAAATCTTTTTACAAGTAAAATACCTAAGCACAGACCCTTCACTAACATTTGCCACCGCATAATAATCAACATATTCGTCTATAAAGGGCACTATATTCTCTACTCCATGCCCATAAGCATCAGCCTTGACTACAGCACAAAAAAGTTTACCATTTAGCTTTTGTTTAATTTGCTTTATATTACTTATTAAATTATTTGTGTTTATAATTAATTTATTCATATTATGATATATGACCAAACAAAACATTTTGACAAAAAAAAGAACATTTTAAAAAATGTCCTTTATTTTTTTATTTTCTTAACAATATTCCCAATTCCTTTTGTTAATTTACCTATTCCACCAGATTTTACCATTTTTCCAACTTCATGCACACTATCTATACCAAGGGTTTTGTCTGTTAGGGCAATAACTTCTTTTATTTTTTCCGCCCCACGCTCTAATTTCGTTTTACCAGTAAGAAGTTTTGTTGACGCCTCCACAAATTTGCTTTCGTCGATTTGAGAAACAAAAGCAAATTCTAATTCAGTTTCTTTTAAATATATTTCAACATTTTTACCTTTTGTTTTTATTTGAGGTTTCCCCTCATACATCTTCACAGAATCTACCGCAAACACGTCATTAATAAAACTTTCTTCATCGTCAACCTTGTTTATAGATGTAAAAACAATGTTATAATTAGTTAACATAAGTTTAGTTTTGTCTTCTCTATTTGCAAATACAACATCACCTTTAAACAAAACAACTTCATCTTCTTTTAGTTTATATTTTTCCATACTAATCTCCTTTGTACTCTTATCATAAATTGTAAATTACGCGAATTGAATTTACTTACACATTTCGGCTGGTTTTTGATTTTGGTAAGGAATAGTTTGTTCTTTTTCGCAGATTTGAGTTATGTTTCCGTTGCGCATAATATAGGCAGAGCCATAAACTGTTGTTTTATCATCTTCATGCAAAACATAGCTTCCATCATCTAATACCAAAATATCTATATTATAACTATCTGGCAAAACAATGTCTTCTGTCATTTTCTTTCCATCGAGCATCTCATCTTTTAGTTTATTCCAGTGCGGATAGATATTAATGTTAGACAGTCCCAAACCTTCAAAGTATCTTTTGAAAGTAGGATCTAGACTTTCGCCCTCAAGTTCTGGCGGACAATAAACAACATCTGCTGCATTCATACTACCTGCACTTCCACCCAAAACAACAGCATCTACACTAGCAATTTTATTTCTAAGATCTATATTTTTAAAAAAGGCATTTTGCGTAGGAACGTGACCACCGCAAAGGAAGATAAAGTCAGCACTACCAAGTAGCTCCTCTGCCCTATCTTTTGTTCTGCCGTCTAGTATGGCATAATTTTTGAAAGGAAGTGTAATGTCAAATGACCTAAATGTATTTTCCGCATACATATCTGTCATTTCTGGGCAATCTTCTACACTTGCCACAAACAAAAAATTATCATACTTTTTTATATGTCTTCTTAGGTTATCCAAAATTTTATTTTCATTACCAAAGTGGTGAGGAATTCTGTTTCCTTCTTCGTCTTTTTCATAAAGATCTAAACAACTAGTTAAATATACTATCATAATTTTTTACTCCTTTATACATAGCACACTCAATATCTCTTGAAGATTAGATAGATTCTCTATTGCATGGTGCCATTTTATTTTATCATTACAATCAGTTTTGTCTGGGTTTATACATAAAGTTCTACACCCAGAAAGATATGCCCATTCGTCATTATCGCCATTACCTACAAACAAAATATCTTGAGGGGCTATTCCATTATTTTTTGCATATGTTTTAATAAATTTTGCCTTACCCTCAAAATCATAGTTTGTTCCTATTATTTTAGAGATTATGCCGTTTTGGTCAAATTCTATGTGATTGGCCGAAATACTATCAAAATATTTTTTATAATCACCCAACACATATTCTATTATTTCTACAAAATTACCACTAACTATGTGCAGTTTTATGCCTTTTTCATTTAATTTCTGGACCATAGCTGAAAATCCATCTAATAAGACAATCTGATCCGCTAGGTTATAAAACATATTTTTAGTAAAACCATTTGCCCTATATACCGCCAAAGTTTCATCACACCACTGCTGATAATTAATCTTTCCAGCCAAAAAATCTCTGAATTGAGTTTTGTACTCGCTTTTTTCACTTTTTGTATCCAAACCCAAATCTTCAAATATAGCTTTCCATATATTTCTATCTTTTTTGGTCAGCGTTCCGTCAAAATCAAAAATAATAGCCCTCATAAATTCTCCTGTTTTTATTATATCAAATATCTTAACTCTTTTCAATCTATTTAGCCTTGCGACTATTTTTTACAATAAAATCGGCTTGGGCGAGTTTTGACCATATCTAAATGTTATAATAAGATAGGAGGCAATAATAATTAAAAATTATGCAAACAAAAAACAAAGGAGAACAAATATGGCAGGACCAAAAGAAAATTTAACACGAATGAAAAATTCAAAGATTATCACCCCTCTTATGCCCGAGCGTAAAGGCTATGGCTATGAACTAGACAAACCAATAGAGGTTGCTTCACCACATCATCAACTAGACTTTATAAGAAGGATTTTACCCGATCACGAAGGAATCACCAACGCAAAACTTATAGAATTCGAAAGAGCGGGTGCATATAAGGCTGTCGATAGAAAAGGTTTTGTAGACAAATACGAATTATCTTTCGGCTACATCAAAGACGAAAAGTTCTTTGCAGAATTATTTGTTTTGTATTTTACCTTTTATCCAAAAGATGGCGAAAACCAAAAAGACTTTTTATTGAAGGTAATGACAACAAAAGCAAAACCACCAAAAGGCCTTATATATTTTGACAATTAAAAAGGAAATATCAAATTGATGTCTAATAAATAGATATAACCATAAAGAGTATGCGAGGGACAAGCCCGTTGACCATACAGCAACCTACTTTTTGCAAGGTGCTAAAGCTTGTTTGATGGGAGTTTTCTATATTTACTTCCATCAGTTGATGGGAGTTTTTCTTTTCTCTTTATGGCAAAGTAAGGAGAAAAGAAATGAAAAATTTAGAAAACGTAATTAAAGAAAATATTAAAAACCACTCATACCTAAAAATAAACTATAGGGATATTCAAGATAAAAATACCATCACAAATAGTCAAAACCTAAAATTCGTACTTATGGAATATTTCTATATAAATAACGCAAAAAATTATACGGCGTGTCCTTTTTATTTTGCTATCATAAACAAAAATAAAGAATTATATAATAAATATAGTTTGCACTCACTTTTGCATTTAAAAAAGATTTTCAACAACCCTCCAGAAGTATTGTTTGACCCAAAGTGGCTCTTTGGTAAATATTTGGGAAATAACATATTACTTCATCTTCCCCACTGCAAAAGCAATTTACCAAAAGAGTTTTTTGAAAATAGTTTTGAGGATAGTATTGAAAAAATAAAACAATTCAATTTAAAAATCACTGACCTTTACACAGACGAACTTTTTTCTTGCGAAAGATACCCCCATATCAGTCCTAAATATTCTAGAATCTACTGCGACGTAGAAAAATACCTTGATGATAATATAGAACCTATGGCAAAGTATGGTATGGGCGCTATTTACACACATAATATCAATGGCAAAGAATTTTTTGTCCCAACACCTAAATATAAACAAGAAGTTATTGAAAATTATTACTTACCTTATCATAAGAAATTAACAACTATTGCAAATTTTTTATCAAAGAAAAAACAAACAATCTTAATCGACTGCCACTCATTTTCAGAAGATATAATTATGGACGAAAGATTAAAAAGTGATATCCCAGATGTCTGCATAGGTTTTAACCCGCAAGACAAAAAATCTATAATTGTTGCAGGTATTTTAAAAAGATATTTTAACTATTTACACTACTCTACTAAATTTAACTATCCTTACAACGGAAGTATGATTCCAAACAATCTAAAAAATCAAAAAAGCTTTGCATCTGTAATGATAGAAATAAACAAAAAAATATACCTAAGCGGTTTTGACAAAAGCAAAAACTTTAACAAACTAAAAAGCGACTTAGCCTTTATACTAGACTTTCTCGAAAAAATTGATTTAAAACTTTATACAAAAGGAAAAACAAAATGAACAAACAAATAGCAAAAAAGACAATTATTTTATATGTGTTAAAAATGATAGAAAAAGGCTCTTGCAAAGAAAAACCAATTACCTTTACAAATATTGCCAAAGTTTTAAAAAACCTTGGCATACCTTGTGACCGAAAAACTGTCGGAAGAAATGTCGAATACCTTATAGAGTTTGGCTACCCTATCATAAAGCTTCCTGGTGGAGGTTGTTATATAGACGAAACCGCCCCAAAGAAAAGTTTTATCTAAAAGCTATACAACTTTTGTTTTGTATAAAAATATTTTGTTTGTTTCAATAGATAAAAAACAAAAACTATGCTATAACAAATATATCATAGGAGAAAAGTTATGGAACAATTTGACGTTTATGACAAAAACCGTGTCTTTATGAACAAATCTTATCCTAGAGGCACAAAACTTCAAGACGGAGAACACCGCACTGTTGTTCATATTTGTATTTTTAATACAAAAGGAGAAATGCTAATTCAACAAAGAGCCAGTTGCAAAAAGCTATGGCCAGATATGTGGGATATAACTGCAGGTGGCAATGTGGTTGCCGGAGAAAGCAGCAGCGAAAGTGCAACTAGAGAACTATTTGAAGAACTTGGCATCAATGTTAATTTTGAAAAAATAAGACCACACCTTACTATAAACTTCGAAAAGGGCTTTGATGATTATTACTTTTTAAGCCTAGACCTTGACCCTACAACTCTTACCTTACAAGAAGACGAGGTGCAAGATGTAAAATGGGCCTCAAAAGACGATATAAAAAAACTTTTTGATAATGGTAAGTTTTTACCATATGTCGAGTCTTTTATACTAAGTTTGTTCGACCTAAAAAACCAATACGGAATAATCTTAGATTAATCCTTATCCCTACCCCCTTTTTATATGCAGTTTACTAAAACTGCAAAACAAAAAAAGTTAGAAAGTACTTTCTAACTTTTTTGTTTGTAATTTTATTAATTTTTTTTGAGTATTATTTAACCAAAAAACATTTTAACAATAAAATTCTTCTTTATTTGGTCTTGCAAATAAGTCCATCAAAGCTTCTTTTGTATCTTTGTTTCCATCTATTATTTCGCTAACAATTTTTGTTATAGGTAAATCAACATTGTACTTTTCGGCAAGTTTTAGTAATGCTTTTGCAGTAGCCACACCTTCGGCTAGTTTATCAAACTTTTCACCCTTTACAAATAATTCACCAAACTTTCTATTGTGTGAATGCAAACTAAACAATGTCGCCTCATAATCACCTAAGTGACACAAACCATATGCAGAAAGTTCACTACCACCGACAGCTTTAATAAGTCTTGCAATTTCTCTAGTACCCCTTGCCATAAGAGCACCTTTTAGAGATGATATATCTGCACCATCTAGCATACCAGCAGCAATACCCATAACGTTCTTTGCTGCAGCGCCAATTTCTGTACCTATCATATCATTGCCTTGGTAATATCTAATAAGGTCACTTTTTAGGTCGTTTACTAGTTTTGCAGACAAATCTTTGTTAAATGAGTCTACTATCATAACGCCAGGTACACCTCTTGTAAACTCTTGTATATGACCAGGTCCAACCCAAGTTGCGATATTGTTTTTATCAACACCTGCAGAGGCTATAACCTCAGAGAGTCTACTACCCGTAGTCTCTTCTATGCCTTTCATACAAATAATATAATTTTTATCTTTATAACCATCTATTTGAGACACAGATTTCATAAGCCCACGAAGTGCTTGAGAACTAATAGAAATTATAACGTTGTCATTTTGCTTTAGAGCATATGCCAGGTCGTTAGTTAGTTCTATACTTTCTGGAAACTCAACATAAGAGTTTTTCCTTGTTTTGAAAAAGTCAACAACATAAGGGTCACTCTCTATACCCCATGTAGTTACTTTATGTCCATTTTTGTCTAGATACCAAGCGATGAAACTTCCCCATCTTCCGCAACCAAGTATTGTGTAGTTCATATTTTTTCTTCCTTTTTTTTATTAATAATTTATTATAACAAATTAAATATCATTGTCAAAAGATTAATTTAAAAATTCATATATACCATTAATCAAATCTTCCCAATAATCCCCGCAATCAGGCGTAATATCATAGATAGTTTTTATCACCTTATCAGCAGTTTCTCTATCGGCAAAATCTCTGCCGTCCATAAGTTCCAAAATTTCATAAAAGATATCTATTGATTCTGCGATTTTGAATTGTAAATTCCAATCATCATGTGCCAAAAAATATATCGGCAAATCTTCTTTTGACACGTCTACCAATATTGGATCTCCGCAACATTCATTTGTACCTATTACAAAAAAGTTATCCCCCACCCAATCTTTGATAGTTTCTCCATCATCATTAATACGAAAACCAACTTGTGCACCGTCAAAATCTTCTTTTGTACACATTACAAAATCATCAGGACTTCCGAATCTAAAAACCTTTTGGTCAAAGGCAAATATTTTTTCTGGCAAATTCATAAGTTTTTCTCCTCTTAAAAACATTATAACACAGTGGTCTTTATCCATCAAAAAGGATTTACTAAAAAAATTTTCTAGGGTGGGAAAGTTTTGACCACATCTAATTGCTATAATATTAATAGAGGAGGTTTATATGATATTTGTTTATTTGATAATAACTGTTTTTGTGTATTTGCTATTCCCTACTATATATTATATGTATAATGGAAAAATTGCCGAAGAAAAAGCAAAAAAATACTCACTGATTAATGCTATAGTTTGCGCAGCACTTTTTGTATTGATCAGGGCTCTTAGCGGCTCAGATGCCGTAGGCACAGCAGGATTTGCACCAGCAGTTTTGTATTACTTTATCGCCAAAGCAATAATGGGCGAAAAGAAAGAAACAAACCAAAACACAACGAAGCAAAACACTCAAACCCAAAAAGATCCGTCAAAAACGCAAGAAAATAATTCTGACAACGACACACTAGGCAAAGACTAACTAACACAACAAAAAATATAAGGAGATATTTATGGAAGTAACTTTTAAAAATGACACCCTATTTATCACAGATAACAACGGAATAAGTGCTAATTTTACTCTAAAAGACCAAGACGAAACAGATAAGACCATTCAAATTTTAATAAGGTTTTTTGAAATGTCAAACCATGCAAAACTTGTAATTACAGAAGAAGATATTGCAAAGAAAACAATATTTTGCTCTAGTTATTGCAAGGTCGGTGAAAAAAGCCTAAGGGTAACTTTCTTTGCAGACCAAAATTGCACATTAGAAATAACAGATAAAGAAGATACAAAAAATACCCTTAACATTACTTTTGATGAGTTTTGTATTATTTTGCAAACAATACTAAAAAACAAGCGCAGGTGAAAATATGAGAACTAATTTGTTTAGACTTTTTGACACAAATGGATATCTTGAAACATCAAAACATATCTTTCGTGTAGAAAGAAGGCTTAATTCTTTAATGCTTGTAATACAATCACTAGATGAAAAAATGTCTTGTTCCTTTGAGCTAACCGAAGATAAAGTTGATGATTTGTTCTATGCTATTAATGAATATTATGGCACTTACTTTATAAATTCACCCGACCATCACAAAAAACGCAGAAAAGCACTTGCGTCTGGCAAAAGTTATAAATTTTATCTAAGGACATTTGATGATCGTGATGAAAAAGAGCTGATATATTCCGACAACAACAACTATATTGTTATCACCCTAACATGCCAAGATCAATCATCTTTGTATATTTATTTATTTTCACATATTATGAAAATTAACCGAGAAGTAAAATCCAATGAATACTTAAAAAGCAAAGAATTTTTAAACTTGCAAACTTGGTATGAAAAAAGAAAGTTTCGCACCATAAATCAACTACACGAAGAAGAAAAACTACTCAAAAAAAAGAAAGATTATGAATATCGTAAATTGTTATACGATTTATAAACACAACATTATAAAATCCTAATAAAAACCGATAAAAAACCTAATAAAACCAAACAAAAAAATCTATAATATTACATAAAAAAATACCAAGTGAAATTACTTGGTATTTTTGCTTTTTATTTGTCTATGCTTTCCATATAATTTACTTTTTTTCCATGAGCTATAGCATATTCTATTTCCGACTTTGTAGATGAGCCGATATATCCGTCTTTGTTTATAACAAAGATTTCGTCAGACATATCTATTTTTCTTTTGTGCATATCATCAAGCATCTCTTTTGTGTCGTTATCCCACACTTCATTATCTCCGCTATGGCCAAACATACCAACAGAAATAATTATATTTCCCTCTAACGATAGGCGCTTTTGCTCTCTTATAAAGTCATCTTTAAATTTTGTACTTCCGCATAGAGTTATTACTTTGTATTTTCCTACCATAATTTTATCCTTATCAAAAACATTGTTCTAAATATTTAGTATAGCCCTTGCAACATGTACACCACTAGCAGATGCATGAGATAGAGAGTGTGTAATACCACTACCATCACCAATAATAAATAGACCTTTGTGGCAAGTTTCTAGGTTTTTGTCTACCTCTACTTCCATATTATAGAATTTTACCTCTACCCCATATAGTAACGTATCGTCATTTGCTGTTCCTGGGGCGATTTTGTCCAAAGCATATATCATTTCAATTATTCCGTCTAATATTCTCTTTGGCAAAACCAAACTCAAATCACCAGGTGTTGCTTTGAGAGTTGGAGTAATGAAGGCATCTCTCATGCGTGACATTGTAGAGCGTCTACCACGGATAAGGTCACCGAATCTTTGAACCAAAACGCCACCGCCTAGCATATTGCTAAGTCTTGCGATAGATTCGCCATAACCATTAGAGTCTTTAAACGGCTCAGAGAATTGTTTTGAAACAAGTAAGGCAAAGTTGGTATTTTCTGTTTGAAGGTCAGCCCCATGATAGCTATGACCATTTACAGTAATTATTCCGTTTGTGTTTTCGTTTACAACCACACCTTTTGGATTCATACAAAATGTTCTTACTTTGTCACCATACTTTTCGGTACAATAAACAATTTTGCTTTCATAAAGTTCATCTGTTATGTGTGAAAAAACATGTGCTGGAAGTTCTACCCTAACACCAATGTCCACTCTGTTTGATTTAGTTTTGATTTTAAGGTCACGACAAACTTTTTCCATCCATTTGCTGCCGCTACGACCTACAGAAACAATACAATTTGTACAAGTATAAACTTTATCCTTGCAATTAATTTCGTAGCCATCTGACACCTTGGTTACGCTATCTACAGTAGTATTGAAGAAAAAGTCTACTCTATCATTTAATCTATTATATATATTTTCCAAAACAATATAGTTTACATCAGTGCCTAAGTGTCTTACTTGAGCATCTAGCAAGTGAAGGTCATGTTTGATACACTCCCTTTTCAATGCACTGTTTGCGGTAGAATACAGTTTTGTTCCATTTCCGCCGTGCTCCATATTTATATCGTCAACATAACGCATAAGTTCGATGGCTTTTTCTTTACCTACGTATTCAAAAAATGTTCCACCAAAATCATTTGTTATATTATACTTCCCGTCCGAAAAAGCACCCGCTCCACCAAAACCACTCATAATACTACAACTCTTGCAACCAATACATGAGGTAATCTTTTTGCCATCGATTGGGCACTTTCTATCTTTTAGGGCGCCACCAGCCTCAAAAACAGCAACTTTTATATCTTTGTTATTTTTTACAAGTTCGTAGGCGGAAAAAATACCCCCAGGACCTGCGCCAATTATACATACATCATATTTCATACTTTCGCCCTCCAAAAATATTGTACAATTAAAACATAAATTTTACAACTAAATATATGACAAAAAATCTTGCGCAATAACAAATATTTATGAAAGAAATATACCAAAATGCAAAATTTTTATTTTTTAAAGCAAAAAAGAAAAAACTAGGAACAAATCCTAGTTTTATCAAAATTAAAATACATTTTTATATTTATAACCATTAGATTATTCAGCAGAAGTTTCTGGTATTTCTATAGCAATAGCATCAGTTGTATCAATATAGTCTACAAAACTTGTGAAATCTTTTAGTTGCATATAATCATACAAAGTTTTTGTTACGCCTTCTGTAAGGTCCGCTGGATAAAAAGCCTCATCAACAAATAACATCTTTTGTGTAGTTTCTTCAAAATCAAAAGCGGCTATTTGGTCTTGTCCACTTGCTGTAGAGCCTTTCCTCCACAAAATATTTCTGCAACTATTAAATACCCTGCTATCATCAGTGCTTTTTTCTATGTAGTAATAGTGATTGTAGTTATAAGTTGTAATGCCATTATTTTCAGTGCCTACGGCTCTTTTCTCTACACTTGTCCAATCAGTACTGTCATCTTTTAGCTTTATTGTAAACAAAGCTTTATAATCTGCTTTTTCTACGTAAGCGTAAAGAGTATTATTTGAAAAACGAACTCTCAAAAACTCATCACCAGTGTCGTACAAAAATTTGTAATTTGTATTAATACTAAAGTTGTCTTCATCTAAATAATCAACATATCTATCTAAGTTAATCAAAACGCCAATTGCCCCACCATATAAGATTTGTGGTGAAAACATAGAGTGGCCATTGTCTGTTCCATCTGAAAAATTAAAGGTATTATAATTTGAGTATTCAATACCAAATTTTGACAAGTCAGTATCCTCTACTTGACGTGCCACAGCCAAAGCAGATTCATAATCATAACCATATTCGATATGATAATCAATTTCGGTTTGTAAAACTTCTAAGTCATCAATATACTTTTTACAAGCGTTTATAGCTCTTTTGCTTATCTCTGCGTTACTTCCGCAACCTACCGCAAAAAAGCATACAAAAACCAACGCTATTGCTAAAGCTTTTGTAAAAATTTTTTTCATTTTCCTCTCCTTTTTTGCATCAATATAGATACAAAATAAATTTATACCTTGAGTATATATTTTTCTAAAAAAAATGTCAAAAAGATATAATAAAAAAGTAGAGATAAGCTTCTCTACTTTTTTAATATATTTATTAATCAGTAATAGACATATGTTACGGTTGCATATGATTAAGATTTCTCAAGACTTTTATTT
>JAZUBK010000003.1:0-90338 GCA_045638465.1 Clostridia bacterium | reverse complement strand
TCATTAATCAGACTACTCTTACCACTACCACTAACGCCTGTAACAACCGTAAATAAGCCTTTTGGTATCTTCACTGATATTTTATTTAGGTTGTTTTGTTTTGCGCCTATAAGTTCAATATAGCCTTTATATTCCTTTCTTCTATTTTGAGGAACAAATATTTGACGAGCCTTTGACAAATATTGACCAGTCAAAGATTCTTTACAGTTCATTATATCTTCAAGTGTTCCTTTTGCAACAATTTCGCCACCGTGTACACCTGCCCTTGGGCCTATGTCTACTATAAAATCTGATTCTCTTATAGTATCTTCATCGTGTTCTACAACAATCAAAGTGTTTCCCAAATCTCTAAGTCTTTTCAAAGTAGCAATAAGTTTTTCATTGTCTCTTTGGTGAAGACCAATACTAGGTTCGTCTAAAATATACAAAACACCAACCAGTCCACTACCTATTTGGGTTGCAAGTCTTATTCTTTGAGCCTCACCACCACTTAGAGTTCCCGCGGTACGATTTAGAGATAAATAGTCAAGACCTACATTAATCAAAAAGTCAAGTCTTGCATTTATCTCTTTCAAGATAGGTTCGGCAACTATCATTTGCGTTTTGCTAAGATTTAGTTTTGTTAAGTACTCTTTTAGGTCGGTAATACTTAGAGCAGTTATCTCTGCAATATTGTACTTTCCTATCTTTACAGAAAGAGCATGTTTTCCAAGTCGTGCTCCGTTACATTCAAGACAAGGAAGTTCTCTCATGTATTTACCGATTTCATTTTTTACATAATCACTTTTTGACTCTCTGTATCTACGCTTTAGGTTATTTATTATTCCTTCAAAACTACCTCTATAATGACCAGTGATTTTTGAGCTATTATACTCAAGCTCTAATTCTTCGCCATTATTACCATAAAGCAAAATATCAATAATTTCCCTTGGCAAATCTTTAAGCGGAGTATCTAGGCTAAAGTTGTAACGCTCAGCCAAAGCCCTGTAATACATATCACTTATAGAACTAACTTCTATGTTCCAACCGGAAACCCTAAGAGCACCTTGATTGATAGATTTACTCTTATCTTTCATAAGTAGGTTTTCATCAATCTCATTTACAAAACCGATACCACTACAACAAGGACAAGCACCTACTGGGTTATTAAAACTAAATAATCTTGGCGATATTTCTTCAAAAGCAAAACCACAATCTGGGCACGAAAACTTGTCGCTAAAGGTCAAAGTTTCTCCGCCAACATCTACAAAGATTACCCCGTCTGCAAGTTTTAAGGCCGTTTCTAGGCTCTCAAACAGCCTTTTTTCTATTTCTTCTTTGATTACTAGTCTATCTACAACCACACTTATCTCATGTTTGATGTTTTTGTCAAGTTTGATTTCTTCATCAAGATTGTAGATTTCGCCGTCTACTTTTACTCTAGCATAACCACTTTTTCTAAACTCTTCAAATAGTTTTGCAAATGTGCCTTTTTGTCCTCTTACTGCAGGAGCGGTAATTATAACTTTGCTGCCTTGCTCATAAGACAAAATTTTGTCAACCATATCTTCAACGGTTTGCTTTGATATAGGTTTATTACAATTTGGACAATACGCAGTGCCCACTCTTGCATATAATAATCTAAAATAATCATATATCTCAGTAACAGTGCCAACAGTTGATCTCGGGTTTTGCGAAGTTGTCTTTTGGTCAATAGCTATAGAAGGCGATAACCCTTCTATGCTTTCAACGTTTGGTTTTTGCACTTGTCCCAAAAACATTCTTGCATAAGAAGACAAAGATTCTACATATCTTCTCTGCCCTTCAGCAAAAATAGTATCAAAAGCAAGTGTTGACTTTCCGCTACCACTAACGCCTGTAAAAAGCACTAATTTATTACGCGGTATTGTCAAAGAAACATCTTTTAGGTTGTTTTCTTTTGCTCCTTTAATAATTATGTTTTTATCCATAAAACTTCCTTTAATTGTTAAGTTCTTTTGTCAAATCTCTTATTTGATCTCTAAGTTTAATAGCACTCTCAAAGTCAAGATTTTTGACTGACATATCCATAAATTTCTTTAATTTCTCAATTTCATTTTTTATCTCTTTATGAGAAAGTTTTTTGTCAGATTTTGCCTTGCTACTAATCTCCAGCATCTTAGCAATATCTTTGATAATGGTTTTTGGCACAATTCCGTGCTCTTTATTGTATTTGTCTTGCAAAGCCCTACGCTCACTTGTGGTAGTTATTGCCTTACGCATAGATTCGGTCATATTATCTGCATACAAAATAACTTTTGACTTGCTATTTCTTGCAGCTCTACCTATCGTTTGAATCAATGCCCCTTCACTACGCAAAAATCCCTCTTTGTCTGCGTCTAATATCGCAACAAGCATAACTTCTGGAATATCAAGGCCTTCTCTCAAAAGATTAATTCCGACCAAGACATCAAAGTCACCTTTTCTTAGGCTATTTACTATTTCAACCCTCTCTAGAGTATCAATATCTGAGTGCATATATCTTACTTTAATTCCAAAATCAGTAAGATATGATGTTAAGCTTTCGGCCATCTTTTTTGTTAAAGTTGTAACCAAAACCCTACCATTTTCTTTGGTCACTCTGTTTATCTCTGCGATCAAATCATCAACTTGGCCTTCGATTTTTCTAACCTCAACTTCTGGATCCAAAAGGCCTGTTGGTCTTATTATTTGGGTTGCTATATTTTCTGCAAGTCCCATTTCGTATGGCGCTGGTGTTGCAGATACGTATATCGTTTGGTTTAGCCTATTATTAAACTCTTCAAAGTTTAGAGGTCTATTGTCGTATGAAGACCTAAGCCTAAAACCATAATCAACCAAACTATCTTTACGTGCTCTATCGCCATTGTACATCGCTCTAACTTGAGGTATTGTAATGTGGCTTTCGTCAACAATAAGTAAAAAATCATCATCAAAATAATCAAGCAAAGTAAATGGTGCTTGACCAGGTTTTCTGCCGTCAAAATATCTAGAATAGTTTTCTATTCCGTTGCAATAACCTATCTCTCGCATCATCTCGATATCATAACTAGTACGTTCGTCTAGTCTTTGAGCCTCGATAAGTTTGTGCTTATCTTCAAAAACTTTTACTTGCTCCACTTTGTCTTGCTCAATCTGTTTAAGGGCCTTTTCCAAAGTTTCGCTACCTACTGCATAGTGAGATGCTGGATATATTGCAACGTGTGATAAATTACTTGTGCTTTTGCCTGATACTACATCAAACTCACATATTCTTTCTACTTCATCATCAAAAAGTTCTATACGAATTGCTTTTTCTGAACTACTTGCTGGGAATATATCAATAACATCGCCTTTTGTTCTAAAGCAACCCCTTTTGAAGTCAATTTCGTTTCTTTCGTATCTTATTTCTACAAGGCGCCTTAGTAAGTGTTCTCTATCAACCTTATCGCCTACTCTTATTGAAATATGAAGTTTGAAATATTCCTCAGGAGCACCCAAACCATATATGCAAGAAACAGAAGAAACAACTATCACATCTTTTCTCTCTAAAAGGGAACTAGTTGCAGAGTGTCTTAGTTTATCAATTTCTTCGTTGATGCTCATATCTTTTTCTATATAAGTATCACTACGAACAATATATGCTTCTGGTTGGTAATAGTCATAGTATGAAACAAAGAACTCTACACGATTGTCTGGGAAAAACTCCCTAAACTCGTTGCATAGTTGAGCAGCCAAAGTTTTATTATGCGCAAGAACAAGCGTTGGTTTGCCAACGTTCTTGATAATATTTGCCATTGTAAAAGTTTTACCAGAACCAGTAACACCAAGTAGCACTTGTGACTTTAGGCCGTCTTTTAGACCCTGAGTTAAACTATCAATTGCTTGTTGCTGGTCACCTGCTGGTTTGTATTTACTTTTTAAGCTAAACTCTTCCATACTTTTCCTTTATTATTTTATATTACAAAAAAATTATACCATTTTGCTATCACTTTTGCAACTATCAGTCGGAGCATTATAAATAATATAAAAAAATAATAAGTAGTTTTTTTAGCCGTAAAACTTCTTTTTTCGTTGCCAAAGGTTATTTTGTACAATCTTTATAAAAAACAAAATAAAAAAAGACCAACCAATAAAGGTTAGTCTTTTAATTATCTATTAGTCTTTGTTTTCTTCTGCTTTAACTTCTTTTTTCTCTACTTTTTTAACTGTCTTTTTAGGGGAAGTTTTCTTTTTGCTTAGAGCAAAGTAAACGATTACGCCAGCCAAAATTAGAAGAGATACTACGATAAGAACAACACCAGTTGCATTATCTTTGAAAGAAGATGTAGAAGCATCAGAAGTAACGTTGAACTTATAAACAAAAGTATTTGGGTTACCAGCTTCGTCTCTACCAACGATAGTCAATGTGTAAGTACCAGCCTTATCAAATGTATAAGCTCTGATATCTTCTTTATCGCCTAGTTTCTTGTAGTCAACAGTGTTGCCAGAAGCATCTTCAACTGTGATGCTTGTGAATGTTAATTCATCACCTTCTGCTACAGCTACACCATAGTCAGTAACTGTGATTTTGTCTTCGTAGATTTTTACTACATCGCCAACTTTAAGGTTTGCATTAAGTTCGCCTGTGTAGTCAACCTTTGGAGGCACTGTGTCACCAACCATAACTGTGATTGTATAAGATTCAGCTTCGTTACCACTAGCGTCAACTGCAGTATATTTTACTTCATAAGAACCTTTTGTAGTAGGAACAAACTTGTAAACATCTTTAGTTGCATCATAAGTGATTTGATATTTGCTGTTTGTGTTATCTACAGTATATGTTTTGCCATCTGGACCTGCGATTTCGATTTTTGCATTAACAGACATATTAAGAGCTGCTGCATCAGAGATAAAGTCAAAAGTTTCATCTTCTGCAGAGAATGATGGAAGTTCAATTGCTACAAAGTCAGCATTGTTTGTAACACTTGTTTGCTCTTTCATAGTTGTTGGGTAGAAATCTTTGTTGTTGATTGTAAGAGTAGGTTTTGTTGTATCTTTTACAATAACTTCAACAAGTACAGGATCAGCTGCATTTGGATCAGCTGCGTTGTCTTGAGCTGTATATTTTACAGTGTAAGTACCAACTTCAGTAGGAGCAAAGATTGTTCCGTTTACATATTCTGGGTGATCATCACAAGAAATAGTAGGAACAAGGCCACTGTCTACGTTATCAACAACTGTTACTCTACCAAGGTCTAGTTTTTGACCAAGTTCGATTTCATAAACTTTACCAGATGTAACACCTACGATAACTGGTTTTTCACTATCAGCCATAGTAGGAAGTTGTACTGTGTATGCAACTACGTTGTTACCAGCGTCAATTGCAGTGTATGTTACAGTATATTTTTGAGCTTTTGAAGCTGTGAATTTTACGCCTGGATGAGCGTATACTGTGTTTTGACCAACAGTTTTCTTTTCGATAGCACCGATAGCTTTAACACCTGTTACTTTATTGCCATCAGCATCTCTTACTGTAACGATAATTGATAGGTTAGCATCGTTATCTGTAAATGTTGCACCAGCAACAGTAACTACGCTACCTTGTTTATAAGTATTAGTGATTGTAGGAAGGCCGTTTACAAAGTCACCAGCAACAGAATCTGCTATTGTGATTTGTTGGATATCATCGGCATTTCTTACTGTGATAGAAAGGCTTTCTGTTGTAGTTTTGTCATAATCGTCAACAGCTACTGCCTTGATTGAAATTTTGTTGTCACCATTTGATAGTGCATAATCATAGATTGTTGCATCTGCCATACCAACTAGTTGGTTCATATTGAATGAAAGATTACCATCTTCGTTAGCAAAGATTTCAACATCTACTCCACCAACTGATACATAGTAGTTAACTTCTAGGTTACCATCAACTGTATCTGTGATTGTTGGTTTTGCGATTGTAACTTCTTGGCCTTTTTGAACTAGAGTTGGGAAATTGTCACCAAATGTAATAACTGGAGCAGTTGTGTCTTCAAAAGTTTCTTCAATAGTGAAGTTAAATGATCTTGAAGCAGAATAACCGCTACCGTCTCTTACTGTATAAGTTACGGTGTAATCACCAGCTGGGAATACTTTTTTACCATCATCAATTTCATTTAGGTTAATAACAGCTTCGTGTGCTGCTTTTTGAGCGTTTGAAGTAATAGTTGTTACGTCTTCTGCGTCAATTGCCTTTAGATATTTTGAATCTAGAAGGTTGATAGATTGATCTAGGTTTGTAGAAGTGATAGTACGATAGAAAGTCAAATTTTCGTATGCTACTACACTGTCAACACCAAACATAGCTGGGAATATGATTTCGCCTTTTGCTCTGCCTACTTTTGTAGGAATCATATACTCTGCATTTTGCATAGCGATGATTGCATCAGCAGTAGTTGTGTAATCAAAAGCTTTTACAATGTACATTGTAGGAGCTTTGCCGTCAACTACGTTTTCAATTCTGTAAGAATAAGCTGTAGCAGTGTTGCCATAGTAATCTTTTACGTTGTAAGTAATTTCGTAGTCACCATCTTTAACAGTTGGGATAAAGTATAGACCATCAGCATCTGATTGAACTTCTACTGGAGTCTTTGTCTTACCTTCTACTAGTTTTACTTCGATAATTGTTTCTACGTTTACTGCGCTATTTGCATCAGATTTATTATAACCTTTAGCAAGAGGTAGTCTTACTTTATCGTTAAGTGATGCAGTTGTTGGTCTATCTGCAGCAGAGAAACCAAGTTTAATTGCAGTATGGTCGTAAGTATCGCTACCAAGTACAGTTCTTGTTAAGCTGTGAAGTGCTGTACCTTTGCTTGACAATAGAACATAGTGGATAACGTTAGTACCTTGTTCTGGTCTAAAGAAATAGAATCCATCGCCATCTTTTTGTAGTAGATCTGCGCTACCAGCATCTGCAGTAGAATCTAGAGATTTTGTTTCAGTCTCTACAGTTACTTTTAGTGTGCTGTTTTTGTACAAAGTGATTTCTTCATCTGTAATATTGTGATCAGCAAAATCAGCCAAGATTTCTTCGTATCTTTCTTCTTCTTCTGGAGTTTTTGCATTATTTGCTTTCAAAGCATCATATTCAGCAAAAACAGGGTTAATTACGCCATTTTCGTAGATAACAAAGTCGTTTTTGTCTTTTACAGTTGGGTGTGGTAGTTTAATTTCTTTAACTACTCCGCCTGTAAATCTATCTTTGTTTGTGTCTACTGTAGATGGAATAATAATAGAACTATTTGGATCGATAGCCATATCAAAAGTTTCTCTTGTTACTTTGATAGAGAATACTTCAGATGCAGTTTTAACTGAGTTTTCGTTAGTTCCTTCATAAACAAGTTTATATGTACCAGATACATCTGGGCTGAACATCCATGCTTTTCCTGCAGCTGTAGCGTCGCCTGGTTCTACATATTCACCATTTGCGTTAATATCGCACTCTACGATAGTTACGCTTCTGCCATCTGGTCTAGTAACGATAGGTTGGATATTAGTAATTGAACCAATTGTAGTAGCGCCACCACCGATGGCTTTTGCTTCCATTTTAGGAATAATTACTGGATAACCTACTCTACCAGTAGATGGAATAGATTTAACACTAATTACGTCACCTTTTACTACTTCTGTACTAGCAGGATCTGCATAGGCTACATGAGACGCAGGTACGGCGAAGATGTTTGCAGTTGCAGCTGCTGCTAATAAACTTGCAGTAAGTGTCTTAGTAATCTTTTTCATTATTTTCTCCCCTTAAGATTGTAATATTATGACAAAATGACTGATATAATAACAAATATAATTTTGTCATCTTATCATAATGTCTATAAACAAGCTTATTCTATACTAAATGGGCCAATTTGTCAACAAAAATAATTATTATATAGGTAAATAATTTGCAATTTGTTATAAAAAAATAGAAAGGCATAAAAATGCCTCTCTATACAATTAACAAACATACTTTTTTGGGCTTAGCAGCAAGTTCTACCACAACCATTATTGTCTTTGCCTAAAATAACTAAAAGCAAAATAAGTGTGCAAATGTCTACAGTTTGGTTCATACCACCGCAACCGCCACATAGCATCAAAAGTAGTATGATCCAGCAGCAGTTATCACCACCACAACCATTGTCGCCCCTTCCGAAAAATCCTTGCATAAAAGTTTCCTCCTTATAGTTTTTTATTGTTTTTTTATTTTTGTGTTTATGTACTTTTTCTTTTGTGCATCGTTTTTTTTCATCTGTATATACCATTGTATTGAGGCGAATAAAAAAATGTGCACGTAATGGCACATTTTTTTGTTATTTATTAAAAAGTTTATTTTGAATCTCTTTCTTTAGGTTTTCTATACCCAAGTTTTTCTTGGCAGAAATACAAAGCACATCTTGTGGCACTTCAAATGGGGTTTCGTTTTTGTCAATCTTGTTATAAACCACTATTTGAGGGATATTTTCCGCACCCAAGTCTTTCAATACTTTATTTACTACTTCCATTTGATTTCTATAATCTGGGTTTGTAATATCCACAACGTGCAAAAGCAAGTCTGCACCAGCAGCCTCTTCTAGTGTTGCAGAAAAAGCATCTATAAAGGCATGAGGGAGTTTGTCTATAAACCCTACTGTATCAGTAAGCAATATCTCTTTGCCATTGTCTAGCCATAAACTGCGTGTTGTGGTATCAAGTGTCGCAAAAAGCTTATCATCGGCATAAATACCCGCTTTGGTTATAAGGTTCATAAGGGTACTTTTACCAGCATTGGTATAGCCAACAATCGCAACTGACTTTACAGAATTTTTTGTTCTGTTTTGTTTGCGAAGATATCTTTGCTCCTTTAGTTTCTCTATTTGTTTTTCTAGTTTATATACATTTTCTTTGATTACTCTTCGGTCAAGTTCTAGTTTTGTCTCACCTGGGCCACGCATACCTACGCCACCGCTACCAAACCTACCACTTGTTCCGCTTATTCCTGATATCCTAGGCAGTGTATATTTTAGTTGCGCTAGTTGAACTTGCAATCTACCCTCATTTGAAGTTGCCCTACCAGCAAATATATCTAGTATTAGCATAGACCTGTCGATAACCTTACAATTAACCGCCGCCTGTAAGTTGTTTATTTGTGAGCCTGTCAACTCGCAATCTAAAATAACAACATCAGCGCCAAGTTCGTGCACGGCCAAAGCCACCTCTTCTACTTTACCTTTTCCGATAAGTGTTGCCGGGGTGTTTTCTTTGATGTTTTGGAATAAATACCCTACAACCTCTAGCCCTGCTGTTTTTGCAAGACCTTTAAGTTCGGCAAGGTTTGATTCTATATCAACAACCGTTTTGTCAAATGACACGCCAACTAGTACGGCTTTTTCTTGAGATTCTTGTGTTCCATATGTTTTTGCCATACATTTTTCTCCTTTTTGTTTAAGCTATATATTCTTTATAATCGGCAAAAATTGCCTCTAAGTCATTAGTAAGTGCTACTCTATCATAAGCACATGCATCAGTTTTTGATTCTATAAGCAACATTAATTGCACCATATCTATAAGCTTACTAGACATTACCGCTGCCTCATAGTTTGATTCAAAGGTTGAGTTGTCATAAAAAGTCTTTAGTTCATTATAACGTTCATAAATTATTTCGCCCACAGACATACCGCCTTGGCCTTTTTCTACGTTCCCAAACAATTCAGCATTAGATTGGTTTATATATTTTGCAAGACCTACAATACAATAGTGGAAATTATCTTCAAGTACATTAATGCTAAACAAATCATTTGCCGCATATGTAAAAGCTTTGTCAAAGTCGTCTTTTGCAAGGGACGATACATACCTTGTCTTTAGTCTATTACCTTCGTTAGAAAGTTTAAGGTTTACAATAACCTTTGCCTTCTCATCATAATTTGCCTCATCTAAGGCTTGGATAAACTTATCATAATCTTCGTGCCTTTCAAACTCTGGATAGTATTTTATCAAAGTTTTGTCATCGCCGAACAAAATAGATTTATTCACTACTCTATGTAAATTATTGATTGTTTTGTCTTTTTTATAAGTTCTTTCATACATTTTTAGGCTCAAAGAGTCAAAGCCAAGACTCTCGCAAGATTTTGCTACAGTTTCGGGTGCTAACCAAATAAACATACCGCCTACCGCACCAATAAGCACAATTATAACCAAAAATGTAATTAAAGCTGTTTTTGCAATTATTTTTCCCATATTATTTACCTATAAAGCATTTTAGCACAAAGAATATTTTGTTGCAATTATATTACAAACCTTTTGTATAAGTTACTTTTCCGCTATACACATCTACAAGGCAAACAAAGGACTTTTTATCCTCTCCAACAAACTGAATATAGTAAGATACGCTTTCTAAAGCCCTTTCTCCGACAAACTTTATAAAAAACTCACCATTTAGTTTGCCGCTTTTTATATATGGTCTTAGTTTGCTATCCATATATTCTGTGGCGATTTTGAAGGCAGCTTTATAATCAATCCAAGTTTTTGATACACACTCCATATAATCCTGGTCTGTTATCCCGCCGCCCCACAACCTCAAATATATATCACTGTCCTTAGTCATTTCTTTGCCAATATCCGCAACAAACGTACCATCTATTGGGTTATACTCCAACTCCCCAGTATATTGCAAAGAATCTATAAGTAGCATATACTCTCTTTTTTCGTCAATTGCTACGTCAGATAGATACTTTACCGCTATGACGCCATAAGGCACAAGACCAGTTGACACGCCATTATAATAAAACTCTTTTTCCCTTTTACCACTAGTAAATGTTGCCACAAAGTCTTCACTTTTTAGATAAAACAAACAGGCCCTATACTCGCTGATTTTACTTTTTAGGGTATAATACCTCCCGCAACCACAAAACAAAAATGGTATACAAAACAATAAAAAAAGACACTTTTTCATACCTTATTTATATGAAAAAATGCCTATATAATATGTATATGATTAATAGTTATCAGTAGCTTTCATACGGTCTGTATATTTGCCACCAAGGTGCTCTACACCAAGGAAAGCATCAAGCATCTTCTTTGCTTTTGCTTTAGAGATAACCCTACCACCAAGATTTAGCACGTTGATATTGTTATGCTCTCTTGCCTTGATTACTTCGTCTACTGTGTGGCAATTTGCAGCGTATACACCTTTGAATCTATTACTAGCGATACAAACGCCAACACCAGAGCCGCAAATAATAACTGCTTTGCTATCTGCATTTTCTTTCAAAACTTTGATTGCTTTTGGAGTGATTTGTGCAAAAGAATCATTTGCGTCCTCTTCAAACGCACCTGCATCATATATTTCATAGCCTTTGTTATATAAATAAGTCTTTAGATATTCTTTTAAATCAAAACCTGCGTGGTCTGCTCCAAAAATAATCATTTCACACCTCTAATATAATTATTATACCACAAAATCAAGCCAAATATCAATAGTTTGCAGTATATAATCAGCCTTTATTTTTTGCTAAGTATTTTTATTGCCTTGGCGACATCATCGTCGGTTAGCCCAAACTCCATATCTGTTTTTACAAAGTTTTTTGAAAGGCCTTCTTTTTTGTAGTCAAACGGCATATCGTCTAAGATAACAAAATTTTTGATATCGTGCGATAACAAAAAGTTTTTGATATTTGCGCCCCTTGTTATCTTTTCGCCGTCTACCTTGTCTTCGATTACAAGGCTTTCGCAAGATAGTTTATAATCTATATAATTTGCGATTTCGTGCTGCTCGTCTTTATTATCCCTTTCCCAAAAGTTCTTCCAGTCAGAAATAAGATATATTTTGGAATTGGTCATAGTCACAATCTCAGATAATTTCATAACCAGGCTACTATCTATGCTCAAATAAGGATTGTCTGACCTATCGGTATTTATATTATTAATAACCCCGTCTATATCCAAAAAAATAGCGTTATGCATCTTCACCTCAAAAAATCATATTAAGTGGTTATTATCTATCAAAAAACTTCTCCATAGCAAAGTGCCCATCGTCATAGTTTAGTTCTCCGTTTTTGTGCTCATAACCCATTTTTTTATAAAAAGGTATAGCAACCATACCCGCAGGAATCTCAATGCGGTTTGCTCTCAAGCCATACTCATCGTTTTCTAAGGTCTCAATAATCTTGCGACCAATACCTTTGCCTTGGTAGTCTGGGTCAACAAATATTGTAAAGAAACTACTTTCAGTTTCGCTACCCCAGTATGGTCCTATCGCCCCACAGCCGATAATTTTGCCTTCGTCTTTTACTACATAAAAGTGTGTCCAAGAGGCTCTATTTTTTATCTTTTCTGGCGCTAGACTATCTATTACATAATCAATCGACCCTTGTGGGTAATAAGGCGGAAAAGACGCCCTACATGATCTTGCTATCATATTGTGTGTTTCTTCAAACTCATTATCTTTTATTATTTCTATATTCATATTTTTCTCCGTCAATAAAAATTTAGTTTAGCTCAATGTAAACAAATCTATATATTATCATAAGCAAAAACTCAATCAAATAAAACATCTGGGTTAAGCTCTGAGGGGCTTTTCCAAGCGATATTATATTTTTCCATCAAAATTTTCTTTTTCGCAGCCCAATAGCGATAGCAATATCCAGGATACCTTGCCTTGCCTACTTCTTTTTCTATAAGTTTTTGCAATTCTTTTTCTATTTTTTTATAATCGCTGGTTTTTTCTATAGGATCATTTAACAACATCTTTTTTTCTCCTGATGCTTTATTATAACACCAAAACTCATCAAATCAAAACAAACTCTCTACCAAAAAACCTCTTTTATAAAAAAAACAACCTATAAAAAACTTATAGGTTGCGTTTGTTATTGGCATCTATCTTCAGTTTTTGGGGTGACACTAGGTTCACTTTTAAACTCTGTAGGTCTTACAATCAATTTTTGATCAGCATAAGACTGCACTTGTTTGTCTAACTTCTCAATCTGCTCATTATGGCAATAAAAACATTTGTAACTACATTTTTTCAAAACTGCAGGATAAACAAATTGATCCAAAGACTCATCATCTGTTGTCAAGTGAATAACTCCTTGCTCGTCGGTTTCGCTCGATACCTTGAGATTGGCAGATAGTATATTGCCTGTAGAATCCATAACAAAATACTCATATAAAGAATTAAAATTATTACCGTAGTTTGTAATAAGTGTGCTTATATAAGACAAATCTTTTGGTGAGTTATAACAAGTTCTCAAGTCCCACCTCTGTGGAAACATGCCATTAGGAACAACAGGGTGATATCCTACAAGCACTCCTGATATAAGGTAAGCCCTATCAAGCAAGTAAAAATCAGACTTTACCAAAAAGTCCAAATCAGACTTTGACATCCCTTTCTTACCAAAGCGGCCTAATATAGAACCATCAGCTTTATTACCTTTTAATTCATCAAACAAAAAATCTCTCATACTTTCAGTCTACCACCAAAAGCCCCAAAAGTCAATATCACACAGTGCAATACAAACGTCAATTATTCTATCATAGCCACAAAAAAAAGACAGGTCAAAACCTGTCTTTTAATTTGGCTCCCCGAGTAGGGCTCGAACCTACAACCTACCGGTTAACAGCCGGTTGCTCCACCATTGAGCTATCGAGGAATATAGCTGCATCAACTCAATGCTCAATCATAATAACATTTATAAAAATAAATGTCAATAAAAATTTAAAACTTTTTTAAGATTTTTTTGAAAAAATTTTTTATTTTGTTTATCATACCTTTATTTTGAGTAAAGTTTGGGTATTTATACTCTTTTTTTGACTTTTTTTATTACAAAAATTGCTATTTTTTTTGCTCTTTGATAAAATGTAAGTATAGGAGAATTATTATGATAGTAGACGAAATAAACTATATCTGCCCTAAATGCAGAAGAACTTTCCAAAATTATGATTTGAGAAGTTTTAGTTCTCATATGGCCCAAGCAGCTCGTGATTTTATGGATAGTAATGATTTTATAGATACCTGCCCTGATTGTAAAGTAAGACTTGTTCAAGAAGAATATATCAAGTTTTATGACAAGAAAGGCGAATTTAACGTACCAACAAAAGAAGTTGTTGCGGCTTTTGATAATAAAGACCTTTTCCGTAAGTTTTCTGATTTCATCTGCGAAATTTCACCGATGATTAGTTGTTTAGATGCAAAAACTATTACCCTTGAAGGTGTATTGAAACTAGAACCAAAACCAAAAGATGCACTAGAAAAAGAAAATAAAGCTATTCGTAACGATAATAACTTGAGAAGTTCTATCCTTCTTAGCGTTTCAAATAAGGACAAAACTTATACCTTATACAATATCACTTTGGGATTGGTTGAGTTTGCCAATATCGGCGGAAGGTATAATTCTTTTTATGTAGAGTATTTTGCTAGACAAAACACCCTTGCTTTAAACTTCTTTAAAGAGCTACTTGAAGTAGACCTTAGAGGTGGCGTTAAAGTAAAGACTTCTCAAAATATTTATTTTGATGACAAATTGCAATCTTATAGAAAGACTTGCACATAATATGCAAATCAAAAAACACCTATTTTGTAGGTGTTTTTTTATTTACTCTACTGTCACTGACTTGGCAAGGTTTCTAGGCTTGTCGGGGTTAATGTTTTTTAGGGTGCTAGTATAGTATGCAATCAGTTGATAATAGCTTGTAGCCACTTGATAGGTTTGTTCATTGAGATTTGGCAACGGCACAAATATATCTTCACTTTCTAGATAATCTTTTACCTCGGCAAACGGAGATAAGACAATTAATTTTGCCCCTCGCGTTTTTATCTCTTGCAAAGATACTATACTTTTGTCTTTAAGCGACCGGTCTGTTATTGTCATCAAAACCATAGTTCCTTTTTCGATAAGAGCAAGAGTGCCGTGCTTTAGTTCGCCGCTAGGACATGCAACCGAATTTATATAAGATATTTCTTTAAGTTTGAGGCTGCCCTCTAAACTTGTGATATAATCGACTCCCCTACCCATAAAAAACACACTTTTCTCTTGCTTTAACTTTTGGGCTATGTCAAAACACAACCCGCTATCTACATTTGAAATCGCATAAACCAGTTCATCAAAATTCTTGGTATAACCAATTCCACCACTAGCAAAAGAAGATAGCATGTTCATCACAAAACACTGGCAATTATATGCCTTGGTTGAGGCAACCGCAATCTCTACCCCCGCCAAAACAGGCAATGTATAGTCGGACAAAAACGCAAGACTGCTATTTACATTGTTTGTTATAGCAATAGTTGTTGCGCCTTTTTCTTTTGCCTTTTTTAGAGAAGAAATAGTATCCGCCGTTTCACCGCTTTGACTGACAAATATTGCAAGGGTATTAGGATCAATATGGGTACTATCATACAAAAACTCACTAGCAATATGCGTAGATATAGGCTTATGCACTTTTTGTTGCAAAAAACTTTGACCGATAAGTGCTGAGTGATATGCAGTGCCACAACCAACAAAGATTATTTGGCTACTATTTTTTATAAGCCTTTTCATATCATATATTAGTTCGTCATTATTGGTATAATATCTATACACGTCTTTTAATAATGTTGGAACTTCGAATATTTCTTTGAGCATAAAATGTTTATTATCGCCCTTATCAGCTTTTGAGTTTGTCTCAAAAAGTTGTCTAGGGGCTTTTTCTATCATCTTTCCACTCTTATCAAAAAACAATATTTGCTCAGAAGAAACTTCTGCGAACTCACCATTATCAAGCGCCCAAAACTCTTTTGCTTTATCATAAAAAGACACTATGTCGCTGCTAACAACAATATCCTCTCCACATTTTGCCACATATAGTGGGCTGTCTTGTCTTGCAAGAAAAATTTTGTTGGCTATGTATTTATTTATCATAGCAAGTGCATATGAGCCTTTGATATTTTTTAAGGCATTTATTATACCTTTTATATCATAAGATTTACTGTCGTCTAAAAGGTTAGCTACAACCTCGCTATCTGTTGCCGACGAAAAAGACAAACCTTTCTTTTCGAGCAAAGTTTTTAGTTCCAAATAATTTTCGATTATACCATTGTGTACAATAGCCCACTGACCACTAGACGATATATGAGGGTGACAGTTGCTAAGATTAATCTTGCCATGAGTTGCCCATCTAGTATGGCCTATGCCGTAACTTCCTTCTATTCCAAAATTGACTTTTTCCTTTAGCCTCTCTACTTCGCCTATTTGCTTGGTTGTAATAAACTCTCCACCACTACTTATAGTAATACCTGCAGAGTCATAACCTCTATATTCTAACTTGCTAAGTTCGGCAAGTAATTTTTTTGATAAATTATTATTTGTAATAATACCTGTTATTCCGCACATAAAAACTCCTTTTGTTTTTATATGCAAAACTCCTAATAAAGGTTTATATTTTGATATAAAATTTTTTGTCTTTACAAGTAACGATTTTTTAGGTATAATATTTTTTAGGAGAAAGTATGTACAGTTTATACAAATATCACGAAGTGATGCAAATGGAAGACGAATACAAAGAAGAGTTTGCAAAAATCAATCCTTGCAAAAATATTGATATTTTGCCTCCTGTCTTTAGAAAGTACAAAGGAAAATATGTACTTGCTTTTTTAGTTATTCCACAACCAGAAGATAACAACCATCACTTGGCTGTATACAGACCTATAGGGGCTATTTTGCGTAAGCTAAATAGTAGAAGAGTTGTCAAGATAATAAACTGCGCTCAAGAAGAGTTTGCACCAAATCGCAATGACTTTATGCTAGAATATTACAATCTAGAAACGGACGAAGATTATTGGCCAAACCGCACTCCAGAAAATGAAGAAATATATAGAGTTGCTCTAGAAAAACTTTTGAAAATAGTACAAACTATGCATTTTGGCGTTTATAGAAAAAAACTATATGCCGAATATCTTGAGCATATATACCAAATGTTTAGTCAAGAATATTTGTACTTTTTTGAGTGTATCGCACACAACCCTATTATTAATATAGACGAAGAACTAGAGTATCAAAGGGAACTAGCAAAGAAAGAACACGAAATACGTATGCGCAGACTTATGGAGAAAAACAAAGGCGAAACTGCTATTGCTAAAAAGCGCTTTATCGAAAAGATAAAAGAGCACTTACAATTTTTTATCCGTAAAGAAATTTTGCCTACTCTAAAAAATAAACCTGGCTATGCAAAGATTGACTTTTATAGGTTCGTCGGAAAAATGTATAAAGATATACTAGTCAACACCGACAAATACCTAAAATGTTATGACGCTACCCTTACATCAAAAGCCGTAGAATCTAACCTTGATGATTTAAAGGAAAAATTAAAAGTTTCTCTTATAAAAACATATGCCAAAGCCTGTGTAAAACCAGAAACTGCCGATGAATCGCTAAATGCAATTTCTAATGAAATAATTAGATTTATGGATACAATGTTGTTGCAAGAAGTTACAAAAAATGTCACCGATAAATCAAAAGACAACATCAAAACTTCTATTATCAAAATAGAAAGAATGATTGGCAGATTCCAAAACCCACAACTAAAGGCAGACATCACAGAGGTCTATGAGTCGCTAAAAAATGATTACTTCAACGTAATATCAGAAGAAGAAATGTCAGATGTATACCTTGGTTGTATGATGGCAGACATAGTAATATAAAACAAAAAAACCTACTAACTTTTTAGTAGGTTTTTTTATTGTGTTATTGTAAGTTTTTCAAGCAACTATTAACTTCCAAAACGATTAATAATTAATTACCGTCGGTAAAGAAGTCAAAGGCTTTCATAATTTCTGACAAATCATCTTTTGGGTTTACTGCCTCTTTTAGGTCAAAACCACTTTCGTTAGGAGTTGGGTAAGATAAATCTGCAGTTATTACTGAATTATTCTTCTTTTGTTTGCCAGTATTTTTAAACATAATACTTTCAAAGTTTTTGTTAGATGTAGTATCTTCTTTCAAAAATTTATTAAATGTAGGTTTTACTTCTCTAACTTGCTTTTTAGGAGCAGGTCTTGGCTCTTTCTTTTCTAGTTTTGGAGCTGGTTTTTTGTTTTCTGGCTCGATTGGACTTTCAACAAAACTTTCGATGTTTTTTAGATTTAAAGAAGTTGTCTTTCCGTTCATTTTTTGAAGAAGTTTACGAACTGGGTTTTCGGTGTCTACCATATTCATAGCTCTTGCTTGAAGTTCAATATTCTTGTCCAAAGATAGTTTACACTCAGCCATATGTGTGAGCATCTGCTGTTTGAAAGCCTCAATAGATGCATCTTCTTCCATATTTGCAATAAGCGAATCCATTTTTGAATACAAAAGTTTCAATCTTTTTGTTTCTAGTTCAAAAATGTTTCTAGAACTAATTTCTATTTGTTTTGCTTTTTCAACGGCGTTAGCAAGGGCAACCATTAATTCCCTTTCGCTAGAACGAGTGATAGTATCAAGTTGATTTTTTAGATAAAAGATTCTATCTTTTTGCTCAGACAATTTTGTTTCATAGTCTGCCTTTAGTCTGATAATATAGTTATCAACTTCGTCTGGGTTATATCCATGTTTTATTATTGTAAAATCGTTCATTTTTAGTTGTCCTCACTTGTAGATTTATCTATAGGTGATTTTTCTTTATTTTTTTCTTTAACGGCAGTTTTTGTTTTTGCCTTCTCTTCTGTTTTTTCGTCGGTTAATTTTTTTGTTTTTTTATTATCGGTTTCAGCCTTTGTCTTTTTTTCTTCAACCTTTTCATCGCTTGATTTTTCGTCTAAAGATTCTAAATCTGCTTTTTCTCCTGAAACTGGTAAAAGTGTCAAGACTGACTGCGGGTCTTTTTTGTATTTTAGATAAATAAGTACAATCATCACCACGCCCAAAATGATAAGACCGATACTAAGCCATTGAGAAACTCTAAGCCCTAAGAACATAAGGCTATCTGTCCTCATACCTTCAATAATAGATCTTCCTAGGCCATAATATACAAAGTAACTTGCAGTTGTGATGCCTCTTAGTTTTATCTTATTTAAGATAATAAGCAGAACAACAACACCTATTGCGTTCCAAAAACTTTCGTAGAAAAATGTTGCCATATGCCAACCTCTTCCTCCGCAACTACATACTGCTTGATTACAATTTTCGATAAATACTGAAAATGGAAAAAATTGCATACTATCAGTTGCATAGCCATAAGCTTCTTGGTTAACAAAGTTACCCCATCTACCCAAACATTGACCCAAAATAAGGCAAGGAGCTGCGATGTCGCAAAGGTCCAAAAATGGAATTTTCTTTACCTTAGACACAATAAACACTCCGATAATTCCACCGATTACGCCACCGTAAATTGCCATGCCACCATTCCAAATGGCAAAAATCTCACCAAAACTATCTACACCATAAAAGATGCAAAAGTATAATCTTGCACCGACAATCGCAAGTGGCAAAATAGCCAAGGCCAAATCAAATATTATATCGGTACTATAGCCTTTCTTTTTGCAGGTGTAAAATGCAAGTAAAATACCACAAAGCATAGATGCGGCCATTATTACCCCATACCACTTTATTTCCCACAATCCAAAAAAGCTAAAACCTGGATTTAATAAAGTACTATATCTCATACTGTTATTATACTTTTTATTATTATAATTAGTCAAATTAAAACTTCTAAAAAGGCCAAAGTTTAACAAAAAATATCAAAATAATCCAAAATCAAAATCGACATCTTTTATCAAAAAAGTTTTTGTAAAAATAAAAAAAAGCCCACTGACACTCAGTAAGGCTAATAATTTTTTTATACCACACCCAAACTTATAAGCATAGCTCTATTTACTTCTTGCATCTTAATTTCAGACAATGTTGATACTTTCTCTTTTAGGCGTGATTTATCTAAGGTTCGTATTTGCTCTAACAAAACAACAGAGTCTTTTTCAAGTCCGTATTCTATGCAAGATAGTTCAATATGAGTTGGCAATTTTGCTTTGTTTAGTTTGCTAGTAATAGCAGCCGCAATAACTGTTGGGCTATATCTATTGCCTATATCATTTTGCAGAATAAGTATCGGTCTTAACCCACCTTGTTCACTACCAACCACAGGGCTTAGGTCCGCATAGAAGATATCCCCACGCCGTATCATTTTGCTCCTTATATGTTTAAATATTTTTCGTACATTTTGCTATCACAATTTTCTGCTGGTAAAAAATCATTATTTAGCGATCTACAAATATTGTGATACATCTTAGACGAATACACAAATTTCCCTTTATTTATATTATGTGTATGGTCACAAAAATTGTTAACACCAATTAGTTTTTGCTTTTTCATATTATTTCCCCTATTTATAAATATAAACAAAAAAAGTAGAGCCCTTGCTCTACTTATAATTTGCGCATATTCAAAAAAATTATTCAATAATACAAATTGCCTCTGCAATAGTGTTTGTATGAGAAATACTAATTTCAATTTTTGTAAAACCTTGCTCCTCAAAAAACTTCTTTGCTCCACCTTTTAGATTAACCCTAGGAACTTTGTTTTCGTGCAAAATTTCAACGTCTAATGGTAAAACTTGTGGTGTAAAACCCGTTTTGAAGGCTTTAACGACCGCTTCTTTGGCCGAAAAGGTCCCAGCTATGTGAGTAATAGGATTTGCAAAATCTCTAAAATAAGCGATTTCTTTGGCGGTAAACAAGGTTGACAACTTAACATCATCGCCACTCATACGCTCAAATCTATTCACATCTACTATGTCTATTCCTACTCTCATAAATCCTCCTTAAAATGTTGTTTTACTACTCTCAAAACCTCACCACTCTCAAAGCCCTTTGACATAAGATGTCTATATGCTTTTTGGAAAGTTTCTCTTGAGAGATCTTTGTTTTTTAAATATTTGATAAGAATGTTTTTGATAACCTCTTCGTCATTTTCATATTCTTCAAAACTCTCTTGCAAAATATCATCAGTTATGCCTTTTTGTCTAAGTTCTAGTTCAAGCAGTTTTTTGCCTTTCTTTTTTTTGTTTGTTTCTACGTATGCGGAAACATATTGCTTGTCATTAATAAAGTTATACTCTTTTAATTTTTCCATACAATAATCGCAAGTAACTTTAGCATAACCTTTTCCTGCAAGATAATCAAAAAGTTGTTTTTCGGTACGAAGTCTACTACCCATATAATTTACCAACTTCTCTAAAGCGGTTGTTTTTTCTGACTCCAGTTGGTAATTATCGATGGTTTCTTTTTCTATATCCATACCGGTTTTTATACCATTTTTAACAATCGTTTCGGCGTTGAGTCCGCAATAATATTGACCGTCTAGGTAGATATTAAATCTATTATTATTTTTTGTTTGTTTTTTTATTTCTGTTATTATCATAAATATTTTTTACCTAAATAAGTAATTTCACATTTTCCCTTGCATGTTTTTAAAAAGTCATCAACATTTTCTGTCCCAAAATCAAACTCTGCAAACTCTTCAAATTTTTTATCAAATATAACACCATTTTTTTCACAATAGGTAAGCACATAATTTAATTCAGGATAAGTTATTTTTAGATGATAGATGCTTTTTAGTGTAAGCTTTGTTTTGTTATTTACAACACCCAAAGCTGCTTGTTTATATGCTTTTGTAAGGCCAGGAATTCCTAATTTAATTCCGCCAAAATACCTTACAACTGCAACTAAAACATTGGATAGGTCTGCCTCTTCTATCGCCCTTAGCACAGGTGCTCCACCAGTACCAGATGGCTCACCATCGTCAAAGTAACTTTGCATATATTTATCCAAAGGTTTTTCAACATAATCTTCTACTTTTTCTTCAAAACATTTATAAGCATAAACTATATGCGTTGCAGATAGATGCTCTCTTTTTAGTGCTTTTAATATATCTTGGAGTTTTGATTTATCATCAAAAGCAAATGAGTAGGCTATAAACTTTGACTTTTCGATTACATATTGATATTCACTTTTTATCGGCAAATAAATTTCACTCATATTACGATTATAACAAATCAAAAAAGATTTATCAACAATACAAAATGGCTTTCTAACCAATAATGCAAAAGAAAAGTAGTTTTTACAATAAAAAAACTAGCGACTATCTCGCTAGTTTTTTATTTATAAATTAGTCGTCCAAGAAACTTCCACGTTTGTATTTTTCTTTTTCTTTCATTTTTTCTTGGATTTCTGCTCTTAGTTTTTGCTCGTTCATTTGAGTTATTCTTGCATCTTGCTTTTTAATCGCGCTGAATAATTCTTCCATACGTTTAACATTTTTGATGCCTCTTCTCATATTACGTATAGCAATAACTAGTGATACTACAATAAATGTAAGTACACAAGCAGCCGCAGCTACAATAAGGAATGGTAAGAAGTCTATAACAGTAATATATACTACAGTGTCTGCAGTTACATATTTAATCAAAGACTCGTCCATAACAATTACTTCGCCGAAGTCAGTGCTTGGGTATGGTACGTTAGTTACGGTACCACCGTGTTGCACTTGTCTTACTAAAGTATCACCAGAAGGCAATTTAAATTGAATTGTATAAATGTTAATTGTGTAATCTGCTCTTACCTCAATATCATTTGTTACATGTTCAAAAGAACCATTTGTAGGTTTATAAATTGTCCATTGTGGTTGTGTCTTATCATATCCTTCTTTTCTAGGAACAGCAGGTATATCAAGAAGTGTTGTATTATACTCTACTAGTTTTTCAATATAAAACTCATTATCAACAAAGAATTTTACACTAACCTTTGCTCTATACATGCTACCATAGATTATAGTATCTTCTTTGATTGCGTTATCAAAGTTATATCTTACTGACAACAAATCATCAGCATACCAACCCTCTACAACAAAACCGTCACTTAGTTGACTCTCTATTGCATTAGGGCCTTCCATTAGGTTTGTACCTGAGTAATATGGGAATTGATATAAACCTCTTGTACCTTCAACCGCTACCGGCTCACAAGCAGTAAGAGGAGTGTTGTATTTAACTCTATAACTTGCTAAAGTTCCACCTTGAGTAAAGTTACGGAAAGTAACAGTATATTCATTAATTGTAAACAAAGCATGAATATCTGTATCTTCTAGAATTGGTGCAGATAGGTAGTTGTAATCCCAACCGTTAAAGGTATAACCTTGAGCTCTAGGATCATTTAGTGGTCTTGTTGCTTTTGACTCATAAGCAACTGTTTGAGTTTCTAGTACTCTATCGTATAGTCCAGCAACAGCAGGGTTTGAAGAATATAAGAATCTAACTGTATAGTTATTTCTTGTATACACTGCGCTAACTGATAGGTTTTCTTTTACTGAGTTTAGGTTTAGTCCTTCCAAATTCCAATATGCAGAGAAACCAGGTCTTGCAGTAATTGTAGGAGGAACACATTGTCTACCATAGTTTACTGTAATAATTCTATCAGCGCCATCATCATCAAATGTTACTGTAAATGTTTGAGCATTATATCTTGCATACAATGTAAGATCAGATGTGATACCAGAACCAAAATTGTTAAATTGTGAAGAACCAGTTTCTGTCAAGAACCAACCAATACATTGGTATCCTTCTTTTGTTGGTCTTGTAGGCTCTTGAATTGGACTACCGTGTACAACTGCGTTGTATTGGTAGATAACATCTAGAGGGTCTGTATCATAGAAAATTACTGTATATCTATTAATTTGAAGTGCAGGAATATTAAATGAAATATTACCTGTAACATTATAAATAGTATAAGTTAAGATTCCAAATGAACCAGTTTCATCTCTATTTGTAGGTTCTAGGTCTGCAAAGTCGCCGTTATTGATTGAATATTGAACATTAATTACATCTATTGATTGTGTATAAGATGGATCTTCAAAAGATAGATTGAAGGTAAACATAGAACCATGGTCTATAGTCTTTCTAGTTGTTTCTGAAGATTTGAAAGCCTCAAAAGTTCCTAGATATTCTGCAGATACAGTATATGTGTTCTTAGTTAATCCTTGAATATTTATTTCTATTGGTGTGATAACACCAGTAATTGTAATTGTTTTTTGAGCAGCTCTTACTTCTACTGTGTATGTTGTAATTTCGTTTCTTGTAGCAGTTTCAACAATCTTTATATTTTCTGGTTGAACAGTTGCTTTTGAATAAGCATCTTCTAATGTATAAATACATACAAAACTACCCGCATACAAAGCTGTATTTGAAGAAGAAGTAATTGTAGCATATTGGTTACCAATCATAGATACTTCGTAACTGTTCTTTGCCAAATCTTCAACGTTTACTTGGAAATCGCCAATGATTGTAGAAATGTTAATTACGTAATAAGAGTCGCCGCCACCTGGTGGTGTAACTTCTACAACTTCGTAATCTGCATATTTTGCAGCAGTAATTACAACATTGCTCTTATTGATGATTGCCATAGAATAAGCATCTCTTTTTGTGATTCTGATAGAGAAATTACCTGCGTATTCTACAACGTTAGAAGCATAGCCATCGCCATTTTCAAGAACTGCCATATCATTACTAATCAAACCAATTGTGTAAGTATTCTTTTGCAAAGGATTGATTACAACGATACAAGTTGTTGTGATATTTTCTATTGAAACAATGCTATTTATTTCAAAGTCTTCTTTATTGATTGTAACTGAAGTTCCTGGAACCTCAATGTTTACATCTGTATCAGAATATTCTGTAGTAAAGGCAAAAGCAACTCTTAGTTTTCCGCCTTTTGTTACTCTATAGGTCCAAGAAGCATCTGACGCGTTGTATGTAACCTCTGAACCACTAATATCTGAAGTACCAGTAATAGTAGGAGAACCAGTTGTTGCCGCAGGAACTGTAATAAATACTGTTTCTACAACATTGAAGATAACGTCTTGGTTTACATTTGAATAATACCTATATTGTCCATTAAGGAAAGTTACACCTGTAACAGATACAATATAGAATCTATCTGGGTCTACTGACGCTGCAGAGAATGTAAAGGCAGTACCCTTTCTAATTCTTGCTGTTTTTGTAGAATCGTCCCAAACAACTAGTGCAGTCGCAAAGCTTGGATTATCAAAACCTGATAATGTTAGATCGTCAACACCAGTAAATACTGCTGTTACGCATTCTACAGTATTTACAGTGATAGCAATATTGCTATTACCATTTGTCTTTATTACTCTATATGAGCTATACATAGAGCTATACTCTACTGTACCAGAATCAAAATATGCAGATTGTCCACCATCATAGTTTACAGGGCTTTCTGATTCGTACGCATCGGCAACTACTAATTCAAAGTAAAAGTATTTGCCATACTCTACTTTAAATTTTCCATCTTCGATAAAGTAATCTGTATCTAATACCAAGCTAGAATGTGGTTGAACTGAAATACCGGCTGCATATGTTGTATTAAACTCTATTGTATATTTGTTCTTTGGAATACCAGTAAGACCAATTGTGATGCTAGTTGTTACAGTAATTAGTGTACATTTATAAATACCTGTTTTTCCTGTTACAGCCTCTAGTGACATTGAAGCGATTGATCCTGCCCTTGCAATATTTGATTTTGCAAGAGTATGTTGATTATAGTTAGAATTTAGTGAAATATAGAATGTATAGTTTGCACCATTGGCAGAATACTGTGGAGTGGTAAACTCTGTAAAAGTATTACTTTCGTATGTACCAAATGTTCCAAAAGAATTTGCTGTAAAGGCTATTTCATAGTCTGCCGCACTATACAATGGTAAAAATACCATATTGCTAGTAATTGTACCATATATAAAGTTAAATGGTGTGTGTGATGTATCAGACTCCTCATACCAACCGTTTGAGATAAAGTTTGGTTGGGCTTTTGGTTCAGGAACATCAGCCAATACTTGTCCGTGAGAAACTGTCCTGTATACTAATTCGTCATCATAATGTCTAAATGTTAATGTATAAGTCTTTAGAGTATATACTGGGTATAAAACCATTGAGCCAGAAATTGGACTAGCAAAGTTAAATCCAGTAGTTGATGTTTCAGAAGTACCCCAGTGAGTAAAGTTATAACCAGTCTCTTCTGGAACTAATGCACTATTGTATTCTGCAACGGTAGTATTTTTTTCTATAATTTTTACATCTAGGCCCCAGAACTTATTTTTTGTATATTCATCAGATGTTGATGGTGAAGTAAAGTTTGGGTTTTTTTGTAAAAATACAACAGCAGCTTCGGTATTGCTCAAAACAAGGTTTAGGGTAATATTTCCTGAAATTTGTTTTGTAAAGTCAAATTGTATACCACTACTTGCATTATTCCAAACCCTTCCTGAAAGGTCGCCATCAGTAGGCTGTGTTACTGTTTGTCCACTGTTTAGTTTGTATGCAGTATATAGTTGACCTGCAACCTTAAAAGATACTGTGTAGGTTGTAGCAGATGGATCTGCAGGTTCTGTATCCGCATAACTTTTTACAGGCAAAACGAGACCTGTAATTAACAAGCCAAGAGATAACATTATAAATGCTATTATTATTGTAAATTTTCTAAAAATACTTTGTCTTTCCATTTTTAATCCTTTTATTCGGTAGGCAGTATTCTAGCAAGTATAAATTTTATATATAATATTATAAAAAAAACTAAAAAATATATCAAGCAAATTCATACACAAACACAAAAAAACAACCATTTTTTTATAACAAAAAAAGTAAAGTAATTTCTTACTTTACTTTTTTAGATTATTCTTCAGATTGCTCTTCTTTTGTTGCTTTTTCTTTGGCAGAATCTTTGATGATTACACCATTTGCCTTTACTCTTAAAGATAGTATAACCACTGTCAAAATAAGACCTAAAGCAACCACTCCACAAGCAATATAAATTAGATAACTAAAGTCTGTAATTTTTACATCTACAGTAATATCAGAATCAATATTTTTTAGCAAATTCATATTAGCAGATACTTTCACACCAAAGCCTTTTCCTTTGTTAGGAAGCTCAGATATTGTTGTGCCATATTTTACAGTCAAAGTTTCTTTTGTACCATCAGAATATTTAAATGTAACTGTGTAAGTATTGATTTCATATACAGCAAATACATCAAGATCAGTAGTCAAACCTTCTACAGAAGATTGGCTCCAGCCTATTGTTGTATGACCCTTTTTATCAGGAATTTCTGGGAAAGGTTCTGTATAATTTGTGTCAAAGTTAACTTTTGCTTGATGAATAACATTACCATCAACAACAAATCTCAAAGTCAAAGTTGTAATATCAATATCTCCATATAGTGTAAGGTTGTCTTTCACACTAGAATAGAAGTTATAAGAAATAGTCATCTCTGGGTCTGTGTACCAACCATAAACAGTATAGCCTAGTTTTACAACACTACTATCTAGTGGTCTTTCTACCATCGCATTATATTCAGCTTCTCTTTCATATACTGTATCACCAGTATTACCATTTATAAATGTAATTGTGTATATATTGATGTCATATACAGCTCTTACAAGTATATTTTGTTTTACATTTGTAAATCCATTATCCCAATAAGCAAATGTATAACCTTGAACTGTAGTGTTAGTTGGAGCTTCTGCATCAGCACCATGATTTACTACTTGAGTTTTTAGTGGGTTTTGGTTAAATGGAGACATAAATGTTACTGTATATGTATTTATTGTATATACAGCATGTACAGTTGCATCTTTATAAACTATGCTACTAAATCCAACCGCTGCAAAATCCCAATAAGGATCTGTTTGAGTGTATCCTTCTACTGCAGGAATTGCAGGAGCAATTGCAGAAGGAGACTCTCCGTAACCTGCTAGTACAGTGTCTATAGTTATTCCGTTAGCAACAAAAGTTACTTCGTATGTTCTAATTTCGTATTTTGCATAGATAGTAGTATTTGCAGTAATTGGCAATGCAAAGTTATGAGTTGTAGACAATGCTTCATCACTATACCAACCAATAAATTCATAGCCATCTTTTGTTCCGTCAATAGGAACGATAGTTGTGCCATACTCTACCATAGAAACTGCAAGTGTTGGGTTCTTTAAAACGCCGTCGTCATCAACTTTAATAGAAGTATCGATAAAGTCTACTTTATAAACATTTAGGTTTAGGTTTGTGCAAGTTAAAGTGATATCTTCTGTAACATCTTCTACAACGTATGTGATAACTAAGCCATTTCTTGAACCCTCAAAAGTGTGACCATTTTTGTATACAATAAATGTATCTGCGTTTTGAGAGCAAGAACCGTTAATTGTCAAGGTAAAAGTCAAACTTCCACCATGTTCAACGTCTTTTGAAATAGTACTTAAAGTAAATCTTCCAGCTTGTACTGGTGGTAAACTTACAAAGTATTTATTCACTTCTAAATCTTTCAAAGATACTGTAAGATCACCTTTTACATTAACAATAGTAATTACATTATCAGTAACAACTTTATTTACATGATTACCATTAATTGTAACATTGTTTATTCCCAAAACTGCTCTATTATATTTTGCATCTAACACAGGATTAATTATTATATTATCTCCGTGATATACAGTTAGGCTTTCAGCCTCTAATGAGCCATAAGTATTTGTTTGAAGTGTTATATCATATAAGTTCTTTTCTAGTCCTACTATTTCTACAGAAATATCACCTGTAACCATTGTAATAGTAATGGTATTTTCAGAAATTGAATAATTGTAGTGGTTACCCAAAACAGCTACATTGGTCAAAATAATATTTGACTCACTATAAGCTTCTGTTAGGTTAAATGTAACAGCTATAGTTCCACCATAACTTACTGTAGAAGCAGCAGAAAGTGTTGCCATTGCATTGTTAATAAGTGAAACTGAGCAATCGTTTAATACAACATTTTCAAAAGTAATAGCTACGTCACTTGTAATATCATATACGGTGAATTTATTAACGTTAGCAACATTTGTAAAACTACCACTATTTAGAGTAACATTGCTCTCGCTATAAGCTGCAGATAGTGAATAAGTAATTTCGATATCAGCGCCTGTTTCTACTGTATAGTCGTTAAGTTCTCTTGATAGATAGTTTGTTACAATAACGTTTTCTATACCTGTAGGAATTGTGATAGAAACTAAATGACATTGAACAATGTTAAAAGCAATATTCAAATCGTTATTTACTGTAGCAGAATAACTACCGTTCCAAAGTGTAGCTCCTGTTACATTTTTGATATAATAACCTGCGTTTGCAGTTGCAGTAAATGAAACTTCTTCGCCCTCTTGGTACAAATAGTTTTCGCCATCTTTTTCTAGATAATTTGTTGCAATATCAAGTGTTGCATTAGCATTACCGCTAAATGTTACAATATGATACTCTACAACTTCACTTGTAGATGTGATATTTACATCTGCTCTTACGTTAAGAGAATATGTGCCAGAAAAATACGAACAGTTGCTAAAGCCAATTGACTTTGCATAGTAACCTTCTTGAACTGCTACTGTGAAAGTAAATTGTTTTACTACGCTCAAAGTATATACGCCATTAGCTAAAGTATAATCAGCAGAAGGAGTTGTTACGGTAAATGTTAAACCTTCAACGTTTGGCAATGCTACATCATACATATTGATTGGTAAAGCAACAAGATCAAAAGACAAATCGCTTACAATACCAAAAATTGCTATAGAATAAACATCTGTGTCTTCATCATAGTTGATAACAGCGCTATCGTATGAATCAGCAGTAATTTTTAGGTCAGCATTTGTAAGTGTATGGTCAGAAAATTCTTCTACAAGTTTTAGTTCTACAACCAATGTTCCGCCACTTGGAATGGTTGCAGGAATTGTGTTTTGCAAAATGTAGTAACTAGAGTTTGTATTTACTGATACGTTATAAGATGTTTGTTGCAAAATTATTTCGTAAGATACGTTTTCAGTAATAAGCTCTGTAGCAAAGTCAACTGGATTAGCACTTCCGCTACCAATCTTTCTCCAGCCAACAACAGTATGAGTTGCAGAAGTATATGTTGGAGGGGTAACTGTTGAGTTGTAATTTACTGTCTTGCTTTCATATAGGTTGCCATCAGCATAAAAACTAACAGTAAATGTTTTGATAGTATATACAGGGTACAAAACGATGTTTGTTGCGATAGGTGTATTGTAAAAATTAAATGCAGAACCTAGTGGATTTAGTGACCAGTGTGAAAATTCATAACCAGTAATTTCTTCTCCACTACCAACTGTCGCATAGCCGCCTTTGATAACGTCTATAGCATCATACATTTCATACTCGCTAGAAGTCTCGCCAGTAGAATAACTACCACTTCTTTTCATCAAAGTAATAGTACTAGCCTCAACCTGCCCAGCATATAGGTTAAGATCAGAATTAACAGGGTTGCTAAAATTGTAAGCATCTTCTCTTGAGCTATTGGTATACCAAATAATGATATAACCATCTTCAGCTGTTAGTGTAGGTGCAGTAGCATACCCACCCTCTGCCACCGTTTCTGGTGTAAGTGGGGTGTCCTCTGTATCAAAATAATTTACAGTATATTCAGTTGTGTCTGCATAAGCTGCAGTAGTTTTTGGCACGATAAGTGCAAACATTGCACATATACCCAAAACAAAAGAAAGAAATTTGTTTTTCATACCTATACCCTTATATTATAATTTATAGTATTATTATAAAAAAAACTAAAAAATATATCAAGCAAATAACCCCCTATAAAAAAGAAAAAAGTTATTTTATTAAAAAATAACTTCTTCTATTTTTCCACCACCAAGACAATCTCTTTCGTTATAAAAAACAACATATTGTCCAGGAGTTATTGCTCTTTGTTTTTCTTTAAATACAACTTTTACTTTGCCATCATCAAGAAGGTGAACTTCTACCTCTTGAAGTGGTTGTCTATGTCTAAATCTAGCAAGACAAGTAAAAACTTTTTCGTCAGGGGTTTTTGGTATCCAATTTATATCATAGCTAATAAGAGCCCTGCTATACAATCTACCTTCGTCACCTTGACTTACATACAAAACATTGTTTTTGACATCTTTGTCATAAACAAACCATCTACCGCCATTACCACCAGCCATACCTCCGATATGAAGACCTCTTCTTTGGCCAAAGGTATAAAACATAACCCCCTCATGACGACCAACTACATTGCCTTTTTCATCTTTAATATCTCCAGATTTTGCTGGTAAATAGTTTTGCAAAAATTTTTTGAATTTACGTTCACCAATAAAGCAAACGCCTGTACTATCCTTCTTTCTTGCGGTTATAAGGCCGTTATCTTCGGCTATTTGACGCAAAACAGGTTTTTCGATATTTCCTATAGGGAACATTACTTTGGATAATTGGGCTTGATTTAATTGGTTTAAAAAGTAAGTTTGATCTTTATTGTCATCAACTGCTCTTTCAAGATAATACAAACCATTTTCACATCTAACATTGGCATAGTGGCCAGTTGCGATATAGTCCGCTCCTAGCACCAAGGCTTTTTCTAAAAATGGCCCAAATTTAATTTCTCTATTACAAAGAACGTCTGGGTTAGGTGTTCTTCCTTTTTTATATTCACTCAAAAATTCACTAAAAACTCTGTCTAAATATTCTTCAGCAAAATTTACAGAATAATATGGAATCCCTATTTTGTCACAAACTCTTTTTACATCTTCCCAGTCGTCTGCGGCAGTACATTCACCGTCTTCATCATTTTCTTCCCAGTTGTGCATAAATAATCCTATAACATTGTACCCTTGCTCTTTTAGCATAAGTGCTGCAACAGAACTATCTACACCACCACTCATACCTACAACTACTGTTTCCATTATTTTTTTGCCTTCTTATTTTGAGATTTTTTTGCAGGTCGAGTAGGTTTTGCTTCTTCTACTTTTTCATTTGTGTTTTCAGTTGCTTTTTCATCGCTAGTTTCTTTATTTTTTTCAGCAGTCTTTTCTTCTTTTGCTTTTTTCTTTTCTTCTTTCTTTTGGTCTTCTTTTACTTTTTGTGAAACTTCTTCAACAATTTTTAACACCGCTTCACTATCGACATTTTTGTTATCTTCGTCAACAACTATATTGTCTTCTTTTAGTGCGATAGGAACTCTAAAACTATTAGCCAAAATTTGAACCCAGTTAACTGCCAAATACACTAAGCAACCACTACCAGGCAAAATCAAAAACCACATCCAAAAATAATGTGTTGCCCATGCAATAGGGTCTATCGCTGCAGAGATTGCAAGAAGCATTGCTGATACAGAAAAAACAATACCTGTTTTGTACTTTCCTACGTAATAAAAGTGTCCACCAAAAAATCCAAGGAATAACGACATGAAAAATAGTTTCCATTTGTTAACATCTTTTGGTAGTGTTTTATCACATATTACTCTATTCTTTTGACCTGCTTTTATAGCTTTTTTTGCTTCTTTGTTAGAGGCATTTACAAGTCTTGAGTATACAAGCCCACATGCGTTGCATTTATCTTGATAAATAAATGCTTTTGTGTCACATCTTGGGCATCTTTTAAATTCTTTTATCTTTTTTGCCATAATTTTCTCACTTTTACACAAGTAGTTTATCAAAAGTAATGTGTATAGTCAAGTTAACAAAAAAAAATACGAAATTTCTTTCGTATTTTTTCTTATTCTTAATTTTATTATTTTCTGTCAACTGAAGCAGCGTATGCGATAAGGTCAACAACTTTGTTTGAATAACCCCATTCGTTGTCATACCAAGCGATAAGTTTTACGAATGTATCAGAAAGCATAATTCCGCCTTGAGCGTCAAATACGCTAGTTCTTGACTCACCGATAAAGTCGCTAGATACAACTAGATCTTCTGTATATCCTAGGATACCAGCCATATCTGTTTCGCTGTGTTTTTTGATAGCAGCTTTGATATCTTCGTAAGTTGTAGGTTTAGCTAGTCTGCAAGTAAGGTCAACAACTGATACATCAACTGTAGGAACTCTAAAGCTCATACCAGTAAGTTTTCCTTTTAGTTCTGGGATAACTTCGCCAACAGCTTTTGCAGCACCAGTAGAAGATGGGATAATATTAGCACTAGCAGCTCTACCACCTCTCCAGTCTTTTTTAGATGGACCATCAACTGTAAGTTGAGTAGCAGTTGTAGCGTGAACTGTAGTCATAAGACCTTCTACGATACCAAATTCGTCGTGAATAACTTTTGCAAGAGGTGCTAGGCAGTTTGTTGTACAACTTGCGTTAGAAATAACAACCATATCTTTTGTGTATTTTGCGTTGTTAACACCCATTACAAACATAGGAACGCCGTTTTTACCAGGAGCAGTAATAACTACTTTCTTAGCTCCGCCCTTTAGGTGAAGTTCAGCGTCTTCTTTTGATGTAAATTTACCAGTAGCCTCTGCAATATATTCAGCGCCTGTATCTTTCCAAGGAATCATTGAAGGGTCTTTTTCTGCGTACATTACGATTCTTTTGCCGTTAACGATTAGGGCGTTATCTTCGTAAGCTACTTCTCCATCAAATCTGCCATGTACTGTATCATATTCTAGTAGATATTTTGCATAATCAGCAGTGATAAATGGGTCATTGATTGCTACAACTTCCACATCATCTCTCTTACTAGCAACTCTTAGTACTAGTCTACCGATTCTTCCGAATCCATTGATACCAACTTTTACTTTTTCCATAAATTTTCTCCCTTAAAAAATAATTAAATTAAGTTTTCTGGGTTTAGCCCCATAAGCTCATCTATAACAAACCTACCGTCTTTGCGAATTAATACATCATCAAAGTAGATTTCTCCACCACCATATTGTTTGGTTTGAATTTGTATCAAGTCCCAATGCACAGCAGACTTATTACCATTGTCACAGTCGTCATAACAACAACCTGGTGTAAAATGAATTGATCCTTTGATCTTTTCATCATACAAAATTTCCTTCATTGGCTTTTCGATAAAAGGATTAACTCCTATAGCAAATTCGCCAACATATCGTGCACCATCATCTGTGTTAAAGATTTCGTTTATATCCTCTTCACTATCCGATTTTGCATCGATTATCTTACCATCTTTGAAGGTAAGAACTATATTATTATGCTCTTTGCCATTATCTGACATAACGGGAATATTATAAGTAATAATTCCGTTTACAGAATCTTTGACAGGAGCAGAATAAACTTCTCCATCAGGGATATTACATCTACCTGAACATTTTACTGCACCGATACCTTTGATAGAAAATGTAAGGTCTGTGCCTGGCGCTACTATACGCACCTTGTCTGTCTTTTTCATAAGCTCAGCAAGTGGATCCATTGCTTTATCCATCTTGGCATAATCAAGTGTACAAACGTTTAAATAAAAGTCTTCAAACGCTTCTGTGCTCATCTTTGCCTGTTGAGCGGCTAATTGTGTTGGGTATAATAAAATTACCCACTTAGTTCTTCTGACCCTGCTATCAAAATGTACAGGCTCTATATAGTGTTTCAAAATCAAGTCATGCATTGCTTTTGGAACATCAGAAGATTCATACGAACTTCCTGCGCCGATGCTTATATATGCGTCCATATCTTCCATTTGTGGATAATCATATTTGCACTTTGCTTTTTCTCTCTCTTCAGTTGTATGCATAGCCATAGCTCTACCAACTATACTAGAAGAAATCTTTACAAAAGGCATACCACCAGCAAGGTAAGTTTCTTTTACTATTTCCGCAAGGAAATGTTCGTCTACTTTATTACTTGCCTCAATCAAAAGTTTTTCGCCCTTTTGGATATTGCAAGAATATCTAACTAACTGACTTGCTAAAAGTTTTAGTCTATTGTCTAACATCTTTGCCCCTATTTAATATTTGTTTTGCCTACCACTGAATTGTTAGAATAATAGTTGTCATTTCTAACATCAAGTACGTGTTTGTTTAGCATAATAAATATTGACAATATGCTTACAAGCAATACAAAGAACAATATAATGTTGAGTGCTATAATACTCTTTGGTTTTACTGCATTTACAGTAATCAAAGAACCGATACTCAAGATAAATACAACACCCATTACAATAGATGCAATCAAACTAAATGTTTTAACAAAGAATTCTGGTTTGTGTTTTTTGTCTGTTGGTTCTATCTCTACACTATCGATAACCACACCCTCTAAAGTTCTGCAGTTTCTAAGGAAATTTGATTTTTCAGGAAGTTCTGACAAAACATCAATAACCAAAGAATCCATAAGCCCCATAGAAAGAAGGCCTCTATCATCTTCTTTGCCAGTAAACAACTTAACAAACAAATTATAAACCTTTTCAAAACATTTATCCACAAAAGCCTTAAAGCCATATTTTTTCTCTTTTACGTGAACAATATTTGCTCCGGCTTTATGTTTTACCATCATATCTTCAAAAACGGCAGCGTTGTCGTTGTACATAATGTCGCCAAGCAAAGCAACATCCCCCTTGATATAAGGAACACACAATCTAAAAGCAGTGCCATAATTAAATACATGTTCTAGTTCCAAAAGCTTAATGCTTTTGTTTGTTTTAATCATATTTTTTACGGCTTTGATACCATTTTCATTTGCTTTGTCTAATACAAAAAACAATTCATAATTGTTTTTGTACTTTTTGAAAAAGTTTGTGTTTGAAAACTCTTCATAAAAGGCTTTTACGTCAGCACTTAGGCTAACTACAGGAAAAACATAACTAACTTTCATATTTTTTCTCCAATTATGCTTTTATTATAATACAAAATATAAAAAAATAAAAATGTTTTACTTCAATTTGCTAGTTAAAAATCATAAAAACATATATAATATTAGACAAGGAGAAAAATTTTTATGAAAGAAAACATTTTAATACCAGCATTAAATAAAAATTACGCTGTTGGAGCATTCAACTTTTGCAATATGGAAGTTCTAAGAGCAATAGTTGCAGCAGCCAACGAAACTAAATCACCAGTTATTGCTCAAATAAGCAAAGGTGCTATCGAATACGCAACTCCAGAATACCTAAAAGGTATCGTAGCTGCAGCTAGAAAAGAAGCAAAATACCCTATCTTTTTCCATCTAGACCATGGCGATAGTCTAGACCTTGTAAAAACAGCAATCGAAATTGGTTGCGACTCTGTTATGATTGACGCATCAAGTAAGCCATATGAAGAAAACATCAAAATCACAAAAGAAGTTGTAGATTATGCACATAGCAAAGGTGTATACGTAGAGGCTGAACTAGGAAAACTAAGCGGAATTGAAGAACATGTACAAGTAGATGCAAAAGATAGTTGCTATACAGATCCAGACCAAGCACTAGACTTTGTAACAAGAACTGGTGTAGATAGTCTTGCAATAGCTATCGGTACAAGCCACGGTGCTTATAAATTCAGCGGAGATGCCGAACTTAAATTCGATATTCTAACAAAAATCCAAGAACTATTACCAACTACTCCATTGGTACTACACGGATCTAGCAGCCTAGACCAAAATGTTGTAGCAAAATACACAAGCCTTGGCGGTAATATCAAAGGCGCTAAAGGTATTCCTGAAGATATGCTAAACAAAGCAAGTAAAATGCACATCTGCAAAATCAACGTAGATACAGACCTTAGACTTGCCTACACCACTGCAATCTTAGAACATATGAAAGGCCACCCAGAAAACATTGACCCAAGAAAATATCAAAATGCAGCTATCGAAGCTGTAAAACAAACAGTTATCGGAAAAATGGGTTATTTCGGTTCTGAAGGAAAAGCTGAATAATTAATAAAGTTATGCACAATGACTTGTTTATTTGATAAAAATTAAATAATTTAGTTATAAAAAAATAACAAAAGAAATACGCAAAAGATAGCGTATTTCTTTTTGTTTTTATCGGTTTTTGTTATTTTGCAATAATATATCGTAATGCCATTTATACTTCTAAGTTATGTAAAAAAGAGATGCGTTTTTGCATCTCTTTTTTTATTTTATTATTCTTCGTCTTCGCCCATATCAATAGGTTTCAACACTTCTCTCAAAGCCATCATTTGAGGGAAAGTCAAACTTTGGATTCTCTCAAAGGCTTCAAGATATATAGCAGCAGTTCTATCGTCAAACTTTTCATTGTCTCTTGCAGTTCTAGCCATAGTTTGAGCTACTTTAAGAACTTCTTCTCTGGTCTCATACTCTTTGAACAAAAGTACAGACTTAATTACCTTAAAAGAAGGCGTAATGTTTATTTCTTTTGACATATTAAACTCCTATTTTAGTTTTGAGATTGTTCTGAATCGCCTACAGTTTGTGTAGCTTCTCTTGGAGAAATTGCTACTTTACCATCTTCAGCAACAGTAAATGTTCTTTCGCCAACGTTTAGTGAAAGTTTCTTAGTTGTTTCATCCATTTTTACTGCAATTTCGTCTTCACGTTCTACTTTATTTTCTAGTCCTTTAGAAATTGCTGCGTTTAGGATATCTAGATAGCCTTGGTTAGCAATTCTTGTTTCTTCTAGAGTTTGTAACATATCTATAACTGCAGTAGCAATACCTTCATTTAGAAGTTCGATTGCAGCTTCGTCTGCATTTTGGAATTCAAATCTTGCATCTTGGATAGCTTGAACTTTTTTAACCATAGCAGCAGTTCTTGCAGCACCACCACGGTATTGTGTCTTTTTGTCTGCATGAATATCTGCTTCATCATACATTTCGCTGTGGTCTTTTTTAAGTGGGCTATTGTTGTCTCTTTGTTCTACAGGAATAGCCATTTCACTATTGTCCATCATTGCTGCGATATCTTGTTTTTTCTCGCTATATCTATCCATCAATTCGCAGTATGCAAGTTGATATTGTCTTTTCAACTCAGCTTTTGGATCAGCTACCTTTGGATTTGCTTTCTTGAATTCAAATAGAGTTTTTGGATCAGCATAAATTGCTCTTAATTCTGTTCTTGCTTTAGCAAGGTCAAAATCTGCTTCTTGAGCAACATAAATAGATGCTTGACCCAAAATTCCAAGGTCTTTTCCACCTTTTGATTTTACGCAGCACAATTGTTCTCTTTTTGCAATAAAATCATCAATTTTTGGAGCTTTTGTAGCAACTTCTCTACATTGTTTAGAAGAATCTGAAGGCATTTCTAACATCATACCTGCAGAAATTAGGAAGTCTTTGTTAATTATGTTTTCTGGTGCAACTTCTACATGTGGTTGACCAGGAGTTGCAATTTTCAAAACACCATTTTCTTCGATAACATCAATGCCAGATTTTCCATAAGCCTTGAACATAGTTACAATTCTGTCTGGATGTTTTTGTAGTTCTTTTAGGCTCAATTCCAATGTTTGTGCATTTGTTAAATCTATTTCTTTTCTAAATCCACCAAGTGTAGGATGTAGTCTTGGTTCGCCAGATTTCAAATGATCTGCAATTTCAGTCATATGTTCTGCGATAAATTGTTCTCTTTCTGCGCCTTGTAGTGGTGTTTTTCCTGTATATAGGAAATCTACAACTGATGCAACATCGTTAATATTTGCTTGAGCAATAACGTTTTGAGCAACAAATTCATCTTGTAGAAGTGCAAGTTCATCTCTACCTTCTTTAGTTGTAAGGTCAATTTCTCTGATTCTTGCAAATTCATAAATTTCATCATAACCAGGAATCAAAGTTTCAGTAGCAATTTGTGTTGCATTAGCAATATCAATGATAGTACCATTTCTCTTTGCAATTTCAATATGGTCTACCATTCTTCTTGAAACTTCTGCAAGCATACCTGCTTTTAGGAAAGGTTCTTGTTTTGCTTCAGCTTCTCTTTGCTCAGCAAGTAATGATTCTCTTAGCATTGTAAGAGCCATATAATCTTTTACTGTTGGGTTTTTAGAATAGCGAGAAACTCTATCATAATCTGGATTTAGAAGTTCTAGTCTATTACGTTGACCTGCAACTCTTGCGTCAATTTTTTCAGCATTAGTTTTTAGTTGCTCTTCAATAGTCTCATCATACTCAGCAGTTCTGTTTTTGCCTACATAGTCAACAGCAAGAACTTCTCTTGCAAAATAATCAAATGAGTTAGCAGCTGTAGTATATCTAGCTCTAATAAGATCATATCTTTTTGCTAAATCAGGAACATATTTGCCAAAGTATTTGTTAACATTGCTTCTTAGTTTTGTAAGGTCAGCAACATATCTGCCACTGCCATAACCTTCTGCAATATAATGCTCTAAGGCAATTCCCATATAATCAGCATCATTTAATTCAAAATCGTTTTGTAGGATAGCTTCAAGATCTTCTGAAGCATCACTCTTAAACTTTTCTGCTATTCTATCTTGCTCTCTAATGTTAGCAATGTAGCCTTCGTATGCTAGTTGAAGAAGTGGGTTTGCCTCATCAATTTCATTTTCCAAAATATCTTGAGCAATTCTTAGTCTTTCTGCTCTTGTATATTCTAGAGGTGAAATCTCAACACCTGCAGCTAAACGATTTTGTCTTGCAGCTGCAACGTTTTTATTATAATCTGTCAACAAATCATTAAACTTTTTAACTTCTGCCAAACATTCACCATGGTGTTTTTCAGCGGCAGCTTTTATAGCGTCTTGTTCTACTCTTTTTTCTTCGGCGCTAACTTTACTGGCTTCTGCTTCTGTAATTCTTGCTCTAGCAGTTTCGATTTCTCTTCTCATAGATTCGATAGAAAGTCTAACAGTTGCTCTATGATCAGGATGTTCTAGGTTAGCATCATAAACAGCTGGATTGAAAGGTTTGTATGCTGGAGTCTTTTTGGCAACATTATCATTAACAACAATCAAGTTATCTTCTGACAATGTAGCATCTTCAGTCTTCATTTGATCCAAAACATATTTTTCAATGTCAGCAGCAAAAGCAGCTTCATCTTTTACCTTTGACAAATCTACTTTACCATCAGCTCCTACTTTCAAGCCTCTACGTAGTCTTTCAAAAAGGCCTCTTGATTCGATATATTCTTTACCATATTGGCTAATATAATAATCTTTCTTATCAAGTTCAATTGCTGCTTTATAAGCATCACTATTTTCATTAAACTCGCCATTACCATCTAAAAGTTTTGCAATAGCTTTTTCTTTTTCTTCAATAAGTTTCTTTTGAGCTTCAATTACGCTGTCAGCAGCTTTATCTTGTTCTTTTGCGGCCTTGATAGCAGCTTCTGCATCTGAAACATTTATAGATTCAGTGTGAGCATCAGCGGCAGCTTTGTCGGCATCAGGTCTGTGTGCATCGTCAAAACTCTTTCTTGCAGCTTCAAAAACATTTTTCAAAGCCTCAGTTCTTTTGATTCTTGCTCTAACTTTTTGAGCCTCAAAAGCACTGTTTACGATTCTTTTGTCAATAGCGGCAATATCTTTTGCAAAGATAACACCAAGGTCACTAGTTAGTTCATCTATAATAGATCTTTCAGCTGCTTCACCTTGCTTGTTTTCATTAAGTCTAACAGTATAACTGTCAACAAGTTCTTTGATTTCAGCTTCAGTTTTTCCAGTTCCTTTGAAATGCTCTAGAAAATCTACTTCCTTAAACATTTTTAGAACTTCTTTTTTGGTCAATCTAACTTTTGCCATTTAATAAAAACCCTCCTATATTTGGTTAGATACATTATAACAATTATTTATAAAAAATGCAATAGCAAAAGGGAAATTTTTGCTATTGCATATGATTTTTTGCCTATATTTAGGCTTTTTTGGCCTATTATGAGAATAGTTGTTTAACAGTCTCGTTTGGTTCTACTTTTAGTGTAGTTCTTGATACGGCACTTGTAATAAAGAAACCTTGACCAACACCAGCAGTTACGATACTGTCTTGCTCGGTCTCGTTGATACCACCAGCGTTACGATATAGAGCAACAAGGTCGGTCATATCGTTAGGCGCAAGTGACATGATAAGTGAATATTGACATGCGTTGATAATCGCAGCAGATTGTCTTTCAATTTCTGGAGAACCGATAAAGTCTTTGATATTTTGTGTGATAACTATAAGCATACCACCGTATTTACGAATACGTTTTGCCATCTGCAACATAAAGTTAAGAGCTGTTGGGTATTTAGGGTTGATAAATACGTGGGCCTCGTCAACGACAACCAAGATTTTACGATTTGTAGCATACTTATCGTTAAAGTCTTTGTTTTTGATAACTTCGTTGTTTAGGAATTTAAATACCAAAAGCATCTGTGCACTAGTGATACCTTCGTTATCGTTTGCAAGTAGTGAACGGAATGAGAAAGTGATGAAGTTTTCTTTTGCTTGAAGACTCATTGGACCATTCCATAGGTTACTGTTACGTCCGCCTGTTGCAAATTTTGAAATATAAGTATCAATGATTTGCAAGTTTTTGATAGCGTATTCGTTAGTTTCAACTGCAAGTTCTTCTTGTATAACTTCGTATAGGTCGTCAAAAATTGGGAACGCTTCTGGTGGAAGTTTAGCAACTTTTGTTGTAGAGTCTATGCCTTTTTTCTTATATGTTTTGATAACAAGAGAGTTCAACCTTTCAAACGCATCTGAGTTCATACCTTCAAGAATTGTTTTAAAGAATTGCTCCAAGAATTGAAGGTGAGCAGAATAGTCATCAGTTGCAGCGCCAGAACCTTCGTCTGCTTCCAAAGATGTAATAATGTGGAAAGGATTTAGACGTCCGCAAAGTGAAGAACCTACGTCCATAACTTTGCCTTTTAAGTTGTATGCCATCTTAGAATACTCGTCCTCAGGGTCAAGTATAAAGATTTTTGCGCTATCAGCAGCTAGGTTTGTAAGAAGAGTTTTTGTAGCAAATGATTTACCAGAACCAGATTTACCGATGATAAACATATTGCTGTTAACTCTCTCACTATTTCTAGTGTAGAAGTTTACAAACACAGGGTACTCATTATATCCAAGGTAGAAACCTTTTTCATCCATCAATGCACCAGAGATAAATGGGAACATTGTAGAAAGTGTACCAGATGGGATATTTCTATAAAATTCTGGCAATGTATCAAGTTGAGATATACTTCTTGAAATAAATGCGTCAACTTGTCTTCCAAACATTTCTGAATATTTAAAGCCATATTGTTTCAAAATAGCTCTTGTTTCTTTTTTAGATGCATCTTCGCAAAGAATATGCACGTTAACGTCGTATAGTGTTTCACCACCGTTTTTGATTTGTTGCAATAGGTCTTTCAAAGTTTTAATGTGAGTTTGGTTTTCCAAAATCTTACTACTCTTTGCGGTATAACCCATTTTTCCTTCCATCTCAACGATAGCCTTGTCTATTCTCTTTTCTGACTCTAGTTTTGTAACTGGAGTAATGTTTACAACTACGTTAGTACCTTGCAAACTAAAGAAAGGATATCCCCAAGCATTATAAACTTGAAGTGGATAATCACTGATAACAAATGAACGGAAAACTTCGCCATTGATTACAGTTTTGTTAACTTTAAATACTACGCTATCAGGTTTTGCCCAATCAAGGAATTTGTTGAAAGAAAGAGTTTCTAGGTCTCTTTCGTCAAAGTTTTTACCATAAGTAGATCTTAGGAAAATAATTAATTCTTTTTCTCTCAAAACCTTACCTTGCATAGGCATAACACCTGTTGCCATGGCACTAACCATACCAGAGCAAGTGTTTTCTAGAGCTTCTCTATCTTTATCATAAACTACAATATAAAAGTAGTCTTTAAATACTTTTTGATCACCACGGTTAAAGTCTTCGATAACGCTAACACGTGCTTCAAATACTGGGGCTCTAACCTCAACCTCTTCTTCTGTCATTTCACCTTCGTATTGAAGTTCCATAACGTCGTCGTATTTTTTGTCTTCACATTGTACGTAATCGTCAAAAATCATCGCTTTGTTTACTTTTACGATTGACGCAGTTTGTGTGTTTGTAAGTCTTGATAGGGCGTTAGAAAAGGTCCTAATAAGTTGGTCTTGTTTGTACTCGTTAAGCAAACTAAAACCTACTGGTTTTACCTCTACAACTTGAGCATAATAAGAACCAAAACTAATAAACTTTTCGTCTTCTAACTTTTGAAAAGACATAATTTGGTCGATAGTAGAAGGCTTTTTGCTAAGTGGGTCTGTGTTTTTCTTAAACTTTCTTTTGAAAGCCATAAATCTAAAAATCAAAACAATAGAACTGTAAAGTCTTACGCCGTCTTCAATTTTAAAGAACATCGCAACACCAATAGCAAGCCATGCGATACCAATATAAATGTGGTAAGAAAAGTTTGAGAACATAAGTCCTGCAAAACCACCACCAACAAGGAAGAACATAAGGATATCAGAAAGTGTAATACCCTTAGCAAACTCCATTTTTACCTTGGTTTTCTTAGGTATATATCTAGCATCTGCCATGAAAAATAACCTCCTATAAGTTATAAATAAGCATTATATCAGTAATTATACAAATATTATAATATAGTTACAAAAAAACATCAAACGAAATTACTGCCTTTTTGCATAAAAAAAGAGCAAACTTTTCAGTTTACTCTTTTTATATTAGGTTAGATTATTTTTTCTTAGCCTCTTCAAATGCTTTTGTAAGTTTTTCCAAAGCGTCTTTCAATTCAGCACTGCTTTGGTCATTCTTTTGATGGTTAAGGATCGCTTTATTCAAGCCTTCCATAGCATTACGCAATTGCATAATACCATCAACGTTAAGTTTACCTTGTTGCATTGCCTCTTTGATCTTGCTAGCCAAATCACCAGCAGCTTCTTTCATACCTTGTTCAACTTCATCTGACAAGCCGTCCAAGTTAAGATCAAGTTTACTTTGTTGATCTTGTAGAGCAGCTTTAGCAGCATTGTGCTCATCAATCTTGAAGTCTGTTTCATCATGTGCAGTTTTTGCTTCGTTAATAGCATTTGCACCTGTTTGCATTTGTTTGTTGTGGATATTATCAGCGATAATTTGTCCAACGGCTACAGCACCACCGCCAAGACCTAAGCCAGCAGCTGCAGTTGCCATACCAGCGCCTGTTGCACGTCCTGCAATTTCGCCAGCGCCTCTATGTTTAGCTTGAGCAGCGATGTTGCCATGTTCGTCTTCAGCAAAGCCAACTCCACCTTTTTCGATTGCTTTAAGAGCTTGTTTCTTCTTCTTTTCAGCAGCTCTGATATTAGATTCGTAACCAGCTTGTGCTTCTTGTTCAGCAGAAATTTCTGCTGCATCTCTTTGTAGAGTTCCAACTTGTTCTTCGTATAGAGCCTCTGTTGCTTTTCTTCTCTTAGTATGAGCGCCTTTTTGACCTCTAGTCATTGAGCCTCTATCTTCAGAATTAATATCTTGAAGAGTTTGTCTTGTACCTTGAGCAAGAAGTGAAACTGTTTGCATTTCACTTGCAAGACCTTTAACTTTATCTTGAGATGCGCCAAGACTAGCTCTATTTGAATCTGCGATGCTATCGTAGTGGTGAGCTACTTGACCTTCTGCTCTACGTGCTAATACTGCACCATCATGTTTATGAGCTTCAGTACCATCACCAGAACGTTTACCAGTTGTTTTATCAACAGCACCGTATTTTTTATCCATTTGTTCTTGTGCAGCTTCTGTAGCTTGAAGATCTTTCATCTTATCTTTAGCAGCTTTTTGAGCCTTAGATTGACCTCTATTATCCCAAGTATCTTGAACATCTTTGATACCTTTGTAAGTAGAGCCACCAACTTTTTCGTAGAAGGCTTCTTTCTTCTCTTTTGCAAGTTGTTTTGCATCATCTAGCTTAGCTTGTTTATCTTTGTAATCTGCTGCTTTAGAATCTCTATCTGCAGTAGCTTTGTCAAGATTACCTTGAGCTTCAGCAATTTTTGTTTTGTCACCAGAAGCTTGTGCATCTGCAAGTTGTTGTTTTGCAGCTGATACACCTTTTTCTGATTTTGCAAGAGCACCACCAGCAGCTTTTGCAGCACCACCAGCAGCCTTCATAGCGCCCATAGCACCAGCAGCAGCACCACCAGTAGCTACAGCACCAGCAACTGTAATAGCAGTACTAGCAGCTTTCTTTATACCGTCTTTTGTTTGCTTGTCACCTTCTTTAACAAGGTCTTGAATACCAAGCAAGTTACACAATAGCGCAGAAGCAGTTTTTACAACGCTCATACCTACGCATATTGCGATGATTTGGAACAATGCGTCGTATGCAGCATATGCACCAGCAACTGCAGCAGCAGCTGGAATACCCATAGCAGACATACTAATAGCACCCGCAGATGCCAAATTACCTAAACCACCATTGAAAATTGATATCTTCATAAATAGTGGAATCATAATAAAGTACATATTAATTGAGAATACTGGAGCTACAATAGCAATTACTCTCTTAATAAACTCTTTTTGCCATGATTTACTTGCGCTACCGCCATCAAGTGGAGAAAGTGCAATCATTGGAGCAGCTAGTAAGAATAGAATTACTATCTCAAAGACTCTCTTGATAAGTACACAGCTCATTGACAATAACATATAAGTTATAACAATCGCTGAACCAAAACCTATGATATAGTCCATATCTAGAATACTAAAGTAGAAGTTTACCTGTACGATATCCCAAATACTATATGTATCCCAGTAGTTTGACATAGAAACAGGCATAAATAGTGATGAGAAGTCTTGTGCTTCAATCATTTCCATAGGGAAATCCATAGCATCATATTTTAGTCCTGATTTATGTTTTTGGTTGGTCTTAAAGGCTTGGTCTATGGCGTACGCTACGTCCTCTTGGGATCCTTTAAACGCACCACCATTATTGTTTCTCGTGTTGCCGCACCCTTTGATATATTCGGCAAATTCTTTGTTAATTCTCGCTTTATTTGCGTTATACGACATGGTATAGAATACTTGTTGTACCATACCTGTGTCATCACTACCCTTCATCATAGAGTTTATAGTATCAGTGATAGCATTTACAGCGTATACACCTAACAAACTTACTGTAGGAACGATAATGAACATAGCAAGTGATTTTAAAGACCTTGCGATAATAGGTCCTTTTGCGCTACCTTTTGCGTCTAGTGCAAATTCAGACTTGATAACAGCAACAATTGTGAATAAGAACAATAGAACAATAGATAGAATTAAAATTGAAACGAATAGTCCCCAAATTTCATTACTTTTAATGAATACATCTAGGATATTCATTTCGCCATCATTTGTCATGATTGGGTCAATACCAGCAAACTTTTTGAACATCATTTCTGCAAAGTTTACAATTGAACATATGCCCATGAACAGATAATATATAGGTGCAAACGCATATATTACCAATGCTTGGAACAAACCTTTCAAAATGTCAACGAAGTTAGCAAAAAAGTCTACTACAGCCTTGATTCCATTAAAAATACTTGACAAAATACCGGCATTCATCGCTAAGTTAAGCATTGTTTTTCTCCTTTTTTTAATATTTTTATAATCTAGCCCTAATTTTTTGTTATATTAGTTATAACATATTTTTTTTTGTTTGTTAATGATTTAATCAAAAAATTTTGTTTTTTTTGAAAAATTTTACGCTTTTGTACCATAAATAGAGGTTACTTTTGCGTTTATGCTATAATTTGTATCAAAATTGTCATATTTTGTCTTAACATTGAAACAAACTTCGATAAAATCATAATCTTTTACATTATAAATATAGTTTGCGCCCATTGTAGAGGCAAATTGATTGTAGTTAAAGTGTGAAGATGTTGCGTCATATTTGCCTGGACCATCTGGATGCCAACCCCAAGGAATCAAGCTCCATTTTTGAGTTCTAAGGTCAGGAACATTTTTGCCTACGCAATCTCTAAATGAAAGTAGTTTTTCTTTAGAAATATTGTTATTTTCATCTTTGAACATCAAACCATCACCGATATTGATACCTGATTTGTATTCAAAGTTAACAATATGTTCTTCTGAGTCTACCTCACCTGCTCCGCCGCCGTCTGCCTCAAAGGCATTTGGCACATAATATATCTTTCCGTCAACGTGATATCTAAGGTCTGCAGTAATTTCTAGAGCTTGACCTTCAGAAAGTATAGCCTCAACGCCAACTTCTATATATCTAATGTCTATTTTTTCTTTTGGGAATATAACGATAGATTGAAGTTTACCTGCATACTCTGTGTCGTAGATGTAGTTTTCTTCTTCCTCTTCACCCTCTTCTCCAGTATCTTCCTCTTCTTCCTCGCCTTCTTCTACAATAGTTACGTTTTGAAGGTAAGAATAGTTAGAATCTAGTGCCATAAGTGATATATCATCGGTACTTCCTGTAACAAGGCCATTACATGCACTATAGAATGTATTATAGTAATTTTTGAATAGAGGGTCTCTCTCGTCATACTTTTGTACGCCATCTACGGTATATCTACCAACAGAACTTGAAAGTGTAGTATCTGTTACTGTAGAGGCATATTTAATAGTTTTGAATACTGAGTTTTTCTCAAATGGTCTTGCACTTGAGTTGCTATAGTCAGAAATCAACTTTCTTACGGTGTTGGTTGAGCCTATAGTCATCATCTCGTTACTATTAAATGTCTTCTCAATTCCTGTTAAATTGATAAAGGCGTTTTGGGTATATCTTGTTTCGTCCATAGCAAGAACACTATTTGTTCCGCCACCAACGATAACATTTGTTAAATATTCGGCAATAGCATCTGCCTCGTATGCAACAAAACCATTGTGGTCGATATATTTTAGAACAAAGTTCATATAATTTGAGTATTGAGATGTATTTGACCTAGCTGCAGCATAAAACTCATCGATAGTTCCATTACCGCTAGTATATGCAGAACCTGCACTAGAAGTAGGAAGGTTAAGTGTTTTGTCGCTGTTTACACCAAAAGCCATAACAGATGCAAGTTCTAGCGCTACTCTATTTTTGTAGTGATTTGCAAAAGATGTTACATAATCTGTTGTGTAAGAAAACGCAGAATCTTCATAAATCTTCCAAGGTTTAGTAGTTAGGTTATATACAGTTTCGCCACTGGTAGAAGAACTTGTAAGAGAATGAACATTATATCTTATCGCATCTCTATGAGTATCTACCAAAGACTCAAAGTTTGTTCCAAAATTTTGAACAAAAGAAGTCTTATATATAATGTATATAATGTCAGAGCCTTTAGTTACCTTATAAAAAGCATCTGTTTCATTAAGTGCATAAGATGTTCCCAAGATAGAAACAGCACCACCAAATACCTTTTCCAAAGTAATACTTTGGGTGTTGATATTTACGTTAGTTCCATCAAATGTGATATTTACTGGTGTAGATGCACCAAAAGCACGTTCAGAAATAAGTGCATATTGCATACTTCCAGCGATAGTAAAAGTCTTTATATACTTTGCTTTGATAAAAGCATCAGTAACAGCGTTGATTTCTGCATCTGTTGCAGAATAGCCAGAAGGCATAAGACCTAAATTTTTGAAAGTAGTTGCACCTACATTTGTAAGTGGGTTTAGTGGAGAACCTGTATTTGTGATACCATACTCTCTTCCTAGTCTTGTAAGGATAGTTGTTGCATAATCTTCGTATGCAGCTTTTCTATTTGCAATTTCAATTGCAGAGAGTGATGTTGCACCTTTTTTATATATAGATTTAACATAACCTATACTGTCAGAGATCTCTACAAAGCCTGTAGGGTCTTTCCCTTCTTCATAATTATAAGGATTGTACAATGTATAAGTTTCGCCACTGCCTGGGTCATCTTCTGGTTCGTCTTCTTCATAAGATCCGCCACCGCCACCTGGTGAAGGTTTAGATGGTTCTATCTCAGTATAACCGTCAGAAGAACCTATATTGTTGCTAGAGCCAAATGGATTGTCACACCCACTAAGTAGCATAGGCAACAAAAAAAGTGTACTCAAGGCAATACTTTTTATTCTCTTTTTCATACAACCTCCCTTTTTTGACATAATTTGTTATGTTTTATTATAAAACATTGTTTGTCAAAAGGCAAGATTTTTGGGGTATAAAATAAACACTTTTTTAATATTTTTAAATTAAATGATAAAAAACTAAATTATTCTTATTTATTATATTAATTAATATCTCACCAGCGTCATAACTGCAACAATAAAAAACAAAAAAGACACAGATTTCTCTGCGTCTTTATGTTTTATTATCGTACGTTTATTATTCAGTGAAAATGTTATCTTTTGCACCTGAACCGAACCATTCTGGAGCTTTTGATACGAATAGAGCTAGTAGGAATACCAATAGAATTACTGATACGATAGCAATAACAACGTTGATAAGTCTTTTCTTAGCTTCAGAAGCTTTATCAGAAGACTCTGCTCTAGCTAGGTTAACACCAAGAATAATAATCCAAATAGCACCCAATGCACCTACGATGATAACAACCGGGATAAGTGCGCCGTCCAAGAATTTAGCGATTGGTTTTAGCCAAGAGAAAGAGCTATCTTTCCATTGATCTTCTTTGTAGAACAAACCACCAAGCCCAGGAATGTTTAGGAATAATGCTGCTAATTTAGTTAATAGTAGTGTCATATAACTTTACCCTCCACTTATTTATTTTGTTACAAGCATTATAACACATAAAACACCTATTAGCAACAAATTTTTGCATATTTTATAAAAAAGTTTTTTTGCTGTATTTATACTACTTGCCCTTTCATTATAACTGATATTTTTGGATAAATCTACTAATTTTTAGTAAAAAATAAAAATAAAATGGCTTTCTTTAGTTGTCAAATTGCGATTATATATTTATAATAAACTATGTAGATATTTTTTAACCTAAAATAAAGGGAGATTTTTATGAGCGACGGATTTAAAAAATTTTTAAAATTCATTGGACTTATAGTTCTGATGGCTGTTGTAGGCTTTGTAGCCGCCCTAATCTATACACATATGGATGCAGGTTTACACACCATACCAGATAGTTTGTCTAGTGGTTCATTTATGACAGAATCATTTAAGAGTACTTTTATATTAGTATTCGGCGTACTATTCTTGCTATACGTTTTGTACTTCTTCACAAAACTAGAAAAGAGCGACCTTTCTGGAAAAAGCAAGTCTGGTACTTCTGCCAAGACTAAAGAAGGTAAAGACATTGACCAATACTTCGATAGCCGTTGGGTTACAGAAAAAGAGCTAAAAACTGAAAAGAAGTTTTTGTATTGCAACTGGAACACTTTGAGAACTCAAAGAGACGGTATGCTTATCAGAAGTGAACTTGTTGGCAAAAGCAACCTAAACATCAACATGTATGGTCCTATACATGCTATGATCATTGGTACAACTGGTACTGGTAAAACAGAGAGATTTATTATCCCTCAAATTCAAGTTTTGTCAGGAACTAAGACAAAACCTTGCTTTGTTGTTACCGACCCTAAAGGTGAGCTTTATGAGAAAAACTGCAGAAAACTACTAAAAGAAGGTTATGACGTAAAAGTATTTAACCTAAGAGCGCCTTACGCATCTACTAGATGGAACCCTCTTGATAACGCATATATGCTATACCAAAAGGCTCATCATATGCATGATGAAGTAAAAACTCACGTTAACGTAAACCCTGCAGATCTAAAACTAAAAATTATTTCTAAAGAATATAACAACGAATGGTATGAATACGATGGTGTCGCATATCCTAACAAAGATGTACTAGAATCTGAACTTAACTCTAAAAAAGCAGAGCTTGTTGACCAAGCCGAAAACTCTTTGAGAGAAATTGCTGGTATTATCTGCCCTATCGAAAACAAACAAGACGCAAGTTGGGATAGAGGTGCTCAAGAATTTATTTATGGTACACTTCTTGCTATGCTAGAAGATAGTTTAAAACCAGAACTTGGCATGACTAGAGAAAGATACAACTTCTATAACCTTTCTCGTATTTGTAACTACAAAGACCCAGACCCAGACAACCCATACAAAACTTTGAGACAATATTTCCAAGGTAGAGATGAGTTTAGTAAAGTTCCACAACTTATCAGTACTGCAATCAACAACGCTCCTACTACTACAAAATCTTATATGGGTATTGTTAGTGCAAAACTTGGTTTGTTTAACGATACTGGTATGTGTTATGCAACTAGCCTTAACGAAATGAACTTTGATGGTTTTGCAGAAAGACCAACTGCCCTATTCATAATTATCCCAGATGAAAAAGAAGCTAGACACGGTATTGCTACAATGTGTATTGCTCAGCTATACCAAAAACTAGTTGACCTTGCAAACAACTTCCAAGGTTTGAAACTTCCAAGAGCTGTATACTTTTTGCTAGATGAGTTCGCCAACCTACCTAAGATTGAAAAAATCGACAGTATGATTACCGTATCTCGTAGTAGAAATATCTTCTTTGCTTTGGTTATCCAATCATTTAGTCAGCTAAATGCAAAATATGGCGACGACGTAGCATCTACCATTATTGGTAACTGCCCTATCAAAATGTTTATCGGTACTGACGACGCAAGAACTTGCGAAGACTTTAGTAAGCTTTGCGGTGAGGTAACTATCGAAACAACATCTACAACTGAAAACAAAGGTAAAGATGATGAAAAGAGCAAAGGTACAAGCACTTCTGTAGTATCTCGTCCACTTATCTATCCAGACGAACTTGGCCACCTACAAGCTGGTCCTACAGGCGAAATCATTGTTAAAATTTTGAAGGAATATCCTATCAGATGTAAATCAACTTATGCTTGGGCAACACCAATGTTTGACATGACAAAGATTCAAGAAGATTATGTACCTAGCAAATCTCTAAACCAAGCAGAAGTAAGTTATAGCATCGTAGAAAGAAATGCAAAAGTTTTGAAACCAAAAACAACTTTTAGTATCGATGATGATATTTAATAAACCTAAAAAGAGCTAACATATTTGTTAGTTCTTTTTTTTGTATGCTCATATTGACATATTCAAAAACAAACATACAGAAAAAGGCTGAGACAATCTACGCCTTTTTTATTATTTGTTTTTTTATATCCTTTGTTTTTTATCACAAATTATTGCATCAAAGGAAATGTTTTTTTACTATTCCTATGCCTCTTACTTCTGCAAAATTATTTACCCTGTAAAATAAAAAATTAAATGAAATTTTGTTAAAAAATCAATTAAAATAATTTGTTATATAATATATATTATGTTAAAATATAGTATATATTATAGCCTATAATGACTACTAAATATTTTATGGAGAGTTGATTATGAAAAAATTAAGATTAACATTTAATTCCATCTTACTTAGTATTGCAATGCTTTTAACTTTGGGCATTACTTTTTTGTTGCCTGGTTTTAAGTTAGAAGAAAACACATCTTATGCGGCAACCGAAGAAGATACTAGTTATGTAAGAGACTTCACCGCTCAGAGTATTCCTTATGCGTTGATTACTCAGAAAAAGGACGGTCCGAACTATCTATATAGAAACTATGACTATAACGGCGAGTATATCATGCTAACAAGCAACTCTATCGACGACAGTGCACTTTATAACACTACAGTCTATGTAAAGTTTAATGAGATATTGCCAGATAGTGATAAGACTTCTAATAGAGTTCCTGCAGCCAGTCTAAACGTAATCGGTTATCTTAACGGAAAACCAATTAACGTACCTAAAGCTTCTGGTGATCCAACCAACGGTTACGTTAACTATGCTATTAGCTTCCGTGAGACAACAGTTATGACTTGGGCAGATGACCTATCAGCAATCGACCCTCAAGATAGATCTGGTTTGTATCAATTTGAATTTACATACAGATTCCAAACTCCAGGTTCTGACGGCGTTACATCTGACGAAGAGTTCACACTATCAATGTCATTTAACCTTATTGATAAAGAAGATTATTTGACAACAACTACTGCCTACTCTATCACAGGTGCAGAATACAACGGAACTACAGAGATCAAAGGTGTTGATCACGAAACATATTTCTTCAACTACAACAGCTACGACGCTGACGGAAATATCCAATTCCCAGTTGTAGGATACGAAGCAAATAAGTTTGCTCTAAACTATCTACACACAATCGGAAGTTCTAGTTACGAACACAAATATTCAAACTTCACTCCAAACTATCTAGAAAGCGAAATCTTAGACCCTAACTTTGAAGAAACAAATGTTACTGGTAGAGTCGCTATCACAAAGATAGGATCATCTGACATAAAATATTACGACACATACAAAAGAACATTTACCTCAGGTGTAGAACCTGACATCGTTACAACAGTTTGTCCATACTATGCAGAAATTGATTTGGCAGACCTTGGCGAATATAAATTCTACGTTGATATTCTTATCCCTACTCCAAATGCTTTTACTGTAACATACGAAGTAGCCGAAATTCCTGACCTTGAAAACAGCGAAGTAAAATTCCTTACAAACTTCGGTTACCAAATCACATACAAAGATCAAGCATCTAACAAATACAAACCTTTGAGAAATGCGTACACTTATGCAGATATCTTGGCAATTAACGAAAAATCAACTACGGCTGCTTTTAGTTTGCCAGATAGCATACCTGTAACTGACCAAGCACCAATTAAATTTAATTATTATGCAACTGCTTTTGATACTTCAAATAGCGGTTACAAAATATACTCAACAATAACTGAAGCAACAGAAGCTCTAGCAACTATGACTTCTCTAACCTACGATCAACTACTTGCTAGTAATAAACTAGACACTACTTTCCACGAAACATCTAAGTTTGATATGCAAGGTATTTATCTTGTAAAAGCTTGTTACTCAGTAGAAACCTCTTATGGTAACACAATCAGAGGTATTCAAATGTTCTTCTTTGAAATAAGGACTGCAGCTCCTGCTTTGGTTGTAGAATATGACACAACTGATGAAGGAACAACTTTTGATTTGTTAACATCTAAGTTTACAAACAAAAACGTAAGATTTAAAATTCTTAACGATGTAAACTCATTTAATGCTCCAATTACTGTAAAATACACAAGATATGCTAGTTTCAACACAGTCGTTACTGGCAACGGAACATATGTTTCAACTAAGATAGATGATGATTACTACTCTTACACAATGGAAGGTAGCAAATACTCTATTCCAAAATCATTTAATGGTAGATATGTAATTACTGTTACATATAGCCCAAGTAAACTAAATCAATACTACGAATACATTGTAGATACCTCTGATATCCAAGATATTATTTTTAACAAAGTATCTTACGAAGAAGATGGTAGTTACTATATAGCTCAACCAACTACTATTGCTCAACCAACAATTAGCGAAGGTGTATACGACCTTGCACTAACAAATAGCCCATTTACTCTATCATGGAAAGAAAAACCATGGGCTGCTTATACTGTAGACGGAATCACAACTACAAATGTTACTGCATATTTCCTACCTATTGATGAGACAAACGAAGATCCAGAATATTTTGAAGAATATGACAAGACATTAACAAATGGTTATGGTACTGACACCGCTGCTCCTTTGAACTATGCAAATAGTTGGCGTAGCATAAGACCAGACGATTTAAAACCTCTTACAAGCCAACAATATCAATCTGCAAATGGTATTTACTTCTTCTATGTAGAAGACCTTGCTGGTAACTGGTTTGAAAGAATGATTCTTATTGATGATACAACACCTGTGTTTATGCAACAATCTTTGATAGACCAAGGTGATGGCAACCCACAATGGCTAAATAGCTACGATATGGTTGCAAACCCTGCAAACTATGTTAGAACTAACACTAGACTTACTTTTGGTAAGAACAAGGGCTTAGTATACAACTATCTAAACACTGAAGAAAACGAAATCTTCAACACAAAACTTGCTGGAACAACTTTACTAAAAGGCTTCCCAGAAGTAGCACCAACTCATTATTTCATTAATGTACCTATTAACACAGTACATTATATGAAAGACTTTTCTTCATCTGCAAACCTATACTCTCCAGATGATTTTGCTGTAATCGAACTTACAACATCTGGCGGCGGTGTATTCGCTGGTGAAGGTTATTATGAATTTACTTCTAAAGCTGCTAACGGCACAGAAGTATTTATGTACATCTCAATGAACTTTGACGGCGCTGCAGGTCAATTCTATATGTCTGGTGACTACACTGGAGACACTACAGAAAGATACGTAGCAACAAACAATGGTTCAAACTTATACAAACTTTCATTTAAATTCAAATCAGGTTCTGAAAAAACAGAAGTTGTAAGAATTGAATACAAATACTATCCATTTGATTATGTTTCTCAAACATCATCATATCCATTTGCTATCAATCCAGAAAAATCAGCAGATCTGATTTTGCCAGAGTATGACCAAGACGAAGACTTCTTGTATACAATAAGCAATATCAACCTAGACAATGGTAAGACTGCTCCTGGTAAATATGTGCTTACTAGATATTACTATGGTGGCGGATATCAATTAATTAATGGTGTTCCTGTAGCATCTGATTATGGCGAATATGATATCAACGGACAACTTGTTGACTTCGGCCAAGATACATTTACTAGAAACTACACAATTTATGTTGACCATAATGGTATCATTTCTACCACAACTCAAAATGGTTTGAGAGAGGTTGGTGAACATATCTCTATCACTATTGGTAAAGGCACTTCTAACGAATATACTTTCAAAAACTTCTTTAGAAATGTATCTGCAGGAAGTCCTATCCTTACTACAAACAAACTTCCTATTCAAATCAATATTCCAGTATACAAATACTTTATTGATAACGGATCTGCAAATACTAACGTAATGAGCAGATTGTACTACAACAACTTAGACGTAGTAATTAAATACAAAGATACTACATCTCAATATGCTCCAACTATTACTCACAATATCACCGATGCTACATTAGAAGGTTACTTTATAATTCCTACATTTACAGCAGAAGGAACTTACACTATTACTATTTCCGACAGATCTGGTTATAATGCTGGTACTTCTCGTAACGTAAATCCTATGATTTACACTTGTTCATTTATTGTAAGACACACCTACCCTAGCGGTGAAGTTTACTTGCAAGACGAATTATTAGAACCAAGCGAAACTAATGATAAGACATTTGCAACCAATGCTAAAAAAGACAAGAAAGTTGAATTCGTATGGCAAGATGCTCCAGACCCATACACAGCAAGTGTTGTAGAACTAAACATCACTGCTGCAGGTCTTGAAGGAAAAGATACATTCTTGGTTGGTGATTATAACTTAGAAAATATCATTTCTGGAACAGACTTCTTTGACTATTCAGAATACAAATACATCAGAAACATAATTGTTGTAAAACTTTCTTCTGATACATTTGAAAACAAAATCTATAACCAATACAAATTCTACGTTCAACTAAACATTGACGAAGAGTTTGACTTTAATATCGAAATAAGATATGCAGTTTCTTCTGAACTAAACCATGGTTATGGACAATATGTAAGCACAAGTTATAGATTAAAAATTGACCGTACAAAGCCAATGCTTAACATTGACAATCTGCTAGAAAAAGATACTTACCTAGTTGCCAACAAATACTATGATGACATCGCAGATTTGAAAGAAAACTTCAAAGAAGAAAAAGCAGTATACGGCGGAACAAATCCAATTCCTACAATTTATGACTATGCATTTGCAGTAGATGCTCAAACATTTAAACTAATCTATGATGGTGAAGATACTATTTCTAGATTCTACTTTAGACAATATGCTAAATTTGATACAGAAAACCAAAGCATCTCACCAGACCACCCAGATTATACAAATCTAAACAACTTCAGCAACTTCCCAAGATTTGATATCACAGAAAGCAATGCTGATTACTACCTAGCAAATTATGCTATCGAAACACCACTTGCAAACATTATCGCAAGTGCTAGTGCAACAGATGTTAATTCTCTAGCAAACAACTATTACGAAATCATCGAAAAAGACCTTGCTGGAAACTACAGAATATTTACAGTTTATTTCAAACCAAATACTCTACATAATATCTTGAGCCTAGACGCAACTAGCGGTGGCGGTGCACTAGATACAACAAACCCAGAAACAACCACTACATCTGACATCTTAATGAAGGGTGTAAAATCTGCTACTGGTTGGGCAAAACTAAATATCAAGAACGTTACTGATACTTCTAGAACTCCTCTAAACTACACATTGACACCATATCTAGGAACTGCAACTATTTACAATATGTGTAATGAGATTTCAAATTACTTGCTATCTACAACAAACTGCAAGATTACATTTACTTTGACATCTGCAGCTGGAGTTTCTACAAAACACTTCAATATAGTTAAAACAAACTCTAAACTTCCTATTCCTGATGTTTTGAAAAACGAAGATGGCACATTCTATATGATCTTCCCTAAGAAGACTGCTACTAGCGTAATATATTTGGTTGCTCTATCTGTTCAATACAATCCAACCAAAGAATATGTTGTAAACGCTATTGGCGTAGATAATATCCCTGGCCAAAAAGACAATCTAAAAGCTGGTCTATATATTATCAAATACACAGACAATACAAACAGTTCTTATACTTACCAACTAAACCTTGGAATCGATTATGTTGCTGCTAGTGATCAATTTAGATATGCTACAGGAACAGCAGTAGACGGTGGCGACGGCATAACATATGCAGGTGGCGACATCTATATTACATTCCAATCAAAAGCTCATGGTGTTGCAGTTAAAAATACCACAAATGGTACAGAAGGCTCAGACACAATGATCTTTGCAGATAAGTATAATAACATCAACCCTAACGACTATGTTTTGATTAACGGCGAAAACTACTACAGAGTTAACCCAGATATTTATATCAAAGCAGTTGAAGACCCAACTACAGACAATGGCTTTAGAGTAATTTTGATCAAAGAGCCAACAATTGATGATGGTGTAAGCAACGAAGATATCGGCGGAATCAAAAAGTATAACGTAACATTCTATTATAGCAACTATAATGATGCTGGTGCTGATAGAAGCCCTATCAACGAATACAAATTTGTTATTTATAACAAACTTGCAGCAATCAACCTATTTGATGCTAACGGAAATGCTATTGCTGGTTCTACAACAAGCGGAAGTATGGCTCTAACTTCTTCTTCAGTAAAAATTAACTGGGAAGGTTTAACAGATGCTCCACACACTTCTCTATACAGACCAGTAGTTGTTCTAAATTCTTTGACTGAAAGCGGTTCTGTAATTTCTAGTATTGAGATTACAAACAACAGAATAATCAGCACTCCTGGTTATTATGCTGTAGAGCTTTGCAACACTGCTTTTGGCAACTACAGAACAGTTTACTTTGCTATTCAAGATGGCGAAATTCCTTTCTATACAGTTGTTGATTCTACATCAGGCGCTGCAATTTCTGTATCTCCAAAAACTTTGGATATACTAGGAAGCCTAGATACAACACACACTGTATCAGTAAAGAGTCAAATTCAAAAACATATTGAAACAACTTATGAGCTAGACCCTGACCATAAGAACTTGCTTATTAACAAACTAAACGCTTGTCCTACTAACGTAGATCAATACTTCTCACTAAATGATTGCGACTTAAGACTAGACGCTTCAAGCGATTTGTATTATATTCCTATCTACTTTAGAGATGGTACATATGTTGCTGATACATCTACTGTAACTAAAGATAAATATTTAACAACATTCTACCTAATCTATGGTGACAACAACCCAATCTATGCCAACCTTATCGCAGTAACTAGAGTTCCTAGATCTGCTACAAATATCGTTGCTAACAAGCTATATTACATTTACACTACTACTTCTGAAGTATCAAAAGAATTAACTGGTGTATCTTCAACAATCAAAAATAACGAACTTGACAACGATAGCGTACATATCTACTGGAATACAGTTTCAAACGATAACGAAGCATGGTACAACAGAGGAAACCTAGTATATCTAAACTATACATTTAACAACGTTACTTCTGTTAGAAACTATGGAGAGATTGGTTACTCTTCTACAGTTTCTGCAACTTGCGGTTTATCAAAAATCACAGTTAGCGGTTCTGGTAAACATATGCTTACATTTGTAGACCTTGCAGGTAACGTATCATTCTTCAAAACTGCATCTAATACAAGTCAAGCATACTACACTGTAACAATCTTAGATAAAGTTATCTTTACTGTAAATAACTCTACTCCTCTAGATTATGCAGTATACAATAGTGCTATTACACTATCTATCGATACTTCATACTCTTCAGATTATAGTATCAACTCATTAAGCGTTACTGTAATGAGAAATGGTAGCTACTACGAAAACTATATCATCACAGACAATACTAAATATACATTTACAGAGTCTGGTAGATATATCGTAACTCTTGATGCAACTTATCAAGATACTACACCTCTAAATAGCGCTCACTATAACTTCACAATCTTAGACAAAACTTCTGCAAGACTTGCATATGAGTTTAACGAAATGCTAGGATATGAAGTAACTAGAGTTTATAAAGACAACAAAGATATCACAACCAGAGTAAAACAATTCTATATCGCAGAACAAGGTTTGGACATTACCCCTGAAGAATACAAGTTAAACGAGTTCTTCGCTTCTCCTGAGAAATTTGGCAATGGTGATTACATTATTACTATCGCAGTAAAATACAATGTATTACTTGCTGCTAAAGAATTTACTTTTGGATTTAAGATTAGTGATGTTATCCCAGTAATTATGTCAGACCCAGCTTATGGCGAAACAACAAAGGGAACTATTACTCTTACATTTAACCCTTCTCACATTTATCAACAAATTGGTAAGAGCAGTATAAAAGTATTTACTTATAATGCTGACACAAACAGATTCAATCTTGTAGATGAATACATTATTGATGAATCAAAACTTGCTATAACTGAAGCAACACAATTCCAAATCAAAGAAACAAACTCTTATTATTTCCAACTTGTAACTGATAGTGGAAACATAGTAACAAGCTTTAGAATTAATAGAGCTGAACCTTTGAATGCTTTATCTATAATCATTATAGTTATTGCATCTGTTACTGTTGTTGTATTGGTAATCCTATTCATCAAGATGAGAACAAAGATGAAGGTAAGATAATATCTATAAAAAAAAGTCCTATGTTTATAGGACTTTTTTATTTGTGTTTTATATGATTGTATTTATATATGTATATATTATACTATTATTTATATGTATATATGTACAAATAAAAAAACAAGGTGTTTAGCCTTGTTTTTTTGCTTTATATATTTTTGAAAAATAATCTTCAAGTTCTGATGTAGCCAGTGCATCAAAACTATTATCTCTCTTTTGGTTATACAAACCAACTATTGTCAAAGAGCCTATAGTTTTTAGTTGTCTTGCGGACATAGAAAGCTGTTTGATAATATCAAAAGTGTTAGACTTGATATCTAGCAAATCATTGCTATATAAAGCGTTTTGATTTTTTATTACTTTGTCTACTCCATCTATGCAAAGTACAATGTTGCTACCTTGACTAGCAAGTCTTTTTGCTCTAGACAAAGCAAGTTTTACAACACCTATATGCTCACTTGGTTTTTGAAGCATAGTTGTATAATAGTTTTCTTCTTGAAGACTTTTTTGGATAAACTCTTGCTCTTTGTTAACATCAAGTTTCACTATTATAAGTTTGTAATCATTTGAAATTGACTTTAGATAATCATAGGCAGAAGATTCATCTTCTTTGTTTTGAATAATTAGATTTGCACTACCAACCAAGAAGTTGTCAATTTCGTTATTTAACTCAAGTCTGGTCAAAGAATAAGTTACATCAAGTTTATCAAAATCTTGTACCATTACTCCATTATTTACCGATGTGATTTCGTACAAAACATAAGGTTTATCTTCTTCTAAAAGCTTTGCCATGCCTTTGATGTAATCACCATTTTTTAATTTGTGATTTGCTATCAAGTTTTGAGAAATATATGCGCCCTCAAAAGTTGTGTAAGTTTTAGCAATACTTTTTACAAAACCATAGCCATAAGGTGTTAGCTCGATTACACCTTCTATATCAAAATTAGTCTTAACCTTTGCTTTGTCATCTTCTAAAAAAGCAATCATACTTTCGCTAAGGCATAGGCTTGGCTCTTCTTCTATATTATATGTTCTTTCTTCTGTAGGAAGGATCTGATCAAAAACAGATTTTCGCACAGGGTTCATCAATGATTTTGGTGGGCGACCTTGTTTGCTTTTTGGAACATAAGGTTTTACTTCACCATTAACTATTTGAAAGATCTTATCAATAAGTTCTTCTTTTTTGTATATAGTAGGCGAATAAACACCAATCTCTCTTGCGATATTGCGAAGTTCGAATATACTGCTTTGTTGCAAAACTTCTTTGTCGAAATATGTTTTCATTTCCTTCTCCTCGTGGTTATTATACATATATTTATAGGAAAAGGCAAAGATTTTTTACAAAATTAAATATTTTTGTAAAATATTACAATAAAAGTTCTCCGTCTGTAGTTTGAATAACTCTCATTACTTTGATTTGCTTACCAGTAGTTGCATCTAAATATATATAATAGGTAAAAGTATTATACTTGCCACAAATCTCATATGCAAAACTCTCTCCACCATATTCTTTAGGTATCAAACACTTTTTTAAAGACACAATATTGATTTTTGAAGATACACTAGCTAAAATCTCACTTTCGGTTTTTGAAAAGTTACCTTCACTTCTATCGGTATGGTTATAAGCATAATTAGATGCCTCCCACCCCATAATCTTGCCGTTAGTTCGGTCAATTTTCACTTTGATTAGGTCTGGATAATAAATTACACTATTTTTTACAGGAGCTAAGTTCACATAAGTTATATTGTTAACGGTCGCTTTCCATACACACTTCATATTTTTTAGCATAAGACTTAGGGCAAAATCTTCTGCGATGGTTATTGCTTTGCCTTCGTCAATAGCAATTTCTCCACTACCGACATTACCACTCATATTTAACAGAAACTTTCCCTTTTCGGTCACTTGAGCAAAGTATGATATCCCATCTGACTTTAGCAAAAAGTTATATGTGGTAAACTTGCCTTCGGTTTTGCCCTGATAAGATATTTGCTTGATACCAAAATCTTTTAGAGCCTCTTTTAAATATTCTTTTGCCTCATCTTTAGTGCAAGTTGTATTGCTAAGGCCTTTTATCTCTTGATTTAATAAGCTATCCGAAAAAGGCCCGTCATAAATCATAGATGGGTATTCTATACTATCATTTGTTATACCGCTGAAGTTTTGGCTAAAGCTATCGATTTCTCTACCATTATCTAGATGGTCTAATATACTATAACCTTGCGAAATCTTTAGAGATAGTTTATTGAGTTCATATTTTAAATTGGCCACACAATCATATATTTCTTCCCAAGTTTTTTCTTGGTCTTGTGTTAGTGCACTTTGTCCGCCATTTAAAATAGATGTACAATAGCCACTAAGTTGGTTAATAAATCTACTTGAACTTGAAACTAAACTACTATTAATTGGCAGATAACTTAGGCAATTTTGTGCATCAGTTGATTGTTGTTTTATATTGGTTAAACTTTTCTTTTGGCTATCATAATCGCTGGTTACAAGCATTTTGCTCACCTCTACCTCAATAGAGTTTACATTATCAATAAGCTCATATAAAGACTTTTGATAGACACTCTCTAGGTTACTTGCATGTCCCGACATTGTAGTTGCATTAAAGTACAACGCAACACCAAGCCCCACACAAACCAGCGATAAACCAATTATTGCAAATAAATATGCTTTACTTTTCATATACACCTCCTAAATAGCAAAAACGTGCTTACCAATAGTTACTACTGTTTGTCTTGAAAATATCCATTTGCTAGTAGCAACTTCTGGGTTGTAATAATATAAACAGCCATAAGTTGGGTCCCAGCCGTTCATGGCATCTCTTGCTGCGTTATATGCTGTTTGGTTAGGCTCTAAGTTTATTTGACCGTCGTGTACGGCGGTAAAAGCCCAAGGTTGATAAATTACCCCGGCAATAGTATTCGGGAAATCTGGGCTTTCTACACGGTTTAGAATAACTGCGGCAACTGCAACTTGTCCTACATACTCTTCTCCCCTTGACTCAGCATAAACACACTTTGCAAGTAAATAAACATCATTGCTACTTTGGGTTGACAAAGATATATTTAGTTTCGCAGCGGTTTTTGCTCCTACTATTCCATCAACAGCAAGGCCATTATCTCTTTGGAATTTTTTGATGGCAGCTATTGACTGAGGACCTAGCACACCATCTACAGAGCCAGTGTAATATCCAAGATTTTTTAGTTTTTGTTGTATTTCTTTATTTTGAGATATTGATGCTACTTCAACTATTGTGGTATTGTTTTCGCTTGTTTGCCACATGGCTATTGCTGAATACATAAAACTAAACATAACAACCAAACTAAGACTTACCCCCAAGACGGCAAGATATCTTTTCATAAAAAACCTCCTAATCAAATATTTCACTAATTATCTGCAAAAGTTTTGATTTGTATACAATATTTTTTGTATTATCTGCAAAACACATAGGTGGATATATAACACACCACCAATTATCACCTTTTCCTTCACCCAAATCTATAATCAAAGCATCATAATAACCACTATCTAAAACCAAGTCTTTATAACTTCGAGTCGGGAAATATTCGTTATTTAATTTTGCACTAGATTTATATGTAAAGCCTTTTGATAAAAGCAAAGAATCAACTATTCTTTCTATATTATCTAAATTTGCTATAAGTATTTTTTCGGCTTTTTCTATTTCGCCACAATCTAAAAATAGTGGAGTTAAAAACTCACAAACACTATCTTTTATTTCGTGTTTAATTTGCTGATCTTGTATGGCGTTGCTATTGGCCCTTATATGTATACGTAAATATTTTGTTTCGCTACCTGGCATAAACAACAAAATAGCTACAATCAAAAGGCATATAGAAAGAACAATACAAACTTTTTTCATACAAAATTACCTCTTGATTATTATTACCACAATATTAATTATATAAACAAAAAAACTCAGCACTGCTGAGTTTTATAATAGTTTTAAAAATATCTTAGTTATTATTTACACCTCTAAACACAACTAATTTTTCGCCGCCAGATAATGGCAATACTACATCGCTATTTTGCGCAATTAATTGTTCTTCTTTAATAGAAAGGCGCTTGGCAATATCCCATAACGTTTCGTTTTCTTTTGCAACAACAATTTCTAGTGCGTACGGAGAACTTGCCTTTTCCTCACCAAAAGAGATATTTGTAGTAAAGGCTGAAATTGTAGGCGTAGATAGACAATAGGTAACATATACGTTTGCAATTACTTCGAGTTCTCTGCCTTTTTTATTTTTAACAGAGATTTCGCCAAGTTTTAAGTCAACTATAGCAATATCTTTTTCTTTGATTTCGCTATTGTTTACATTTAGAGAATAAGGAAGGTCCACGACAACCGAATTTAAAACTTTGTTGCCATCTTCGTCTTCGCTATAATATATAACACCTACACTTGCTATACCCTCTAATATAATTTCGCCGCTTTTTACGATGGTATTTACAACGGAAATATTTTCTCCCGCTGTGCCCAATATACGTTCGATTCTTGGGGCATCTTCTGAAATGTTAAAACCAGCTATTATTTTGTCTTCTGCAAAGTAGCTTGGCTTATTGATACAATGATCAAAAGACTCTGTAGTAATATTAACTTCTTTTGCAATATCATATGCGTCAATTATTGTCTCTTGATTGAAGCAAGTATAGATAGTTCCTCTCAAAACATATGGCATCTCAATATCAATAATTGTTTCGCCATTACTACCTACAACAAGATTTGTGTTTGGTTTGAATAAAGTTGTAAAATCTAGTTGCAAGATATCGTCTGCTAAAATACCTTTTTGCTCTATCTCTTCACTAAAATCAAAGGTCTTAGTAAAAGATTTTAGTTGTCCGTCTTCGTACTCACAAAGAAAATTTGCAAACATTTCACCATTTATTACAAAATAATCTGTTTTGATATCATAGCCTTTTAAGTATCCAGTATATGATGAGAAAATAATTTTTCTAAACTTATTGTCAACGGAAACCTCGCCTTTGATAAGGCCCTTAGTAAATATTTTACCTTTGTTTGTACAAACTTTACTGTCTTGAGTTTTTATGTTTATACTATCGTCAACAACTGGAGGGCAAAAACAACAATCATCATTTTCAACAAAGACCTCTAAGTTTACAAGTGAATTTACATTTACCTCACCTTGAGAAATTGTAGTTTCGCTATCCATTACGCACGGAATAATTTTGACGGCACTATTTGAGCTAATTGCAGAGTTTTCATAAGTAACTTGGGTCGTTGTTTGTTGCTTTTCACTGCACACTATTTCGCCATTTTCTAGGCAAACAACGGCCTCGTATTCAACATTAAGACTTGCTTTAAAACCGCCATTAAAAATCTCTAAATTTTCGATAGTAGGACTCGTTTTTAGTGAAAGCATTTTCGCAATCTTGATATCGGTTGGGCTTGAAATGTTTGTAGATACCTTTTGCTGAAGTGTTGTAATAAATCTTTTGTTGCACATTCTGATAGAGTTTTGCTTTTCTTCGTTCATATTTCCCCCTATACCACGACCCGACAAGCAGGTGTTTGCTATATAATATGATATAAAGCTTATGCAAAAAATATGAATACTTTTTTTTTACTTATTATCTATTTTTACATTTCCACATAAAATGTCACTATAAGAATAGGTTTTACAGTTTTGCTCTGTTTTGATTGTAAAGACTGCAGGATATATATTTTCTAGCAGCCCAGAGAACTTCTCTATTTTATTTCGGCCTCTATTGGCGGTTATAGATATTGACTGGCCTTTGAGTTTTAAAAGTTTGGCTTTTATCTCATCTAGAGTAATATTATTTCTTTTCATAATTCACCTCTATTTGATTATTCCAAAAAATAAAAAAGTTAAACAAAAAAAACACACCAAATATGGTGTGTCTTTTATCTATATTTAAATTATTCGTCGTCATCTAGATCGTCAAGATCATCAAAAGCATCGTCAAACTCATCTTCGTTTTCGTCGTCTTCGATTTTTTCGTTTTCTAAATCATCATCGTCAGCCAAAGACAAATCATCGTCGTCTTCTAATACATCGTCATCATCTAGATCTGTGATAGAAACCATTTCGCCTGTTTCTTCATCTTCACTATATCTTCCGTCGTCGTTGTCGAAATCTTCCCAGCCAGTATCTTGACCGTCTTTGTCATTTACTAGGCCTTCTTCTAGGGCTCTTTCTTTAGCACATGCTACGCACATATCTTCGTCTGGATTGATATAGTTTGCCTTACAAATTGGGCATAGCTCTAAATCTAGGTTATCTTCGATATCAAGAGAACCCAAAGCTTTCATCTCTAATTTACATACGTTACAAAATTTGTCTTTCTTTTGAATATAGTTTAGCTCACATCTTGGGCATCTTACATATACTGGACTCTTCATAAATAATCTCCTATATTTGCTTAAAAGTAATATCCTTTTAGACTTTCTATATTATAGTCATAATATGCTAAATTGTCCACTATTTTATAATATATTTTTTAGATATTTTTAGGCCCCTTCTATTAACATTTTGTCCGCTACTAAAGCTATAAATTCACCATTGGTTGGCTTGTCGTTACTGCTATATACTTTTACGCCAAATAGACTATTTATGTTCTCAATTTTGCCTCTATTCCAAGCAACTTCAATGGCGTGTCTTATTGCTCTTTCTACCTTACTTGCACTTGTTTCAAATCTCTCTGCAATAGATGGATAAAGTTGTTTTGTAATACTATTGATAATCTCTGGGTTGTCAATAGCCATTTTTATTGCCTCTCTTAAAAATTGATATCCTTTAATATGCGCAGGTATTCCGACAGTGATAAAGATATTGCTTATCTTTTCGTCCAAATATCTATTTTTACTATTTTTGATATTTGACACAACAGCAGATGTAGTTTTTAGCTCTTTTACTCTTTTTGACAAAACGTCAAAGTTGACTGGTTTTGCCATATAATAATCTGCCCCTAAAGAAATTGCCTTTTGGATAAAGCCTTCGTTCTTTAAAGAAGATAAGACAAACTTTTTGGTTGGAAGTTTCATCTTTTCCATACGTTCTAAAAGTTCAAACCCGTCTAAATTTCCAAGGACTATATCAAAGATTGCAACGTCTGGTTTATTGCTAGAGATTATAGACAAAGCCTCTGCTCCATCTGTTACACTAGCAACAACTTCGAATTCGTTGCTATCGTTAAATTCTTTTGTAAGAGATTGCAAATAACTTTCGTTGTCATCTGCCAAAATTATTGTTTGTTTTTCTATGGTGGTGTCCATATATTTTCCTCCAAATAATATTTACTTATTTTGTTTCTTTTGACGGAAACAAGAAAAGTTTAGCACAAAGGCTCATATAAAGATATTATTTGGCGAGTATTATATTGTACTAATTAAAAGGAAATTTTGGTTTTTGATAGAAAAATGTCGAAAACTCAGTATTAGGTAATAGAAAAAAAAGAGTAAGGCTTATTTGCCCTACTCTTAGTTTTATTCTTCGTCTTCTTTTACATCAGACTTTGCAAGTTTGCCCATAAATTGTTCAAAAGTTTTTCCTTCGTCATTTACTGCAAAATGTTTTACAAAGTGCATATAGCTGTATTTTTTGTTGCTTTCTTCTACAGTGTTGTAATAGAAGAAGTAATTTTCTTCACAATCAAATACTGTGCTTTCTGCAGTAGTGATATTTACATTTGTGCTATGAGTATAACCAGCAGTTGCTCTTTCGTTTTCGTCATAGGTTGCTTTGTAAATTGTCTTGCTGAAAAGTGTATTACCGATTGTGTAATAGATATTGTTGTTTTGAATATAAAGAAGTTTGATTGTCTCATCATCTTTTACATCAAGAAGTGGTGTGTAATCTCCCAAACCTCTGTAATATACTATTGTTTTGCCAAGCATAGCAACTATACCCATATCTGTACCATTGCTATCTTGATTAATGATATATTCTGTCAAACTGTTTGCGCTATATTGAGTTGCGCTTTCAAAATCAGAAGTTGAATATAGTAATGAATCTTCTGTATAGTATAGTCTGTTATTTTTAGCTGCAACCAAAGTCTTTGCAGTGTTGTCTTCGATAGTTTTTGCTGGTTTTGAACCAGTAAGTTTTACTTTTGCAAGTCTAGTGCCATCATATCCACCATTTGCTACTGTAACTGTCTTTGTATAGTAAGCATAGCTATTAAAAGAAGAAACAGAGTAATCTTTTGAGATATTCTCTACTTCAGGGAATACTACAGAAGTTACATTAGTTGCCAAAGTTTTTGTTGCTTTCTTTTTGCCGTTGTTTACGTCTACCAAAATAGTCTTTAGTGTTTTTTGATTCAAAACTGTAAGACATACGTTGCTGCCTACTAGGTTAAATGAATAATCTAAGTCTTCACCTAAAGTATCAATGCTATAAAGTGTTTTGTGATCAGTACCGTCAAGTTTAACTCTTTCAAAGCTAATAAGACCTTCCAAAAGTTCGCTTGTACCAATATCTGATTTTACTTTTAGAGTTTTTGGAGTTGCATAATAGATATAGTTGCCGAAGATGTAAATTCCGCTTTTGTTAAAACCAGCAATTTGTTTAGCTAAAAGTTTTACATTTTTTGGGTTGCCGTCTTCGTCTAGATCTAGCGTGCCACTTTCGTTTAGTTTTGCTCTATATATTGCAGATAAAGTTTCTTTACCATATTTGTTGTCGTTTTCAGAAATAGACTTATTTGTATATGAGTTTGCAAAGTAAACATAGTTTCCTTTTCTTACTACATATCCGCCATTTCCATATACAGTATCGCTAGAAGCTGGGCCACCAGATAGGCCTTTTGCTCCGCAACCTGTCAATATACATACAAACATGATAAGACATGATAAAATTGTTAATAGTTTTCTCTTCATATTTAGTCCTCTTAATTACATAAACTAATCATATCAAATATCAAGCATATTGTCAATTATTTAATAATTATTTGCAACCAAAAAAAGATAGCTAAAAACTATCTTTATTTGGATTTTACAGATTCTCCTGTTTTGGCACTTTGATACACAAGCCAATAACCTTGCCCGTCTGTACTATTGGTAGTGGGCAACCACTGTGCATAGTCTTCTAAATCTTTTGGCGGAACGGAACTATTTGGTGCAGGAAGGCCATAAGATATAAATTGCACCACATTATTATTGTATATAAGTCCCATAACATAATGCCCTTCTGTGTCTTCATACTCTACTTTGACCCACTTTGAATTTGGAATAATGCTCTCCAAATTTTCTTCTCTTATATGGGCTTTGAAAAGGTCACTTATTTGATCCTCAATTTGGTCATAAAATTCAGTTTCATTTGAGTTTTCTAAGGCGGGGGATTCAATTAAATTATCTTTATTTTTTTCATCTTCTACTGGCGAAACTTCTGATTGTTTTTCTTCTGTTTTTTTATTTTCAATTTTTTCATTTTCAGAAGTTATTTCTACCTCTTGCAATGAGGCTGTAGATAATATCTCTTCTATTTTTTGGATATTGCTAGAAGGCTCAATTTTTTCATTTTCTTTTTCGCTATCAAAAAAGGCTTGTTTGTATTTGCAATTTGCACACATAGAGCAATCTTTATATTCGGCATCTTGCCTTAGTACAGTTGCGATTTCTTGCTCGATTTCGTCTTGGCTACTTTCGTAGATAGATTCTTTTTCAAGCAAATTTACACTGCTAAAGGCTTGTTCTACTTTATCTGCCCAGTCATTGAGATAATTTGATGTGCCGCCAATAATAATTTGTGGGTGGGTTATTTCACTCAAATCTACCAAACCGCAAGATAACTTTTCTTGCAGATTGATACCTTTTTCCATTTCAAAATTTACCGTATTATCTACAAATGAAATGGGCACTTTGACTACTTGCCCACCACACGAAATGCCGATTGCAACATTTGAGGGCTTTTTATCAAAATTATAAAGTCGTAGTTGTCCTTTAATTCCGTTTGGCAGATTTTCAAATGTAATTACACCTTTTTTGCTACTATTTGCGTTATTGATATCACTTAAAACTAAAGTTCTTTTATAAAACATATTTTACCTCTAGGATATTATATTCGAACTAACTTCAAAAAAATAATCTACTTTTGGCAAATAATGTAATAAAAAGAAAAAACCTATAAACAAAATTATAGGTTTTTGAAATAATTATTATTATAAAAATTATCAAATATTTGTATAAACTGAGCTGTAGTTATCTCTTCGGCTCTTATATCAGGGCTAAATCCCAATGCTTGTAATTTATTTGCTATTTCTGTCTTTGATAATGTCAAAACTTTTTCAAGGTTGTTGGTTAATTTTTTTCTGCGCATAACAAAACAAGCTTTGATAAAACCTTCAAACTTTGCTCTATCTTGTATATTGTATTTGTCCTCTTTTATCTCTAGTTTTACCATACAAGAATCTACATTTGGTACAGGGTAAAACATATTGCGTGGAACTATACGTGTGATTTTTGGGTCACAATAACTATCTACTATAACCGAAAATACACCATAGTCTTTTGTTCCGCACTTTGAACATATCCTCTCGCCAACTTCTTTTTGGACCATTATATAAAGGCTTTTTAGAGCGGTTGATTGTTGTAAGAATTTAAAAATAATAGGGCTTGTAATATAATATGGCAAATTGGCAACTAAAGAATATTTGCCACTGAAGTTTCTTTCAATATCTTTAATATCTGCTTTCATTATATCGCAGTTTATAAGTGTAAAATTTTCTTTACCTTCAAACTTTTGAGTCAAAACTGGTATAAGGTCTTTGTCAATTTCGTAACTAACTACTTTTTTTGCGGTGGCTAAAAGTTCTTCGGTCAAACTTCCAGCACCTGGTCCTATTTCCAAAACTTCATCAGAAGAATTAATATCCCCCTCTCTTACTATTGCTTTTAGAAGGTTTTTGTCGCTTATAAAGTTTTGTCCAAATTGTTTTTTGAACGAAAAATTATTGTCTTGTAAAATTTTATCCATTAATCTTTGATCCTTGTAAATATTTTCTTTGCGTTTTTGTTTGTTTCTTCTATTACTTCCTGAACACCAAGATTTTTTAGCTCGGCAATTTTGTTTGCCATATGTATTGTATATTTGGGTTGATTTGGCTTTCCTCGGTGTGGTTCTGGAGTAAGGTATGGAGCGTCCGTTTCAAGAAGTAAATATTTAAGCGGAATTTCTCTTATTACGTCTAAAATAGTATTGGCATTTTTAAAGGTACAAATTCCGTTTATACCTAGATAAAAGCCGTATGAGATAAGTTCTTTTGCTATTTCTACACTACCACTAAAACTATGAACAACCCCGCCATTACGGAAATATTTTTTATAACTACGAATTATGTTCATAAAATCGCCCATAGCATCTCTTATATGAAACACAACTGGTAAGTTTAGGCTATCTGCTAGTATTATTTGGTCAGTAAAAGTTTTTATTTGCACGTTTTTTTCGCAGATATTGTAATAATAATCTAGTCCTATCTCGCCTATTGCTACAACCTTTGGGTTTGTAGATAACGCTTTTAGCCTTGATATCACGTCGTCGTTTAGACTATCGGCATAGTGAGGGTGCACCCCTATTGTTGCAAAGATACTGCTATTGTTATTTGCAAGTTCACACGCAATCATACTTTCTTCGATGTTTGAAGAACTAGTAATTACTTTTTCTATATTATCTTTTTCAAAGTTTTCTATTATTTCTTTTTGTATATCTGCCAATTTTTTGTCGTCTAAATGGCAATGTGTATCTATTAACATATTTTCACCTATTAATATATTAACACAAAATATAACATTTGGCATACTTTTTATATAAAAAAACATATATATTATTAGTTATGAACAAAATTTGGTTAATTTGCATTATAATTTCGACTATACTTATTATTTTTATATCACCTAGCCTTACGCTATCTTCGATGATTAATGCCTGTCAAAATAGTTTTGGGTTATGCTTTGACCTTTTGGTTATATATAGCGTTTGGCTTGGACTTTTGCAAATCGCAGAAGATAGTGGACTGTCTGACAAACTAGCAAAAAAACTTTATCCTTTTACCTCCAGATTATTTGGTAAGTTAGATCCTGACACAAACAAGGTAATTTGCCTTAGCATCTCTACAAATATACTTGGTATGGGCGGAGTGGCAACGCCTATGGGAATAGAGGCTATGAAAAAGTTGCAAGACGGAAGCGATAGAGCAACGCCAAATATGAAATTGTTTTTTGTGCTTTGTGCAACCTCTCTTCAGGTGCTACCTACTACAGTGATTGGGCTTAGGATAGCAAATGGAAGCAATAGCCCCGGAGATATATTTTTGCCGACGCTTATTACAACACTTATAACAACGATTGTTGGTGTAGTTATTTCAATATTACTAAATAAGGTTAAGAAAAAATGAGCGACTATATAATTCCGATTATAATACTATTTATTTTGTTCTATGGCTTTATAAAAAAAGTAAACTGCTATAGCAGTTTTACAACGGGTGCAAAAAAGAGCTTATCACTTATAATAGACATCTTCCCTTTTATTATTGCAATTATGATAATGATAGAATTGTTTAGGGTGAGTAATTTATCTTTTTACCTTGCAAAACTTTTATCACCAATTTTTAAATTGTTTGGCATACCTACTGAACTTTGTGAATTAACACTCCTAAAACCTTTTAGCGGAAGCGGTAGTCTTGCCCTACTTGACAATATTTACAAAACTTATGGTGTAGATAGTTATATTTCAAGATGTGCAAGTGTAATAATGGGTAGTAGTGAAACGGTCTTTTATATTTCGACTATTTACTTTTCAAAAACAAAAGTGAAACGGCTTGGCTACGCAATTCCCGTTTCACTTCTTGCTACAATTATTGGAGTTATCTTTGGTTGTTTTGTTTGCAAAATAATTTAGACATTACGATTGTAGATGCCTTTAACTTGCTCTGAAATCTCGCCAGTTTTTTCGTTGAGAATTAGTGGAGGTAACACTTTAAGGCCGTTTTTACCCCCTTTAAGCCCCTCAAAAAGCACAAATGAAGCATCTTTATCAATTTTTGGGTGACAAAATACTACATTTTTAATAGAAAGATTATTTTGCATAAAGGTAGTTATAATTTCATCAAATCTCTCTGCTTTATGTACGATAAAAAACTTTCCACCAAACTTCAATACTTTGTTTATTGATTTTGCAAGATCTTGCAAGTTCATTGCTATTTCGTGTCTTGCAAGTTTTATTTCTTCTACCATATTTTTATCAGCTCTTGCGTCAGAAAAATATGGTGGATTGCAAAATACAACATCAAAATTTTCGTGGTTGCTTTCTGCAAAATTTTGGATAGATGTGTTTTCTACTTTTATATATTCTTGCAAATTATTTAACATAATTGTTCGGTTGCTCATATCTGCAAGTCTTGGTTGAAGCTCGACCATCGTATAGTCTTTGCATCTGTTTTTTGCATAGGCAAGAATAGACACAACGCCACTTCCAGAGCAAAATTCTACCACCCTATCTTTTGGCTTACATCTTACAAAATTAGCAAGGAGTACGCTATCGGTAGTAAAGCAATATCCGTTTTTGTCTTGGATAATTTTAAAGCCTTTGCACTGCAGGTCATAAACCATTTCGTTTGGTTTTGTATATTCCATTATTTTTTGTCCTTACTATCTTTTTGAGGTTTATTTTCTTTTGGCAAAGTTTTAATTTCGTCTAGTTTAAAATCTTTTGCCGCAAAAGAGCCTTCGCCTCTATCTAGTTTTACAGAAACAATTTGTTTAAGTACATTTGTATACAAAACAGTGCCTTTGCCATCTGGAGTATTTACTTCGCTATTTAGCTTTGGCATCTTTGCTGTTACTTCTTGATAATATGGATTTTCATATTCAAGGCAACACATAAGTCTTCCGCACAATCCACTTATTTTGGTTGGATTTAGAGATAGGTTTTGAGTCTTTGCCATTTTGATAGAAACTTTTTCAAAATCGTTAAGATATATATTACAGCAGCACTCTCTACCACAAATACCAATACCACCTACAGATTTTGATTTATCCCTTATACCGATTTGACGAAGTTCTATACGGGCTTTGAGTTTTGCGGCAAGTTCTTTTACCAATTCTCTAAAGTCTACTCTATTGTCTGATGTAAAGCTAATGATTACTTTGCTACCATCAAAGATATATTCTGTTTCTACTAGTTGCATATCTAGTTTTAGTTTGTCCACTAGGTCTTGAGTAACTTTAAGGGCATTTTTTGCTTTTTCTAAATTTTGTTCGTGTTTCTTTTTATCTTTATCGGTTGCTTTGCGCACAACTTTTTTTAGCGGAGAAATAATTGATGATTCGTCCACTTGTTTAATTTTTGCCGCAACAAAAGAATATTCTTCGCCACGGGCAGTCTCTACGATAGCGCCGTCGCCAACTTTTAACTCAAAATTTTGCGGATCAAAGTAGTATAGTTTGCCATTTTCTTTGAATTTTACGCCAACTACTGTTATTTGCATAAAAATTTAACCTCCAACATATATAAAAGCAAATTGTCAATAAGTCCATTTGGAGCACAGTTGAAATCAATTTGTTTTCTTATTTCATAAATTTTCTTTATTATCAAATCTACACAATCTGCAGTATAACTTTCTGCGATTATTTTTAGTCTGTCCAAAACATTTTTGTTTGTAACAAACTCTGTTTTGTTAAGCCTTATATACAAAACATCTTCTAGTAAATCTTCTAGGATTTCTAGGATATCACCCAAAAATTGAGATTTTGCATATAACTTAGCACACAATGGTAGCATGGTAGAACTTTTGTTTAGTTTTTCTAAAACTTCTAGTACCAATTCGTAGTTTTGCATATAGCTGTTGTTTTGAACAAAGTTAACGGCTTTTTCTAAATTGCCGCCAGAAATACATGCAATACTCTTGGTGTTTTTTGCATCAGTATACCTTTGCAAAAAGTCTTCTATACTCTTTTCTGTAAGTGGTTGCAAATATATTTTTTTGCAACGAGAAAAGATGGTAGGAAGAACTGGGATTTCGTTGTTTACACACAAAATAAAATAGGTGTTTTGTGGTGGGTTTTCCAAACTTTTTAGAAGCTTATTTTGTGAAGTGTCATTTGCGGTAGAAAACTTATTTAGCAAAAAGACTTTACCTTTTGCTTCAAATGGTTTGTATTGCAAATGGTCTACAATATCAACGATATCATCTTTTTTTATAGTCTTATCTTTTGGGTACAAAAAAACATCTGGGTGAGTATCTGCAAACACTTTTGTGCAGTTACTACAAGTATTACAAGAGTTGTTTTCGCATAAGATAAGCGCAGCAAGATTTTTTGCAAAAAGTTCTAACATAAGATTGTCTTTGCATATTAACATATAAGAATGAGTAAGACTATTACTCTCTTTTTCTTTCTTTAGGTCTTGATATTCTTTTAGGCCTTGTATAAACTCTGCGTAAGATTCCATAATATTTCCTTTACATATATAATTTTAACATATAAAAGGAAATATAACAAATTGAAAATAAAAAAATGTGCCAGTAAATGACACATTTTATATTATTAAACAGAGATTTTTAAAACTTTTAGTCTTACTACAGAACTATTTGGCAATGTAACTACGATTTCTTCGTTAACTTTTTTGCCAAGAAGAGCTTTTCCTACAGGGCTTTCGTTAGAAATTTTGCCTGATGCTGGGTCACTCTCTGTAGAACCAGTAATGATATATTCAAATTCGTCGTCCCAATCAAGGTCAACAACTTTTACTTTACAACCAGCTCTTACTCTATCTGTTTTGATTGAGTTTTTATCTATAATCTTACCATATCTAAGTTTGTGCTCTATTTCTACAATTTCTTGCTCTACGTGTGCTTGTTCTTCTTTTGCAGCATCGTATTCTGCGTTTTCGCTAAGGTCACCAAACTCTCTTGCGATACCTATTTTTTTAGAAACTTCTGCTCTCTTTTCTGACTTTAGATAAGTAAGTCTTGCCTCTAATTCTTTTTTGCCTTCTGGTGTCAAATAAATTTCTTCCATAACTTGTGCCCTCCTAAGCCTCAATAATTAATAAAAAAAATGCATTTTTAATGCAGTCTTCCTTTCTTATTAACCATACGGAATTATATATATTTTTTTTGTAACTGTCAACTATTTTTTTACTTTTGATTAAATAATATATGCAAAAAACAAAAAAAATATGCAAAAACATTAAATTATTTAAAAAACTTATGATATAATGACCCCATAGGAGAATTTTATGGTACGTATTTGGGCTAAAACAACAACTGATGAAAAGGTAAAACAAAGTATCATTTATGAAAATGAAGAAAACTTTGACCCAGAGCACTTCGGTCAATATCTAGAAGACATATGTGCAATTATGGACATTCCTATGCCCGTATATCTTACCAAACATATAAGGCATTATATGAACTTTAACATTGCTACTTTTTCTGAAAGCGATTTTGTAGAAAGCGTAGACTTTGAAAGATTTGTCTTAGAAGAAGCAAGTAATTGCTAATAAAAAAACCTACTAGTAATCTCACTAGTAGGTTTTATTTTTTTATTAATCAACAAACGCGTCATCTTCATCATTGTATGAGTTTAATTTTGAGAATAAATCAAACAATACTTCGTTAAAGTTGCTATTTGTATCGATAGCAGCCTCCATAGAAACGTCAATGATTTTACCATTTTTGATACCGATGGCACGATTGAATTTTCCTGAAACTAAAAGTTCAATTGCTTTTACGCCATATTGCATAGCCAATATCCTATCCGCAACAGATGGAGCACCACCTCTTTGAATATAACCCAAAACGCTAGTTTTTGTTTCGATACCTAGTGTGGTTTCAATATCTTTTGCAAGTTCTTTGATATCAAATAGATTTTCGGCTACAACTACTGTTGGGCTGTCGATACCTCTATCTTTAGCTCTTTTTATTGCTCTTACAATCTTTCTTCTTGTAAATGGTTTTTCTTGCAAAACAACAACTTCTGCACAACAAGCCGCTGCACTATAAAGAGCTATTGAGCCACAGTTTCTACCCATAACCTCAATAACTGAACATCTATCTAGAGCAGCCATTGTTTGTTTGATGCTCTCTATAGCATTTGCTGCAACGTTAACAGCAGTATCAAAACCAAGTGTACTCTCTGTAAAATGAAGGTCATTGTCGATAGTTCCTGGAATAGCAGCAGTTTTTACGCCAAGGCTATTTAGTGCCATAACACCTCTAAATGATCCATCACCACCAATAACGATAAGTGCATCAATTTCTCTAGCCTTTAGGTTCTTGGCTGCTTTCTTTTGACCTTCTAAAGTCATAAACTCTTGGCTTCTAGCAGATTTTAGCACAGTACCACCAAGGTGTGAAATGTTGCGAACGTCATTGTACTTTAGTTCTACAATATCATCATCGATAAGACCTTGGTAACCATTTTTTACACCATAAACTGAGATATAGTTAAACTCTGCCATTTTTACAATAATATTAAGACAGGCGTTCATACCTTGACAGTCGCCACCGCTTGTAAGAACAGCTATTTTTCTAATCATATATATTTACTCCTACATATATTTAATATATTCGTCTTTTATTATACCACTAAGTTCATTCAAAAGATAGTTATTTACACTAACTTTAAGACCATAAGCCAAAGCTTTTCCTGTTTTTTCACACTTTACTATTACTTGCTCTGTGCCAGGGTATGAAGTTAATATATTTTTTACCTTTCTTTCAAGGTCTGTGTTTGTAGTATCAAATTTCAAATATAACTTTTTAATTTGTTTTGGCTTTTCTTTTTTTACCTCGACAATCACTTCTGGTTCTTTGTCTGTTTCGTTTTTCCAGAATACTAATTTTTCTGGAAGGATTGTTGGCTCTCTATCTTCTGGGATAGATAGTTTACCATAGATTGTAACCAACGCATCTTCTTTTAATTCTTCTTTATATCTTTCGTATAGATTTGGGAAAATCATAGCATCAAAAGTGCCATACAAATCTTCAACCTTCAAAAAGGCCATTTCTTTATTACCTTTTTTGGTTAAAAGTTTTTTAGATTCGGTAATGATACCGCCACAAATAACACTCATACCATCTGTTGCTTTTGGCCCATCTTCACCCTCTTCAGTAGTTTCGTCAAACTCTTCTACAAATTCGCCATCTTCATCTTCTTCGGACATTGTCTTTTTAGGCATCATATTTGAGTTGAAGTTAAACTTCTCTAGTTTATCAATATAATTATCAAGTGGATGACCAGAAATATATATACCCAAAACTTCTTTTTCATATTTTAGTTTTGTTTGATCATCATATTCTTTGATATTTGGATATTCGACTTTGTCAAAACCAACATCAACCCCAATCTCTGGGCCAAACATTGTTATTTGACCACCCGCTTGGTTTCTTTTGTCTTTTGCATTTCTCTCTAGGATCAATTCAAAGACATTGCGCATTTGAGATCTTGCAACGCCAAAGCAGTCAAACGCACCACTAAGGATCATCGCTTCAACCCATCTTTTGTTAACAACTGCTGGGTCTATACGAGAAATTAGATCTTCAAGGCTTTTGAATTCGCCATTTTTTTCTCTTTCTTCTACAATACTATCACAAACGTTAATACCTACGTTTTTCAAAGCAGCGAGACCAAATCTTAATTTGTCATTTTCAACCGAAAAGTAAGTTTCACTTTTATTTATATCTGGTTTTAGAACTTCGATTTTTTGACTCTTTGCATAGATAACGTATTTTTTTATTTCATCTGATGATGTAATACGGTTGTTCAAAACAGAAGCCAAAAATTCTAATGGATAGTAACATTTTAACCATGCAGTTTGATATGCAAGATAAGCATAAGCTGCTGCGTGTGATTTGTTGAAAGCGTATTTTGCAAAGTTTTCCATATCTGCAAAAACTTTTCTTGCTACATCTTCTGGTATACCAAGTGCTAGTGCCCCTGGAATACTCTTCTTGCCTTCTGGGTCTTTCCAGCCGTTGATAAACTTTTCTTTTTCCGCCGCCATCTTTTCGACTTTCTTTTTACCCATTATTCTACGTACGTTATCCGCTTGGCCTAGGGTGTAACCCGCCATAACTTGAACGATTTTCATAACCTGCTCTTGGTAAACCATTATACCATATGTTGCTTCCAAAATAGGTTTTAGACATTCGTGGTCATAAACAATCTTGTCAGGGTTATGTTTGTTTCTTACATAATCGTCAATATATTGCATAGGGCCTGGTCTATATAGAGAAATACCCGCAATAATATCTTCAAGGCAGGTAGGTCTTAGGTTCTTCATAAAGCGTTGGAAACCTGGACTTTCAAGCTGGAATATAGTAACGGTATTGCCTGTACCTATAAGGTTATATACATTAATATCTTCATATCCCAATGAATCGAAGTCTATATCTACCCCTCTATTTTTCTTAACCATCTTGATTGCCTTATCAATATCGGTAAGAGTACGCAATCCCAAAAAGTCCATTTTTAGTAAGCCTAAAGCTTCAAGCTCAATCATACTATATTGGGTAGCTATTTCTTCACCATTTCTAGCTAGTGGAACAAAATTGTCTACTGGCTCTGGAGCGATAAGAATACCACAAGCGTGTGTAGAGGTCTGCCTTGGCATACCCTCTAGTTTAATAGACATATCTACTACCCTTTTGATAAATGGGTCTTCGTCATACATTTTACGAAGTGAAGGAATAATAAATTTTTCGTTTTCTTCTTTTCCTGTTGTACCAAAGTAATATTTTAGTACTGGTGGTTTTTTGATTCCGTCAGGAAGTTTTGCCGGAATTTCTTTACACACCTTATTTACATCAGGAAGCGGAAGTCTCATAACACGGCCTACGTCTCTTATAGCGTTCTTTGCAGCCATAGTACCAAAAGTACCTATGTATGATACATTTTCTGGGTGATACTTTCTCTTTGCGTATTCAATAACTTCGTTTCGTCTATCGTAACAAAAGTCTACGTCAAAGTCGGGCATTGACACCCTTTCTCTATGGATAAATCTTTCGAACAGCAAATCGTATTTGATAGGGTCTACGTTAGTAATACCTGTAGTATACGCTACAATACTACCCGCACCAGAACCTCTACCTGGACCTACCGGAATACCATTTTCTTTAGCGTAGTTTATATAATCCCAAACAACTAGGAAGTATTCTACAAAGCCTTGCTCTTTGATAATAGAAAGCTCTTCGTCTGCTCTAGCTCTAATAACCGGGGTTATTTCTTTATATTTTTTCTTTAGGCCCTCTTCACAAAGCCTTTCTAGAAATTCATATGTTGTAGAGCCGTCTTTTGGCTCGTACTTTGGAATAAAGTTTTCATTGGCTCTTAGTGATGTACCCTCTGGCATACCAGGTATTTCGCCATGGTTTTTTGCTTTGATTGTTACAAAACATTTATCAGCAATTTCGTTTGTAGCATCTAAAGCCTCTGGATAAGCCCCTAAAACTTCTTCCATTTCTTCACGAGTTTTAACATAAAACTCTTCTGTACTAAATTTTAATCTATTAGTTTCATCTAAGAATCTGCCCATTTGAACACACATCAAAACATCTTGCATCTCTGCGTCATCTTTGTTTATATAGTGAGCGTCATTGGTTGCAACAGTTTTAACGCCAATTTCTTTTGCTAGATTATTTAGCGGCTCTAAAATCTCTATTTGTTCTGGAAGATTATGGTTTTGAAGTTCGATATAAAAATCTCCAGGCTCAAACATATCTCTAAGTTTAATAGCTAAATCTTTTGCTTCGTCAAATCTATGTTGAAGTAAAAATTGTGGTATATGACCTGCAAGACATGCAGATAGACAAATAAGACCTTTTGAGTGTTGAGCTAATACTTCGTAGTCTATTCTTGGTTTGTAATAATAACCCTCTGTACATGCAATACCATTTAATTTAAGAAGGTTTGCATAACCTTCGTTATTCTTTGCAAGTAGTACAAGGTGGGCAGCTTCTGATTTTCCTGCTTTGTGCTTACGGTCAAAACAAATATAGAATTCGCAACCAATAATAGGTTTAATGCCGTTTTTGTAACATTCGGCATAAAAAGTCAAAGCACCTGCCATATTACCATGGTCAGTTATAGCAACGGCTTTTTCTCCCCTTTCTTTTATGGTTTCAACAAGCTTTGAAATTCTGGCGCAACCATCAAGAAGGCTATATTCGGTATGGACATGTAAGTGAACAAAGTTTTTCATTTGCTTATTCCTTTTGTTTTTCTATATTGTTAGCAATTTTTATTATTTTTCTAAATTTGTGATTTATACCACTTTTTGTGATAGGAAAAGAAACTAATTTTGTAAGATTATCAAGGCTATCTTCCGGGTGTTCTATTCTTAGTTCACAAATCTCTTTTAGTTGAGGGTCTAAGGTTTCAAGACCTACATTTTCTTTTATAGTGTTTATCGCTTGTATTTGATTCATACTAGCATTGACTGTTTTTGTAATATTTGCGTTTATGCAGTTGTTTTGTCTATTTACGTTATTTCTAACCTGTCTTAGCGAAATTTCGTTTTGTAGTTTTAACATACTTTTGAAAGCCCCTACTATAACCAAAAGATCACTTACTTGTTCTGCTTCTTTTATATACAAAGCATATATTTTCTTTCTTTGGGTCTTTTTGCTATTGATACCCTGAGAAAATAGCAAACTTGAAAATTCATCAGCAAAAACTTCACTACTAAAAACAAACTCTAAGTGATATCCGCTAAAAGAACGGTTTACTTTATCTAAACTTTCATCAATAATTATATTGGTTGTGGCGCTGGTTAAAAACACACCTTTGATATAAGACACTGCACAACATGGGCTTTCGATAATATGCTCATCTATGCCTTGTATCAATTCAAAATTTCCTTCAGTATCTCGCCTTGCAATACCACAGTCAAACAAAACTTGCCTTGAGATGTTTTCTGATATATCTATTATATATCTAGTGGCTTTGTTTATAGTTTTGTTTTCATCTTCTTTTATAGTTACTTTTTCACCATAAAGTCTGCTGATTGTATCATAAACAATATTGTATAATTCTTTTAAATCAGTTTTAATTTGAAGTTGCAATTCGCCATTTTTTAGGGCAAGTTCGCCGCAAGAATGTATTATCGCAGAAAGCTGAGCTAGTTTGCAACATTCGTTATCACAAAGAGTTTTTAGAACTTCTTGTTTTGCATCATAAGCAAATGACATATATTACTTCCTTTTGTAGTTTTTGAAAACAGGTAATTTATCTTTATTAGCGATATTTTCGCTAGGTATATTATATTCTTTTATCACCTTACGGGCAAGGTTAAAGTCTGCGATTCTGTCTATAGAGTGTGCATCAGAATCAACTATAAATTTAACACCCATTTTTACCATTTCGGCAACTTCCTCTTTTGTTAGGTGTATACGTTTGCAATTTAGCTCAATATATGTATTAGTCTTTACTGCCTCTTTTGCAACCGCTAGTGCATCAACTTTTGCTATACCATAATTTAGGTGAGATATAATATCAACTGGGTATTTTTGGAGCATCTTAATATATGCTCTAGTGTTCTTTTCTATATTCTTTTTTGATCTTATTTTAAATAAGTTTGCAAAAAAATTGCAACAGAACATTGAAAAACCATCTTTAAAAGTTTTGCCTTTTACAAATGTATGAAATCCAACAACCAATATATCAAGGCTTTTGATCTCTTCTAGCGAAATATCTATATCACCTTCACTAGATATAATATTGGCCTCTACACCAGACAAAACATTGATGTTGTATTTTTTTTGCAAGTCTTTTTTTTGCTCGTTTAGTTTCCAAATATTCTTGATATTTGTGCCATAAACTCTATGATTAAAGCCGTGATCTGTTATGGCTATTTCTTTAAGGCCAAGTTCTGAGGCTCTTTCGATATTTTCTTCAAAAGTGTTTTTGCCGTGCTTGTACGGAAGCCACTTTTTTTTGCTAAAGACAGTGTGTGTATGGTAATCACCAAAAAATGCCATGTTTTTTTGCTCCTAACAATATTATCTCATTATCTAGTATTATACCACCTTTTTTCCAAACTGTCTTTTTAATTTTATAAATAATTTTTAAAACATTGCTTGAAGTTGCATTTTTTTTGTTTATTATAAATCCGCAGTGCTTGTTTGATACCTCAGCCCCACCTATTTTTAGACCTTTTAGCCCAAAAGCCTCTATAAATAACGGTGCGGGTAAAATAGCAGACTTGAATATACTACCAACTGAAGGATAACTGTAGGGCTGCAAAGAAACTTTTTTATTAAAATTGTCTAAAGTTATTTTTTGTATATCATCTTTTGAGGGTTTTGCCGAAAGAAAAACAAATAATATCACATAATTTTTACCATAAAAAAAACTTTTTCTATAACCAAACTCACATAGGTTCTTTTCTTTTTCAAAAATATGTTTGCCGTCAGTATAAACCACTTTTTCAACAATATCTGCAAAACTTTTTCCAAAACAACCAGCGTTGGTATATACTCCACCTCCTATCGTACAAGGTATGCCAAGCCCCCACTCTACACATGACAAATTGTTCTTAATGCAATAATTTGATAGTGTCGCCATTTTGACACCGCTTCCGACAACTAAGCCATTTTCGATAGGCTCTATCTTTTCAAAATCACCCCCTAGGGTATAAACTACACCTTTATACTTTTTTGTGCAAAAAAGTACTTTGCTGCCGCCACCTAGACATATTGTTTTAATTTTGTACTTTTCTGCAAGAGTAATCAAAAGGTTTAAATCAAATAGGCAATTTATCTTTATATAAACTTTAGCTATGCAATTAATTTTGAAGGTGGTTAGGTCTTTTATGTTTTTGTTTTTTTGTAATACACTGTTTTTTTTAGCACTTTCAAAATCTTTAATAAGCCAATTAAACATATTATTCTCCAAACAAGCTCTCAAGGGCGGTATTTTTAATTTGTTTTTCCCACTGAGACATATAACCATCTTTATATATTTTTTGATTTATAGAAAACATACCGCAAGAAGATATAAGACTTTGGGACGGGCTTTGCAAGACAAACTCACAAAAATCTTTTGCTATGTCAATATTCTTGCAATTGTTTGTAACTCCTATATATTGCACTAGGTCTGTATACCCGTCTAAATATTTATAAAACAAACTTTCTATACTGCCGTTTTGTTCTCTATTTTTTAACCTGTGGACATCTCGTTGAGAGGCTATCATCGTTCGAAGTTCTCTTTTCAAAAAGGCTTTGTAAACATCATATTGGGTGGCGTAACTTTTTGCGCTTTTGCTAAAGGATATATTATTACAAGAAAGCGCCCTAAGGCAATTTACGTCTGCCGCATACCCTAAAGGGAATATTTGTTTATTTTTCTTTTCGACAATATTACCCTTTATATCTTCGATATAATTTTCGTTATAAGAAACCAAGGCATATCTACCAAGCATATACGGATAGCATATAATAGAATTATCCCATTTTACACTACTCAATATATCTTGAGATAAAAATTTAGTTCGAGCAAGAGGCAATAAATATTTTTCTACACCTTTGCAATTTTTTGTAAAAGATATTATATCTGGTTTTGATTTTGTAATGTTTATTTTAAATTGCTCCAAACTCATCACGTTTAGAGATATAAAAACACCCAAATTCTGGCGATTGTACAGCTTGAAGAGTTTATCAAGAAAAGTCTTTCTTGCCGAATTACCCCCTTCAAAAGCCTCTATATGCCACATATCAAGCACAATCTCGTTGCTTTGAGTAAAAAATAACTCGTTTGTTTGATTTTTTGGATAGGCAACTTTTGATATGATAGGAAAAAATAAAACAAACAATACAACTAGGGTTGCGACAATAATTCTAACTATAGTTTTACTTAAAACAAAAAACTTCTGCATAACATAATATATGCAGAAGTTATTACTATTTATTTAATGTATTTAAAATATTTTGAGCAACGCTTTCGGTTATGCCAGGTATTCGCATCAAGTCATAAATAGTTGCATTTTTTATTTTGTTTATGCTACCAAATTTTTCCATCAAAAGTTTCTTACGGGTTTTTCCGACACCATCAATTTTGTCAAGTAGACTTTCGGTTTGCTTTTTTGTTCGCAAACTTTTGTGATAAGTAATAGCAAACCTGTGTGCCTCATCTCTAACCGCTTGAAGAAGTTTTAGGCCATAAGAATTTTTATCTAGTACAATAGGCTCAAGGCTATCCTCCACAAATATTTCTTCTTCCCTTTCGGCAAGACCTATAACATCGATATTTGGGTTAAACTCTTTTATTAAATCACGAGTAGCAGATACTTGGCCTTTGCCACCATCAATAAGCATAAGACTAGGCAGTTGCGAAAAACTAATATCACTGCTAGAAAAGTCAGCAAGTCGCCTTGACATAACTTCTCTATGAGATGCAAAATCATTTGGTCCGATTACCGTTTTTATCTTAAACTTTCTATAATGTTTACTTGCTTTTTCTCCACCAATAAACACAACCATACTGGCTACTGAATTTGTACCACTAGTGTTTGATATGTCAAAAGCTTCAATACGCATAGGAAGATTTTTTAGACCCAATTTTTCTTTTAATTCAATCATCGCCCCCATGGTTGCTTTTTCGTGTTTAGCTATTTTGTTTGTATTATTTATAAAATAATCTTTTGCATTTTCTTGCGCTTGTTTTATAAGGTTTAGTTTATTGCCCTTTTGAGGAATAAGTACTTTTACTTTTTTGTCAGCAAAATAATCTTCGAGTTCTTTAGATAGTTTGCTCTCTAGCAAAAGGTTCTTTGGATAAAGTGGGTTTTCGCTATAAAAATCAACAAGAAATGTTGAAACTATTTCTTCATAAGTTTTATCCATATTATTATATAGATAGTTGCTAGACCCAACCATTTTGCCATTTCTTATCATCATAAGTGTAATAACAATATTTTCGTCGTCAAAATATGTACCAACTATATCTATATCTTTTTCGATATTTAGTGCAGCAACTGACTTTTCGCCCATTTTGTCAAGGAGCAACAATTTATCTCTTATTTGTATTGCAAGTTCAAAGTTTTCTAAACTTGCAGCTTTATCCATTTTTTCCTTTAGGATGTCATAAACGACATCATCTTTGCCATTTAGAAAATCTATAATTTGATCAATTAATCGTTTATATTCTATTGCGTTTATTTTTTGTATGCAAGGAGCCATACACATACCCATAGAATAGTTAAGACAGGCTCTTTTTAAAAATTTTCCATTACCAAAAACATTTTTGCACTGTCTTATAGGATATGCTATATATATAAGTTTGATTAACTCTTTTGCGGTAATGCCATTAAAATACGGCCCAAAATATTTTGCACCATCTTTTTTTACTTGGCGTACTGCCTCAAGCCTTGGAAATTCTTGCCTTGTGTCTATGCGTATATAAGAGTAATTTTTACCATCTTTTAGCAGTATATTATAGTGTGGTTGATGTTTTTTGATAAGGTTGCACTCCAAAATCAGCGCATCAAGTTCGTTATTTGTGATAATATACTCAAAGTCAGCAATTTTTGAAACCATAGCGGCAACTTTTGGTAGTTTCTTTGTATTATTAAAATATTGGCTTACCCTATTTTTTAAAACTCTAGCTTTGCCAATATAAATAATAGTGCCTTCGCTATCTTTCATTATATACACGCCACTATTTTGTGGGAGATTTTTGATTTTTTCACTCAATGTCATATTTATATTATACACGATAAATATTATTTGTAAAAGAAAAATAAAAGCTAAGGCAATAAAAAAACCGCAAATAAATTGCGGCCTAAAATTACTATTTTTTCTTTTTCTTCAAAACCAAAAATGTAACATAAGAGTCATCTAGGTATTTGATATTTGGATAAGCAATAAGTCTCGAAAAATATCTCATTTTGTCTTTTTGATAACTATAAAAACTCTTTACTTGTCTTTCTGGATATTCGTATTTGCGGATAACAAAGTGCTCAATATTAAGCAAAACATTTGATATTGCTTGACCAAGTCTATCTTCTACCACAAACTTTCTGTCGGTAAACAACTTCTTTGCCTCGCTTGGTTTATAGAAGTGCTTATGTCTAGGAACAGCAGAAGTTCCATCTGGTTTCATCGGCTCAAATCTTTCGTTTGGAAGAGCGGCCAATAAATAACCATCGTCAGCAAGTAGATTGTAAAGTTTTTCTACAACTGCCCCGTCGTCTTGAATATGAGCCAAAGTATCAAAACAAGTAATTAAATCATATTTTTTGCCATCTTCAAGAGTTTGTTTTTCGATATCTAGTTGTTTGTAAGTAACATTTTTGAAATTAGTTTTTGCAAGTTGTTTATTGGCTTGAGTTATAAATCTTCTATTTATATCAATACCAAGTACGCTTTCGGCTTTTTCGGCCAATATAGAACAACCAAAACCATTATAACAACCAACGTCAAGAACGCTTTTTAGATTTTTTGATTGTAAAAAGTCTAAAGCAAAAAGATATCTGCCAAGGCCTTCTATCTGAACATAATAGTTATACTTTTTGTTATAAGGCATAACGTTTTCTTGTTGCAAATCATCTAGTATCATAATCCATCTCCTCTTGCGTATATTTTGTTTTATCCCCATAAAACATCTATTATACCTATATCCTATCACATAAAGTATTTTTTAGCAATCAAAAAAACTTTAGCTAAGTAGATAATTTACACCGTTTAGCAAAATTTCATTGATATTTTCGTTACAAATACAATAGGAAATAATTTTGCCTTGGCGAATATCTTTGACAACTCCAAGATTTTTTAGAAATTTGAGCTGATGACTGATTGTAGACTGGTTTGCATCTAACACAATTGATAAGTCATTTACACACATTGACTTAATAGAAAGTGCTGACAATATTTTAAGCCGTGTAGCATCGCAAAAGACACTAAAATAATCAGCCATTTGTTGCAAAACCTCAATACTCGGCATATAATACTTTAAGTTTGAATAGTCGTTTTCGGATATTGTCATAAGTTTTGAGTTATCCATATTTTACCCCCTAAAATAATTTATATAAAAATTATCTAACAAAACTAAAATATGTGCAAATCTTCATATAAACAAACAATGTCAAAAATAGTCTAAATACAAACAAACATGCTTTTTTCTGGAGGTTTTTTATGAACAACTCACTATATATAATTTTGGTGCTTTTAATTTCAATTTTTACATCTGCAACAGATACTAACCTAAACACAAACACCAACTTTTTACTTTTACTTCTTTTGTCTCTTGGTGGGCTTGGTAATACCTGTGGCTGTAATAGTTGCAATACTTGTAACACTTGCAATAGCTGTAATAGTTGTACCCGCTTCTTTTAATAAAAAACTTTCCTTCCACAAAAAAAAGGCTTATTCATCTAAGAATAAGTCTTTTTTATATATCAATTTAACTCGAAAAATTAATCTCTAACAACAAGTCCAAGTTTTGCATATACTTCTTTAAGTTTTGCTCTAGCAACTTTCTCAGCCTTTTCTGCGCCTTTTCTTGCTACTTCCTCAAGATATTTTCTATTTGCTTTTAGCTCTTGTAGTTTATTTCTAACTGGAGTTAGAACCTCAATAACCGCATCTGCAGTTTCTGTTTTTAATTTTCCATAGCCTTGGCCCTCAAAGTGCTTTTCCGCCTCTTCGATAGTCATATTTTTCATAACCGCATAAATAGTAAGAAGATTAGAAACACCAGGTTTATCTTCACTGTATTTAATTTCGTTATCGCTATCAGTAACTGCTCTTTTGAACTTGCGTCTGATTGTATCGTCATCATCTTCGATATAGATAACATCATTATCATTATCGCCAGATTTTGCCATTTTCTTAGTTGGGTTCAAAAGCCCCATAATTTTAGAGCCGCTTTTTGGAATAAAGCCATCAGGAATAACAAAGGTTTCTCCATGTCTTGAATTAAAACGAGTTGCTACATCTCTTGCTATTTCTACGTGTTGCATTTGGTCTTTACCAACAGGGACAACATGGGTATCGTATAAAATAATGTCAGCTGCCATAAGCATAGGATAAGCAAAAAGACCGACAGTAATTTTATCATTGTTTTTTGCCTTAGCATCTTTAAACTGTGTCATACGACTAGCCTCACCAAAATATGTAGAGCAGTTCATTATCCAACCTAGTTCGGCATGTTCTTTTACGTGAGATTGTACATAGATTGTGCTTTTGTCAGGATCAAGACCAAAAGCAATAAATGTTGCAAGTTGGCTATAGATATTATCATTTAACTCTTCTCTATCCATATCTATAGTAAGTGAGTGAAGGTCTGCCACACAAAAATAACAGTTAAACTCATCTTGCATTTCTTTCCATGACTTAATAGCACCTATATAGTTACCTAATGTTAATTTGCCTGTAGGCTTAGTTGCGCTATAAAGTGTCTTTTTCATATTATGCCCCCTAGAGTATTTTTTTAATTTTCCTTTTGTATTATACCATAACTTTTACAAAAGATAAGTAAATTATAGCACTTTTTTATAAAAAAGCAACAAAGCAGCAGCATATCATAAAAAAACATCAAAAAAGCATAGGTAATCGCAAAAATATAAATTAAGAGATAAAAAAAGAACTCACATTGTGAGCTCTTTTTGTTATTAAAATTATTCGATGATTGCAGAAACAACACCTGAACCAACTGTTCTACCACCTTCACGGATAGCGAAACGAAGACCTTGTTCGATAGCGATTGGAGTGATAAGTGAGATAGTCATAGTGATGTTATCACCAGGCATTACCATTTCTACGCCTTGTGGAAGTTCGATAGAACCAGTAACGTCTGTAGTTCTGAAGTAGAATTGTGGTCTGTAACCATTAAAGAATGGAGTATGACGACCACCTTCTTCTTTCTTTAGTACGTAAACTTCAGCGCTGAATTTAGTGTGAGGTTTGATTGTACCAGGTTTTGCAAGAACTTGTCCTCTTTCGATTTCAGTTCTTTGGATACCACGAAGTAGTACACCAATGTTATCACCAGCTTGAGCTTGGTCTAGAAGTTTTCTAAACATTTCAACGCCAGTAACTGTAGTGTTTTTGTCTGAACCCATACCAATGATTTCAACAACGTCACCAACTTTAACAACACCTCTTTCTACTCTACCAGTAGCAACTGTACCACGACCAGTGATTGTGAATACGTCTTCAACAGGCATCAAGAATGGTTGATCTGTTGCTCTTTGTGGTTCTGGAATCCAAGTATCAACAGCGTTAAGAAGTTCTGCGATACAAGCACAAGCAGCATCTTCTGGGTTACCAGCTTGAGCAGCTTCAAGAGCTTTAAGAGCTGAACCTTTGATGATTGGAGTGTCATCACCAGGGAATCCGTACTCAGTAAGGATTTCTCTGATTTCCATTTCTACTAGGTCAAGTAGTTCTGTATCGTCTACTTGGTCTACTTTGTTCATGAATACTACGATGTAAGGAACACCAACCTGTCTAGCAAGAAGAATGTGTTCTTTTGTCTGAGGCATTGGGCCGTCAGCAGAAGATACAACGAGGATAGCACCATCCATCTGAGCAGC
>JAZUBK010000002.1:0-22407 GCA_045638465.1 Clostridia bacterium | reverse complement strand
AAGAGTAGTCTGATTAATGAGATTTTGTATCCTGCACTTTCAAATAGGTTAAACCGTTCAAATCTTGTAGAAGGTAATTATAAAGAAATCAAAAACATTGAAGATTTAGATAAGGTTATTAACATTGACCAAGCACCTATTGGTCGTACTCCACGTAGTAATCCTGCAACATATATTGGTTTGTTTACTCAAATAAGAGAACTTTTTGCTCAAACTCAAGAGGCGAAAGCAAGGGGTTATACTAGTGGAAGATTTAGTTTCAATGTCAAAGGCGGAAGATGTGAGGCCTGTGAAGGTGATGGTGAAAAGAAAGTAGAAATGTACTTTTTGCCAGATGTTTATGTTCCTTGTGCCGTATGTAAAGGCAAAAGATATAATAGAGAAACCTTACAAGTAAAATACAAAGGCAAAAGCATAAGTGATGTTTTGGATATGACTGTAGAACAAGCTTTAGAATTTTTTGCTAATATCCCGTCTATTAAAAACAAAGTCCAGGCCCTATATGATGTAGGCCTTGGTTATATTAAACTTGGCCAAAGTTCGACAACACTTAGCGGTGGTGAGGCGCAAAGGGTAAAACTTGCTAGTGAATTGTGCAAAAAAAGTACTGGCGAAACTGTTTATATATTGGATGAGCCTACCACAGGTTTGCATATTTATGACGTAGATAAACTTTTGACTATTTTGCAAAAACTTGTTGACGCAGGAAATACAGTTATAGTTATAGAGCATAACCTAGACGTTATCAAAGTTGCTGACCATATCATAGATTTGGGCCCAGAAGGTGGCGATAGAGGTGGTAATATCGTTATAACAGGTAACCCAGAACAAGTGGCTAAATGTAAAGAAAGTCATACAGGTCGTTTTTTGAGAGAGATTTTGAGCAAATAGCAAAAATTTATTGCAAAACTTCTATAAAATGATATAATATAAGTATATGAAGAACTTTTATGAAGTATTGCAAGTCCGTTCTAATGCAACGCAAATGCAAATTAAGAAGGCCTATATTTCACTAATTACTAAATATCACCCAGACGTTTATAGAGGTGATAAAGAGTATGCACAAAGGTATACTGCGCTTTTGACAGAGGCGTATGCTGTACTAAAAGATGATGCAAGAAGAAGAGAGTATGACGTTAGACATTGTATTTCTTCAAGGCCAAATTTAAGACAACTAAAAAGAGAAGATAGGGCAATACAAAGGGAAAAGCGTGAGCAAATGCGTCTAAAAAGACAAAACGCTGATCAACAAATGTCCTCAGAATATCTAAAGAATACTAAACGCAAGAAATTAACTTTTATGGAAATGTTAAAAAGAGTTGGTTATGCTTTCTTGATTTTAACTGGATTTATGGTTATTCTTGCAATGTATCTATTTTATCAATAAAAAAACACTAACTACAAAGTATAGTTGGTGTTTTTTTTATTACAAAAAGTTGGTCAAACTAGCACCCATTATATATTTTAGGTTTTCACTGTAGTTTTGCAATGTTTCTACGTTTTCAACCGCCACCGAAAAATCATTTTCACTAATCGCTCCGTCTAGTTTATGCAAGGTTTCGTTAATCGGCTTTATCTTTTCAAAATTAACTATATAACAAAGCAGTTGTTCAGTTTTATCCCAAAAAGTGTTTAAGTCATTAAATTCGTCCCGAACTTCTTTGCAGTTGATATTTTCCTCATTTTCTTTTATGAGTTTTTCTATATGATATGAAGTGTGATGTAGGGTAGATGTTGTTTTGTTAACCAGTATTTCTTCACCCACTGACAGTCCGACAAGAACTAAAAGTATAATCAAAATTCCTATTAATCTTTTCATATATCAGCCCAACTTTTCTTCAAACACAATCTTCTTTCCCTTCTTTTGCTGCAGATAAACATTACCACTAGGATTGAGAGTGTATATCATTACACTTTTTATATCTGTTATATTTTGCCTTGCTAGACTCTTTCTCAAAAAAGTTTCATCAAGACCAAAATAGTCCAAATTTTCGGTTATTATCTTGCCGTCGTTTATCAAAATTAAATTAACATAAGACTTATCTGTCTGTATATTCATATCAGCGGCAGTAGGAGGGGTACAGCTACTATTTGGCAAAATACTCAGATTTCCATTTGTTTCTACTATTGCAAAAGCTATATCATCAATAGAAAAATACCCTGCAATTCTCAAAGCTTCGTACAAATCATTTAATGTCATATTGAGAGCTTTTAGCTCTTTATATCGTATTCCGTCAGGATCTATTACTATTATTGGTCTGCCGTTTATTAGTTTGCGAAATCTCACGCTTTTTACTGAAAGTAAACTGATAAAAAAGTTTAGTGCAACAAGTGATAGTAAAGGTACTACACCGTGTAGTAGCGGTACAGTTATTTCGGTCATGGGTATACATGCAAGGTCAGCAATTATAAGCGTTGCCACAAGTTCGTAAGGTTGCATCTCTGCAATTTGTCTTTTTCCCATAATTCGCAATACGACCAGAACTATTATATATATGACGACAGATCTTATGATAAGGGTTAGCATAGTTTATCTTTTGCAAAAGGTAAAAAACTATTCACTTTTTCAAAAATAATGAATTTATTTTTATTATATTAAACACTATTCCTAGTAAAAGAAAAGTTGTAACAACAGAAAAACCAGAAAGGGCAAGAGCAAAGAAATTTGAAGAAACAGAAATTAACATTCCATAAATATTCCTTCCCAAAATCGCTGATGGTAGAGCTATACCTAAAAATTTAATAACTGGTAAAACCAAAGGTATTTTTATATTTAGGTGTTTCTTTATCATATATACGTTCAAAAATCCAGCAACCACCATACACGCTCCCATGCCCCAAACAAGAGATAATATGCCCGTATATTTTGGTAAAACGACTATGCCAATTACTAAAAAAACAGCCCCGATAAGATAATTTATAAAGCCTTTTGTTTCAAGACCTAAGGCATTTAGTATAGAAGATGCTATGTTATTAAGGCCTATGGGTATCATAATAAAACAAGAATAAGATAGGTAGTAACCTGCAGTTTTGTTAGCAAATAAAAATTCTCCAATTCCTTCGCCAAGGCCTAAATATACAGGTAATAACAATGAAGATACAAATATAGAAAACAAAATTGCTGTCTGTATCTTCTTAGTCATAGAAGAAATATTATTTTTGCCGTTGTCTGATGATAAATCAGGAATTATAGCCATAGCCATAGATCCAATAACTGTTGATGGTAAAAAGAGTAGCGGGAAAGTCATGCCCATTGCTATTCCATATTGAGACAGTGCTTGAGAACTAGTATAATCGACAGCTACAAGTCTAAGAGGAATTATGATACCGATAAGTGGTATAAGAAGGCTAGACAAAACCCTAATTCCTGTTATAGGTAATGAAGATTTTAAAACTTCTTTGAACTTTCCTTTTGGGCTAGAAAACTTACCTCCATTTTTTAGATAAATAATTAAAACCAATATGCTAGATAAAACACATGATATTGTAAGTGAAAGACCAACGGCTATGCTTTGGTCAAAGGTTGAATAAAACAAAGCTAGTAAAACAACACAAGCAACCACCCTAAATATCTGTTCTAAAAATTCTGTTAAGCTTACTAAAAAGAAGTTCTTTTTACCCCAAAAAAAGCCCCTCAAAATAGCGTAAACCGCTGAAAAGACTGTTGCTGGAAGAAGTGTTAATAGAATATTTAAACAACGAATATCCGTAAATAAACCAGAAATTATATTCCTAAATAAAATGATTATTGCACATAAAATTATTGCTATAACAAGCCCTATTATCAAAGCGGCTGTGATGACAGATGAGAACTCTTTTTTGTTGTCTTCATTTTTTGATATAAGTTTGCTGACAGTAAGCGGCAGTCCACTAGATACAAAAGTTTCTAGTACCATATAAACCGAAAAGGCAATTTGGTATATACCTAGACTTTCTGTTCCGACGGCTCGTGACAAATATATTTTAAACAGAAACCCAATGATTCTAGTAAGTATAGAAAAACTAGTAATGATAGCAACGGCCTTAAATAGATGTTTCAATTTTTTCCTCCTAATCATAAAATGATTATTTGTTTTATATATTATTAATATTAAAGGTTATTATAAAATATGAGGTAAAAATGGAAAGGATTGTATATAAAGTAAAGAAAGGTGATACATTAGAAAAGATTGCTGATGCCTTTGATGTTTCTATAAAAAATATCACTCCGCAGAAATTTGAACGGGGTGATAGAGTAGTAATTAATTTAAAAAACACTATTGTCTATATAGTAATGCCTGAAGATGATGTCACGACAATATCAAAAAAACTAAATATTACCGAAGAAGAATTATTATCAAAAAATGTTTTACCACTTTTTGTAGGAAAGCATATTTATTTGCAAAAGTAGTGTAGTAGAAAAATAAAAAAGCAAGGAGATTATCCTTGCTTTTTGTTATTATTGTTTAGATTTTAGACGGGCTTTTTTCTTGCCTTCTTCCTCTTTTGCCTTTTGAGCTTCTTTTTCTTTTTGCTTTTCTTTTTCTATAGCTGCTTGATTTTGTTTCATCAAACGGTTTTCTTCTTCAAGCATAAGTTGTCTCTTTCTGATTTCTCTTTGTTCTTCTAGTTTGATGTTAGCTTCATCAGTTAGATATTTCTTAGCAGATTCGAAGTTGTCAACCTCAGTTTGAAGTTTGCCATTTGCTTTTGCATATTTTGTAAATAGTTTTTCAACTTTTTGCTCATTATCAAGACCTTTGATAGATGCTTCATAATCAGCTTTTAGTTTTGCCATAGATTCTTTTGTATTAGCAATTTGTTTATCAAGTTCTTTAAGTTTTGCACTTCTTGCAGCTGCAAGTTCTCTTTTTACATCAGCATGGTTTAGACCAAGATCTCTGTTGTAATCAACTTTCTTATTTCTGTTAAATCTTGGAAGTCTGAAGTTAAGTTTTCTAACTGCAATACCAAAGATAGCAATGATAAGTGCTACTGCCAAGATGATTGAAGAAAATAGTATCCAGTAGTTAACACCACCAGCTGGTACGTTGCTTGTTGTATCTTCTGGAGTTGTTGGTTCTGTTTCTTTTACTTCTGCAGTAGTTTTGATTGTGTAATCATCAGCTTTTGCTTCGTTATAAGCTGTAGTTGTGATACCTTCTACTGTGATTGCGTCTACAAATACAAAGCCTTGTGTTGGAGCATCTTTTGATCCAAGGGCGATTGTTAGAGTAGAGGTGATTGCGTTTTCTGATTGAGTAGAAATATAGAATTTAAATGCAGTCCATTGAGTTTCATCGTTTTCTACTTTTGCAGAAACATTTTCAAAAGTATCTTCTACATTTGTCATAGAGATGTTTACGCCATACTTTTTAATGTCTTCTTCTGCAGTAAGGTTTGCAGTATAAATCCATACTGTTACAACATAGCAAGATTCTGGGCTAAAGTTGTAAGCAAAGTTTGTTGAATAAGAATAAGTAGATGGAGCATTGTTTTTGATCATAAGTAGGTTAGAGTTGATTGCACCATCTCTTCCAGGAATATCAAAGTTTACTACGTTTGCAGGAACATCACTTGCATCGATTACACCAGCAGTTGTTGATGGTGATACATCAGTTGATGTCATAGTAGTAGGAGCGTGAACACCTGTGTCGCTTTCGATATAGCTATCGAAGTTGTTTGTTGATAAAGATGTATAAACAGTAGTTGCCTTGTTTCTTCCGTCAATTTCTGTTTGAGCAATGTTTGGAGTATAAGATACAAAATCAAAGAAAGCATAACCACTAGTTGGGTTTTCTTTGCTACCAAGACCCAAAACAAGTTGTAGGTTCATAGTAGCTATGTTGCCCTCAATATATATAGTGTATTTTTTCCATTCTGTATTTTGAATATTTCTTATCATAGCGATAGTGTTGTTGCCGTTTAGAACATAAACATATGCACCACTATCATTATTGCTTATTGTTTGTTGAACTTTTACATATACGCTAATAGCAATGATAGGTGTTTTTGTTTCATCACCTGTATCAGTTACGATTTCGTAAGAGAAACTGTCGCTAGTTGCAGTAACGTATGAATTTGTGTTGTCGTTTCTTAGCATCAAAACGTTTTGTTCTGTTGTTGCAATATTTGTTTCTACACCAGGATAGTTTACAGGACCTGGGTTTAAAATGTTTGGACCATAAGCTGATTTTGCGTTATTAAATTTAGCTTCGTTTACGTTGATGATACCGCTGATATCGTTTGAAACTTTCCAACTTCTAGGAGCAACAGGATATGAAACTGCGTTGTCATCATTTGAGAAGTTGAAAGCACCATTTAAGATTTTTGTTGTGTCTGTATCTGTATAAAGTTTAAGTACGTTGTCAGTTTGAGTTCTGTAATCTGTATAAGAGATATAGTTTACTTGGATATCATCAAAGATTACATAACCAACTGTTTTTGATTCTTTAGATCCTAGCCCCAAAGATAATGTGATATCTTCATCTCTGTAAGGGTTACCTTCTACATAGATATTAATTACACAATAGTCATTATAAACTGATAGGGCAGTGCTAGTAGATGTAAATTCTTTTGTAGAAACAGAGATTTTGTTTGATTCGTCTGTTTTGTCTTCTGAAGCATATAGGTCTACTGCAGTAGCTGCTACATATGCTCCTCCATTTGAAATGTTGCCTGTTTTTGCATAAACAGAAATCATAGCAAATGAATGTTGTTTGATAGTGATTGGAGAAGACTTATATTCTGTGTGGCTACCTTTTTCATTTGTGTGGTTGATGTATAAAGCTTGAGTATTTCCATAAGTGTTTGTGCTACCCGGTATTTCATCTGTATTTTTTAGATGCATAGCAGAAAGCATTTCACTTGTGTTTTTAGCTATTGTTAGGCCACTGTAAGTTCCTTCTTCACCGCCAGAAACAACCCTTTCCCAACCTTCTAATGTTGTGCTTTCAAAGTTTGAGTTTGTAAATTGATTTGGGTATGGATTTTGTGTTAGATCTACGTTTCTATAAGCTACAGGCATATCGTCTGGGTTAGAGAAATCGTAAGTATTGATATAACTGTGATATAGGTTTTGGTCAATAGTGCTAATAGTGATATCATCAAAGAATACTGCACCGTTTGAAGTAACATTGTTGTCAGCCTTTGAACCCAACCATAATTCTAAAGTTAAGTTTGCAGCTTTGTTGATGTCTGTTCTGATATAGAATGTATAGTTTGACCAACCATTGTTGATTGTTGGGGTAGTTGTGATATCGATGAAATGGTATTGGTTAGTTAGTTCTTTTTCTGTTCCAGTAAGATAAATAGAAGCACCGTTAGTTAAAGTTTCTGTTTTGCAATAAACAGAAAGTTTGTAATAACTATTTTTGCTTAATTTAATTACTTCAGAAGTTTTGTAACCAAATCTTGTGTATCTATCGTTAGAACCAATCATCAAGATTTCTGTATCACTAGCACCAGTATGAGCTGATGGGTTGCCATCTAGACCGTAGTTGTTGTTCTTAGTAAAAGTTGCGTTTTCAGTGTCGATGATACCTTTTGTTACATTGTCTTCATCTCCACCAGCTGCAGACCAAAAACTTGGATTGTTTGGTTTGCCTGTTGATGTTGATGTGCTTTGTGTAAAGTCAGAGTTTGCGATCAAATCTTCAGATGCTGCGTATGCATTTTTGTTTGCAAATGTAAAGATAAGAGTAAATTGCATTGCAAAGATAAATATTGCACACATGCAAAGCATCAATGTCTTTTTTGTAAATTGTAAAACTTTCATTTTTCACCTATACCTTGTTAGTAAAATTTTAATCAAAATGTCTATGCCATAAATAATAATTTATATATATAAATATATATAAAACTCATAGACTTATATATTATATAACATGGCACCTAATTTTGCAATCAAAAATTTAATAAAGATGGTGTTTTTTTATATTTTTTTTATTAATTACCCATAATAAATAATATGAAAAAGGATAACAAACTTATAAAAATAATTTTTTGTAGTAGCCTTATCGGAATAATCAATGGGCTTTTGGGTGGCGGAGGAGGAATGTTGTGTGTACCAGCACTAGCAAAACTTGGAAACTTGACTACTAAACAAGCCCACGCAACGGCAGTTTTTGTTATGCTGCCAATAAGTATTATCAGCAGTATAGTTTATTCCGTGTCAGTAAAAGTTGATATTATGCAACTGTTTCTTATTACAATAGGTAGCCTATTAGGTGGTGTTATAGGAAGTAAATTTTTAAAAAATTTCAAATCGGTAATTATCGATTATATCTTTACTTTTGTCATTTTGTTTGCAGGAATTAGAATGTTGTTTTAGGAGAAAAATATGTGGTATGTTTTAGTTGGTATCTTATCTGGGGTTCTGGGAGCAATGGGTATGGGCGGTGGAACTTTTTTGATTCCAATGCTTATTACTTTCTTTGCAATAAAGCAAAGAGAAGCTCAATTTATTAACCTTGTAGCGTTTGTCTTTATGGGAATAATAGCAGTAATTTTGCATAAGAAAAACGGTATGATAAATTTTGGACTTGGCACAATATTTGCAATTTTTGGAGGTGTTTTTGCACTTATTGTATCTATTGCCTCTGCAAAACTAGATTCTGATATTCTAAAAATAATCTTCGGAATTTTCCTTATAGTTGTCGGAATTTGTCAGCTTGTTGGGGCGGTAAAAAAACAAAAATTAAATAAATAAAAAACTACTTGCCGAAAACTCTTTGATGTGCTAAAATATTGCCGTAGTATAGGAATATATTACTAAAATTAAGGAGAAATATTATGGTAGTAAATAACGAAAAATGTATCGGTTGTGGCGCTTGTGTTGCAACATGCCCAGTAGAGGCTATTGAGCTAGTAGATGGAAAGGCTCAAATCAACAAAGAAAAATGCGTATCTTGTGGTGCTTGTCAAGGAACTTGCCCAGTAGAAGCAATCGAAAACGACTAATATTTATTAAAAAATAAATAAAATAGGGTATATACAAATTGTTTTGTATGTGCTATAATCAATTATCAGAAAATTATTAAGGAGACATACTTTTGGAAAAGGTTGCGGTAATTAATCTTGGAACTACAAAAATTGACTTGATTTTGGCAAACGTTATGCCAGAGGGCAATTTTGTTGTTTTTGACGAAATGTCAGAAACTGTAAAAATAGGACAAGATATGGAACAAGATGGCTTTATCAAATCTGCACGTATTGCAGAAGCTATTTCTGTTTTGAAGATGTTTAAGGTTATGTGTGATGTTAACAAAATTACAAATGTAATTGCAGTTGCTGTTCATACAATCAAAGAGTTAAAAAATCAAAGAAGTTTCTTTGAAGAAATTTACAATACTTGCGGATTTAAGTTTAGAGTTTTGACTGAGGACGAAGAACTTATGGCTTTGTATACAGGTATTGTCAATACTCTTGATATACCAAAAGGCGTTATCATTAACGTTAAAGGAAGTTGTACAAATCTTATCCATTACAACAGAAGAAATATCCTAAACAAAATAACTATTCCTATGGGTTCTTATACATTGTCACAACTATTCGAAAATGGTAAAGAATCTCCAGAAACAGTTTGTACAAGAATGGTAGAGTTGTTTAGACAAGAGTTAAAGAGTCAAACTTGGCTAAAAGATATTGATGAAGAGTTTGTATTTATCGGTGCTGGTTCTGCTTTTTGCAATGTAGGTAAACTTAGCAGAAAGTTGAAGAAATATCCAATAGATCTTGTACATAACTATCCAATGACAAAAGCAGACTTTGATGGCGTATATGACTTGATCAAAGGCCTAGACCTTGACAAAACCAAAAAGATCAAAGGTATTTCTAGCGATAGAGCAGATATGCTTGCAAGTAGCATTTGCATCATCAAAGCATGTCTAGAAGCTATGAAGGCAGATAAGTTTATTGTTTCAGAAAAAGACATTAAAGAAGGCCTTGTTCTAAACTATGCTGTTCCTATCACAAACGAAAAACCAATTTCTGATTTGCTAGGATATAGCCTAGAGACAATAAACCTATTTTACGACAAAGAGGGTAGCAACTCTAAACAAGTTGGCGAACTTGCCCTAATACTATTTAGACAACTAAAAGTATTGCACAAACTATCAAGAGGTTATTTGAAAGTATTGAGGATTGCTTCAGCCCTATACAATAGTGGCGAGAGAATCAAATTCTACAATCACGAGAAAAATAGCTTCCATATCATAATCAATTCAGAAATTTTTGGTGCGACTCAAAGAGAAATCGTACTTGCAGCATTTGTTTGTTCTTGCCAAGACTCTAACGAATTTAGCCTTGCTGAATGGATTAAGTATAAAGATATGTTACTAGAAGAAGACCTACAAGCAATTAAAAAACTTGCTATCATCGTAAGAATTGCTGAGGCTTTGGACAAAACACATAGAAGTGTTGTTCAAGATATCAGTTGCGATGTTTTGGGTGATTCTGTTATTATGAAAACAATAGTAACTCAAGATGCTCAAATCGAAATCAAAGAAGCAACCAAAGCTGGTGCAGATTTCAGAAAAGCATATGGTAAGAGTTTGGAAGTTCTATAATCAAAAAAGACTATCAAAATGATAGTCTTTTTTTATTTTTTGGCACAAAAACTAGGTAAAATTGGTTAAAAAAGTTGCGTTATAGTTTTTTTATTGATATATTAAAAATAGAGGATATAATATGGCTGTAGTAGATATTGCAATTGATATGGGTAGTTGCTATACTACCATATTCAAAAAAGGTAGCGGTATTGTTTTGCGTGAACCAACAGCTGTTTGTTTACAAAAAACAACCAAAGGAAATAAAATAAAAGAAGTAGGCGCTAAGGCAAAGAAGATGCAGGGGCGTACTGGCGTTAATACCGCCATTGTCTTTCCTGTGGTAGAGGGTATTATAAAAAATGTTGATCTTTGTATAGAGATGCTTTCGCAATTTTTGGCAAAGATCGTGCCAAATACCCTTATAAGACCAAAAATCAGAGCGGTAGTAACCGTGCCTTGCGGTCTTACTAGTGAAGAAATTGCCGATTACGAAAAAGTTATGTATGGGGCAAATATCGGTAGGATATATCTAGTTCCTGCTATTTTGGCATCGGCTATCGGTGATGATGTGAAAACAAGCCAATCAAGAGGCTCTCTTGTTGTTAATATTGGTGGCGGAAAGACTGAAATTGCTGTAGTAGGTCTTGATAGTATAGTTAATGGTTGTATGATTTCTGTAGGTGGCAAACTTATGGATACTGCAATTATTGAATATGTAAAAGATTTATTTAACATTAATATAAGCGAAACAACTGCCGAAAAGATAAAACAAGAAGTTGCAAGTTTGTACGAAAATGACCGTAGTTGTATTGAATTTGGTGGGGCGGATATTAGCAGTAGTAGACCCGTAACAGAAGTTGTTAATGCAAAACAAATAAGCATAGCGGTTTCCACCTTTTATGATGATATAATTAAGGCAATAAACGGCATTATTAACACCTGCAAACCAGATATTGTAGCTGACATTACAGAATCAGGAGTTGTAATCTCTGGTGGTGGTAGTCAAATCACAGGGCTTGAAAACTACTTTAGAAAATCTCTAAACCTATCTGTCAAAGTTCCTGATACCGCAGTTAATTCAGTCATTTTGGGTGCGGGTAAATTAATATCTGATGAGTTTTTGCTTGAAAAGATATTGAGAGAAAACTAATATTGTTATATTTTGTCAAAAGTGTAAAGGAAGGATTATCCTCCCTTTACTTTTTTTTATTAAAAAATTATCATATCTTAGAGGTGAATATATGGCAAGAAGGATAGTTATAACAAGTGGTAAAGGTGGCGTTGGCAAAACATCTGTTTGTGCTAACCTAGGAATAAAACTTGCAAAACTGGGCAAAAGAGTACTGCTTATAGATGTTGACATTGGCCTAAACAACTTAGATGTAGTAATGGGGGTAGAAAATAAAGTAGTATTTGACCTGATAGACGTTTTGCAAGGAAAATGTAGAGTAAAACAAGCTTTAATACGTGATTTTGACAACCCAACATTATTTGTTATGCCGTCGGTTCATACCATCGGAAAAAACGACTTAGATATTTACAAACTTCAAAAGTTGGTCGCTGATCTAGATGAGAGTTTTGATTATATCCTAATTGATTGTCCTGCGGGACTTGACACTCCATTTGAAAGGGCAATATCAATGGCAAATGAATCGATAGTTGTCGCAACTCCGCATATATCTAGCCTAAGAGATGCAGACAAAACAATAGACGTCCTAGAAAATAACAGCATAAAATTGCTTGGTATTGTAGTAAATAGGGTGCGTGGAGATATGGTTTTGTCAAAAGATATGCTTGACCCGATAGAAATATGTAAGGCAATTTCTCAAAATCTTATGGGGGTTATTCCAGATGATGATTTGTTATCTAGCGAAGGTGTTGTTTCTTCTTCGACAAACAACGCCTCAAAGTCTTTTGAACTTTTGGCTATGTGTGTGGAAAAAGGTAGTGGTGAAATATTCGATTACACAAAAAAATATAGAGGTTTTTTAGGAAAACTTCGCCAAGAACTAAAAAGGAGAGCATAATATGAGTGAAAGTCTTACTTTAAATAGATTGAGAAAGATTTTGATTTGTAACAAAGATTTGCCATCGGCTGCTATCCAAAAGATAATAAAAAGCGATATTATCAAGGTTTTAGAAGAATACGCAACAATAATAGAAGACAGCGTGTCTGTTTGTTTCAACCTTGAAAAAAACGGTGGTTATAACTTTTGTATAAAAGGTAAAGTTAGTCATATAAAGGATATCGGACTTCATATAAATTAAAAAAAAGGAGTTTCCCTTGCCAAAAGTAAAAATAAATATAAGTCTTGCTTTTATAGTTTATATTATTTTTATTATGTTTTTGGGCAGGGGATTTTTTTTGCTCAATTATATACTTGTTTTGTTTATACATGAGTATTCCCATGCTATTGTTGCCGAAAAACTAGGTTATAGACTTAGCAATATTACTTTAGCCCCTTTTGGTATATGCCTCAATATTGATAATAGTAGCATAGAAAAACTTGATAGTATAAAAATTGCTTTAGCGGGGCCTTGTGTAAATTTTGGACTTGCAGTAATTTTGATGGCGATTTGGTGGGTATTTCCTCAAACTTATGTTATGACCAAAGTTTTTTTTGAAGCAAATGTAGTAACGGGGTTATTTAACCTGTTGCCATGTTTTCCGCTTGATGGAGGAAGAGTATTAAAAGAGTTTTTTGCTGAAAGTTTACAAAAGAAAGTTTTTGTTATTATAAATCTTTGCTTTTCTTTTTTATTTACTGCCTTGTTTTTTGTTTTTGGCTTTAATGTTTCTATATTGATGATAGCTGTATTTTTGTTTTTATCAATATTTAGTTTTTCAAAAAGTCCAAAGTATGATTACCTTTTGTATTGTGATAAAAAGTCAAAAGCGGTTATCAAATCAAAAACTTATGTTGTTGATAGTTTGCTGCCGCTATTTAAATTGCTACCGTTTGTAACACCAAACTACTTTGGAATTTTTTTGATTTTGGAGGGAGGAGAGATTATAGGCACAATATATGAAAGCCAATTAAAATCAATATTTGAAAATGTGCCATCAACTACCACCCTAAAAACTATCGTATTGAAAAATCAAATTTGTCAAAAATGATATTATGAAACAACTTCTAAAATATATTTTATCTCAGATGCAAGAGCATCAAAAACTAGCCGAGACAAAACATAGCATAAGTATTGCACTTATAAGTGCTCTTGCAGTGGTTATCATAAACTTTGTTGTAAGTCCTGTGCTTTTGATAAAAATAACGTCTATTGTTGCTCTTGGGTTTTGTCTTGTTGCTTTGGTGTTTAGTTTTCTAGCTGTGAGTAGCAAACTAATTATCCTAAGCGAAAGAGAGAAGAAAAAAGAAATTGTAAACTATATGTATTTTAATGATATTAAATCTTTTTCTCCTTTGCAGTATCTAGACGAAATATCAAAGGCTTATGATTTTCCAAAGGGGTATACTCCAGATAGTTTTGAGATAGACCTTGCAAAAAGCATTTTGACCACCGCCCAGCGAACATCAACGAAATATAGGTTGTTTAATGTAAGCCTTAGGTTTTTGTTTATAAGTTTAGGGATAATGTTTTTCAATGGTTTTTGGAGCGGGTTTGATGGAATACTATTTTAGAGAGTGGCTTATTGGCCTTTTAGAAGATGACCCGTTGCCATTTGAAATAAAACATCTTTGTTTCATAATTGCTATGTTGCCTGACAGGGTAGAACTTGCTATAAGCGGAGATGAAAAACCTTTTAGCTTTTGCTACCCAGGATGGTATTATCCACTTGAAGCACAGTGTTTTTTCTGCCAAAAATACTTTAAAATTCGACCAAATGGTCGCAAAAATATTTATGACAAAACAAAAAAAATGATTTGTGATTTTTTCAAAGCCGAAAAAACAAAAACACACTTTCGCCCGAATGGTCGGTCCGAATTGGGTAATTTGACAATAAGTTTGGGTTTTAGGGGTAAAAAAGCATATTTTTTGGTCAAAATATAAAAAAGTATTTGTTTTTTTACAAGTTTTTTGTTATATTTTTTATGTAAATAATAAAGGACGTAAAAACATATGATTATACTAAAGACAATGGAGCAACTACAAGGGTTAGTTGCAGATGTTTTCAAAAAAGAATACCAAGATGAACAAGCTAACAAACTTGCTAATTTTGTTGTGTATGGCTCTGGCGATAGCAAAGAAATCTTTGCCCTTGCCAAAGAAAAAAGAAAGGCGGAATTTGATAAAAATGCCTTTGGTGAAATGTGCCAAGTTATATTCCAACTAAACGACTATAGACTAGTATTGAAAAACTATATTGAGATTTTACTTGCTGCTTTCCAATTCGAAAGTGTATGTAGTTTTGTTAATAGATTGTTTGTTGCCAATGTTGGAAACTTTACATACAGAAGTGTTCAAAAGCAATACTCACTATCAGAAAGATATTTTGATAGATTTGTTGAGATTATCAAATACTGCAATATAGCTGACGAACTTTTGATGCCATACTTTATAGAAATTTTGACAGCAGATGGAAGCTCATTGTGCTTTAACTACAAAGCACCTTTGAAAGAATATCTTAAACTTTATATGCAAACTGCTCACGAAAAACTATTTGCTTATATCACTAAAGAAAAGATATACGATTGCTTTGGTTATTTGTTAGAGGCTGACACAAACAAAACATTGAAATATTTGTTAGAAGGTTATATTGATGGAAGTCTTGATTGTGTTTCTGTTATCAAAGCATATATTCCAAAATATAAGCAAGAGGCCTTTAACCTATTAGAGGGTTATTGCCATAGCAGTGACGAAGAAGTAGCATATAAGGCAATAAGTATATTGCTTTTGTTCAAAGGTGACTGGGGTGTAGATAACTTTTTAAATAGCATTTACGAAAACAACCCATCTTTGAAAGTAAAACGTATTGTTTCAAAAGAACTTGAGATTGACAAATTTACAAAATTTGCATCTAAAGATGAATACGTAGCAAAGGTTTTAGAAACAACCCCTACTATTCAAGAAAGACTTTATGGCCTAAGACTAAGAAGATATTATGAAGATAAAGGCCTAACTGATGAGTTTGAGGCAAAGTCAGCTACCTTTATGATGGAAACATTTAAAACTTTATCAAATGAACTTTTGATAAAATATATGCCAGATTATTTCTCTTGGGCCGAAAAAGACACAAAAGAAAAGATCGCTGATATAGTATTTGATGTAGCGTGGGAGAGAAATAAACTAAATAGTAGCAAATGGGCTCTTAGACTTATTGCTTGTTTTGGTTCAAAAGTATTGCTAGAAAAAATGTATGATGAGATTATCTACTGGTTATTTACTTTGAAAAACAATGATAGCGAATACTTCTTTAAATGTCTTGCACTAAGTGGTAGAGCAGAAATTATCGACTTTATCAAATATTTGAGATTTAATAAAAATGTAGATATCAAGAAAGTAAAGAAACTAGAAAAGACCTTGGAGATTTATTCTCAAGTAACAGGTATTTCTATTGACGAAATTGACTTTATGCTAACAGAAGACTTTGGCCTTGACAAAGAAGGTGAGAGAAACTTTGACCTTGGCAGAAGAATAGTAAGAATAAAACTAGATACTGACCTTGAGGTTAAAGTATTTAACGCCGAAACTGGCAAGGTAGGTAGAATCGCAGATGATGTTACTTGCGGAGATATTAACCTAAAACAATACATAAAAGCCATCGAAAAAGAAGTAAGTAAGCAAAAGAAAAAGTTTAATCAAATGTTTTTAAGTCATATGGTTTTGACTTTTGAAGATTTTGAAAAATATATTATGAGCCACAATTTACTAAAAATAGTTGCTGGAAACCTTCTTTGGGGTAAATATAAAAATGATAGACTATATGAAACTTTCAAACTAAAAAAGGGACAAATCAAACACATAAGCGGAAGTTATATGACAGATACAGATTATTCTGTAGCACTTGTTCATCCACTAGATCTAAAAGACACGGTAGCCACTGTAAAAAATCTAGCTGGAGAGTTATTGTTTGCTCAGCTTGATATTCCTACATTTGATGTTAATGAGTTTAGTACTAACGCCGTATCTGTTGATAAGTTTAATGGTATATTTGTAGGTGCAAATTTATTTATAACAAGACTAGAAAAACTAACCTATAAGATAAACGACCTTGGCAAAGATTTCTATTACAACACTTTGGTTAAAGCAAATGAAAGATTAAATCTTTTGACAGTTGTTGAGTTTGATAGAGTAAAACTTGGTGAAGAGCAAAACTTTACTACAACAGTATCTTCAATAAGATTTTATAAACTAAACTCTATGCCAAAAGATGGTAAAAACTATATGTTATCACGTGGCGAAACTATGCCATTTACAGCTATTAATCATAGGGTATTTTCTAACGAACTAGCACTAATATTTAGAGCTGCGGAAAATAGATAAATAAGCCATTGGCACGAAATTTATAAAAAATACAGCTAAATAGTGAGTTTAATATAGATTTTTTATAATGATTAATTTGAGGTGAGTATGAAATTTACTTTTGAAGAAAATAAATTAACTAGCAAAAAAAAAGTTCGATATCTATTTATAAGGTAAGCTATAAATCTATCACAGAAATGAGCGTTACCGCCGAAAGACTTTTGGATAGCCTAGGTGGAAGCTTTGAAGATGTCGAAAAGATTAAAGATAATTATTAAACGAAAACCTGCTAAAAATAGCAGGTTTTTTTATTTTGTTTTAAAAATATCAATATTGACATTATGTGGTGTGTGGGGTAAAATAAAAATATAATATTTGGGAGAAGGATATGAATAATAAAAGTCCAATCTTTTTTTACGATCTCAAGGCTTGTGGTATTATTGATAAATTCAGAAAAGAACCAAAGGTTGGTGATGCAATAAAGTTCCTATACAAAAATTCTCATGGTCTTTCTTTATATCAAACAAAAGAAGGCCCAAGTGTTTTTTTAAAGGAAACAGATATTATAACAGGTGTTTCTTCAATTGCCTCATCTAGACTTTATGGTCATGTTGGAATTGCTACACCACCAGTTAGTTTTGTTGAAAAAAAAGACAAATACACAATGCAAACGATTCAACAAAATGTCGAGGGAATTGGTGGTCTTGAAACCATACTTGCAGACGATGATATAGAATTTAGAAAGATTCAAACACAAGCTTTTGGTAAATATAAATGGCAATTGTTTTATGATGCGAGATTGATTGCTAACTTACTTAGGTTTATGGATGCTGAATGTCTAACCCAATTTCAAAATATGTATCTAGTTGACGAAATGAGAACAGATGGTGATAAGCACCTAAAAAACTACTTTTTGTATAAATCAAAAGAAAGTGAGAGATATCAAGGTTTGATTGCCGTTGACCTTGACCTTATGCAAATATATTATTACGGCGGAAGCAAAAAGACTGATTTTGCAAACTTTTTATATTATCCTTATCAAACAGTTACACCCCAACAATTAAGTGATAACGTTGCTTATAGACAAAGAGTAGAAGATATGAGGCAACTTATCAAAGACGATGTTTTGTCAGAGTCTAATGTAAATGCAATAACAAGTGCTCTTGAATTTGACTACCCAAAAGAAATGTCTAATGTTTGCAAAGAAGCTAAAGTTAGTTTTGTAGAGCGAAAAGAAATAATAAAACCTGTAGAAAGGCTATGGGAATATAATAGAGAAACTTTAGGCAAAGATTTAGGATTATAACCAAGAAAAAAAGACCACCACTGGTCTTTTTTTATTTTTATAAATCAATTTTTTCGGCGTGGTCAGATTTATCATCTTTATTTGAGTCGTCTTGAGATGGTGGATCTTCTGTAGTTTTGTTATTTGAGTTGTTTTCGTCATCTAAAACATTTTTTACCTTTTGACTGGCAGGTTTTTGTGGTTTATTGTTTTCTTTGAGAAGGTAAGGTTTTAGAGCGTTTATGTTTTTTAGCTCCAACTCTTTGAGGTCGTGGGCAAGGTCAAGAAATTCTTTTTTACCTTTGCTACAATCAGACATTACGCATATAAGGTCGATTATACCCATGGTTGTTCCAAAGATGCAAATACTAGCTATTTTTCTGTTGCTTTTGTCTAGCATAATAGACATATTAACCGACATCCACATTCTTGCTTTTTCAAAAAAAGAATTGTCAACGATATCTACTTGGTATTCTTGAGCATATTTTTCACAGGTTTGTTTTATCGGGGTGTAACTTGCATATTGATCGTGAAGTTCTTGTTTTAATCTGCTATCGTGGACTTTTTCTATTACATTGTTGATACTTTGTCTTGCAGTAAGAAGATTTTGATATATTGCGATAAGCATATCGCTACTTATTTTATTTGCTTTTTTCATAAAAATTCTCCTTGGTTGTAGTTTGTGCAGATTTTTTTTATTGTATGCAAAAATATTGATTTATAAACAGTTAAAAATTGCACAAGTTAAAGATATGAAAACTTTTAGGATATTTTTGGGCATAATTGCCGTAGGGTTTACAGGAATTTTCCTTATATTGTCAAATTACTTTTTTGACTATTTTTATTACTTTGAGTATGGCAAAAGACCAACGGAGATGTTTTTTGTAGCTCTTGCTTTTTTGATACTGGCAGTTATCTGTAATATTTTGTTGTTTATATTTGTGTTAAAAGATAAAAAAGTAGTAACAAAATTGTATTGTGCTATACTTCCAATTACTTTGATATTTTCCGCCGCCCTTTATTATTTGGTGTTGGATAAAAATGGCTCAGCTATGGTTAGAATGATGTTTAGTGGTGTAAATGACCTGTCTGTGTCTGGTGTTAGACCACATGAGGTGGCATATTTACTTATTAGCCTTTACCTAATTATTTTATTTATAGTGATAGGTGCTATAGTAAAACCAATCAAAGATGTAGAGAAGGCTATATGCAAACTTCAGCATGGTAAAATTGATGAAGATATAAAGATTGGCTCTGGGAGAGAGTTTACAATTATAGAAAAGGGGCTAAATAAGATAAATGCCAATTATAAAGAGAGCAAGGTGCTATTTGACAGGCTAAACAACGAATACTCAAAGTACCTTCCGCAGCAGTTTGTAAAGGAGCTAGGCAAAAAGAGTGTTTTGGAATTGTCCCTTGGCACAAATATCCAAAAAGAAATTACCAGCGTCTTTATAGACATACGAAACTCAACAAAAACTAGCTACACTCTAAGTCTTAGCGAAAACTTTACCTTTATAAACAAATACCTTGGGATAATAGGGCCAATAGTAAGGAAACATAATGGCTTTGTAGACAAATACTTAGGAGATGGTGTACTGGCTATATTTTTGAGACCAGAAGAAGCAATAAAGGCATCAAATGAGATTATAAAGACTATCAATCAAGATAGTAAAAAACTGGGTATGTATAGTACAGAGGTGGGGATAGGTGTTCATACGGGTACAGTGGTAATAGGTGTAATAGGAGATAAAAAGAGATTGTCGGCAACTGTTATATCAGATAGTGTGAACTCTGCATCGTATCTTGAAAAGTTAAATAAGGTGCTAGGCAGCAATATGCTGTTTACAAAAGAGACCCTAAACAATTTGCCTAAAGGTTATGAACTAAATTATAGATATGTAGGGGCTTTTGAACTGAGCAAAGATAACTCTGTATCGGTATTTGAAAGTTTAGATGCATATGACAATAAAAAGTGTGATAATTTATCATCGTTAAAGAGCGACTTTGAAAACGGAGTTAGATGCTTTGAATTAGGCGGCGGAAGTTGTAAGAAAGTCTTTGAGAAGTGCCTTACAAAAGAAAAAAGTGATAAAGTGTCTCTTTATTATCTAAAAAAATGTTCTGAGAAATAGTTTTTTGCCTTTTTGTTTAAAATATATTATATATAAATAAATTTTTTGTTGACAAACGTGGCGCAGTGTGATAAATTATGTGTAGCCGCTTAAGATGGGTTTTTTTCAAGCGCACTTTTATAAGTGACACCTTTGCTTAGCGAGTCCGTAAAATAGGAGGAAATTGTAGATGTTCGCTGTAATTCAAACAGGAGGCAAACAATACAAGGTAAGCGAAAATCAAGTTCTAGATGTAGAAAAACTTGATAGAGCAGAAGGCGACCAAGTAGAACTAGAAGTTCTTATGGTATCAGACGGCAAAACAGTTAAAACAGGCAACCCTGTACTTGCTGGTGTAAAATGTGTTGCAGAAGTAGTAGCACATGGCAAAGCTGATAAAATCGTTGTTTTCAAATACAAACCAAAAAAGAACATTCGTAAGAAACAAGGTCACCGTCAACCATTTACCAGAATTAAGATTGTTAGCATCAAGTAATTTTTTTATTTAGGAAGTAATTATGACAAAAGTTACAATCACTAAACTAAATAATAACATCACAGATATAGAATGTGATGGACACACTGGTTATGGTGTGAGTGGTGAAGACATCGTATGTAGCGCACTATCTAGCATAGTCCAAACAGCTGTTTTGGGCGTAGTTGCGGTAGCGGGTGTAAATGCGAAAGTCGTAAGAGATGATCACAAAGGTTATCTCAAACTTACAATACCAGACAAAATTACCGACGATCAAAGACATGATGTCAATGTAATACTTGAAACTATGCTTTGTGGTGTTGGAGATTTGTACTCTGGTTATTCGGATTTTATTGAATTGGAGGTTATTGACAATGTTTATTAATATTCAGTTATTTGCCCACAAGAAAGGTGGCGGTAGCACTAAAAACGGTCGTGATAGCCAAGCTAAAAGACTAGGCGTAAAAAGAGCAGACGGCCAAGAAGTTCTTGCTGGTAACATATTAGTACGTCAAAGAGGAACAAAGTTCCACCCTGGCAAAAATGTTGGTGTTGGTAAAGACTATACACTATTTGCTTTGGTTGATGGCGTTGTTAAATTTGAAACAAAAGCAAAAACTAAAAAATATGTTAACGTTTTGGAAAAATAATAAATTAAGACTACTATTTGGTAGTCTTTTTTTATTTTGTTTTTTGAAAAATTTGTTGTAATATATAGATATGTACAAAGTAGAAAACGGGAAAATTATTATTACAAAACTGCAAGATTTTAACATAACTCACATTTTGGAGTGTGGGCAAGTTTTTCGTTTCAAAAAATTATCAGAGGAACACTATATATCTTATAGTCTAGACAAAAAGGCTGAGATTATAACATACAATGATAGAGTAGAAATATTAACAGATGATGCAGATTATTTTATAAATTATTTTGACCTAGATACCGACTATGGAAAGATAAAAAAAGACCTTTCAAAATTTGATCTTTTGAAAGAGCCAATCAAGTATGGTTACGGAATAAGAATATTAAAGCAAAATTTATTTGAAATGGTTATTTCTTTTATAATTTCTGCAAATAACAACATCAAACGAATCCAAGGAATAATAGAAAAAATTTGTGCCTTTTGTGGTAAAAATATGGGAGATTATTATGCTTTCCCGACCTTAGAGCAGTTGACAAAATGCACCGTCCAAGATTTTAAAAATTTTGGAGCGGGATATAGGGCAGAATATTTGTACAAAATTTGTAGGCAACTCCAAGAAGTTAATTTAGAACAAATAGTCAAAACCCCTAGTAATGAAGCTAGAAAAATGCTTTGCTTACTTATGGGTATAGGGCCAAAAGTTGCGGATTGTATACTGCTTTTTGGTCTAAATAGGCAAGATGTATTCCCTGTGGATACTTGGATAATGAAAGTTTATCAAGATATGTTTGGTGGAAATCTTACCAATAGGGAAAAAATAGCCAAATACCTTGTTGATTATTTTGGTAGTAATATTTCTGGTTACGCTCAACAATATCTATTCTATTATAAAAGAGAAGAATAAAAATAAGAGTATAGAAAAATAAATCTATACTCT
>JAZUBK010000001.1:0-11070 GCA_045638465.1 Clostridia bacterium | reverse complement strand
GGCCTCCGACTTCTTTTAGGCAAACATTTAACTCAAATAAATGTTATTTTCTTTTGATTTCGCTTTAATTATTTCAAGGGCTTTTTTCTCAAGTCTACTGATATACGATCTTGAAATTCCAAGTTTTTTTGCTACTTCTCTTTGGGTATAGGCAGGGCCATTATTTAGCCCATACCTTAGAGAAATAATTTGGTATTCTCTCTCGCTTAGAGATTTTTTTATAAGCGACATTAATTTCTCGGTTAAGATGTTGTTTTCGACCGTTTGTTGCATATCGTCAAGGCTTGGTACTATGTCTATTAAGCAGACCTCATTACCGTCTTTGTCTTGACCTAAACACTCACTCAAAGACACAACGTTATTATGCTTTTTTGAAGCTCTAAGCAGCATCAAAATCTCGTTTTCTATACATCTTGCAGCATAGGTGCTAAACTGTGTATTTTTGTCGTAACTAAAGGTATTAATGGCTTTAATAAGACCTATAGAACCAACTGATATTAGATCGTCTGCCTCTCCAGCCGTGTTGTATTTTTTAACAATATGGGCAACTAACCTAAGGTTATGAGAGATAAGCTTTTCTTTTGCTTTTTGGTCGCCTTTCCAAAACTTATTAAAAAAGTCTTTTTCTTCAGCTATGGTTAATGGCTTAGGAAACCCACTAACATTATTTACATAGGCCGAAAAGAACATTATTTTGTTCATAAAACTAACAAAACTTTCTAAAATCATACAAAAAAAATCCTTTCAATTTTTAACTTTTTTGTATGTATATGACGGACTTTGTATTTTTTTGCTTGTACGGGCAAAATAAAAAAAGGCTAAAATTATATTAGCCTTTTTTAACGATTTCCTTTCTAAATATATCTCCTGCTTTTAGTTTCATATCGGTTTTGATTTTTAGGGTTTGTTGAACGCCTTTTGCATCTTCAACAATATTACCTTCTAAATCAAGCATTTCGCCTATTTCGATAAATTGGTTGAAATATTTGCTAGGAGACAAAATCTCAAGTTTATCACCTTTTACAAAGCGATTTCTTTGCTCTATAGTTACGTAACCATCTTTGTAATCTTCAGTTACGATAGCCATAAATTCGTGAGTTTGAACAGGATAAGAACTTTCTATACATTCGCTTTCTTCTGGGTGAATATCTTTGAAATTAAAACCTGTTGTATATTTTCTGTGACTTGCTTTATAAAGTTCCTTTTGCAATACTTCTGAAGTTTTGTAGTTTTGCTCGTCTTTTTCTAATTCGTCTATTGCTCTGCGGTAAGCGTTAGTTACAGTTGCTACATAGTATGGAGATTTCATCCTACCCTCTATCTTGAAACTAGTAACACCTGCATCTTTCAATTCTTTTATATAGCAAAGCATATTTAGGTCTTTGCTGTTTAGAATATATGTGCCTCTTTCGTCTTGCTCCATTGGGTATTCGTCTTTGCGTTTTATTTCTCTAACTACATATTCCCAACGACAAGCCTGAACACAAGCGCCACGGTTTGCTTCTCTTCCTGCGATGTAGTTTGATAATAAGCATCTACCAGAATAGCTTATACACATAGCGCCGTGACAAAAAGCTTCTAGCTCTACATCAGCTGGTATATATTCTCTTATTTCTTTGATTTGATTTAGGGTAAGTTCTCTTGCAAGAACCAATCTTTTTACGCCCATATCAGCAAAGAATTTTGCAGAATATTTATTTGTAACGTTGGCTTGAGTGCTAACGTGGATTTCCAAATTTGGTGCGTTGTCTTTGATAAACTTTATAATACCAATATCCGCAACAATAACTGCGTCAACCTTGATTTCTTGCAAATAATCAAGATACTCTTTTAGGCCGTTAAAGTCGTCGTTGTGGGCCAAAATGTTTAGTGTGATATAAGCCTTGACATTGTGTGCGTGGCAGTAATCTACGCTAGTTTTTAGTTCGTCTATATCAAAGTTATCCGCCAAAGCTCTAAGGCCGTATTTTTTACCCGCAAAATAACAAGCGTTAGCGCCATAATATATAGCAGTTTTTAGTTTTTCAAAATTTCCTGCTGGAGATAATAATTCTATCATTTGTTTTCTCCTTTTATCGAAATCATAACCCCGTCGCCAATATTCAGTAAACTATTGAAATAATTTGGATTGTTTTGCAACGTGTGTAAAAATTCGGTCATATTATTCTTTATAGTACGATGCTTTTTTGGGGTGAAGATTTCGTCTGCGATCATACCTTTGAAAAGTACATTATCCGAAACTAGTACTCCGCCGCCCTCAAGCAATTTGTCTAAAATCGGAAGGTAGCTTAGGTATTGACCTTTTGGGCCGTCTAAAAAGATAAAATCAAAAGTACCTTTTTCGCCCTCTAGCAAAGTTTGAGCATCACCTAGTCTTTGAGTTACACGAGATGTTAGCCCCATCATTTCAAAGTTTGATTTTGCCATGTTGTAGCTACTCTCTAATTTTTCGTAAGTAACCAAAGTTGCATCACTATTTAGCAATATAATAGACCCAGAATAACCAATAGCAGTGCCTATTTCTAGTACTCTTTTTGGCTTATATAGTTTGACCAAAGTGCGAATCAAGTTGGCTGTTTGGTCAAGCATAACGGGTATATGGTTTGCCCTTGCAAAGTCTTCTATCTTTTGCAATCTTTCGTCTGTGTTTTTAGAAAACTCATTTAGCAAACTTTCTGTTTTTTCTGTTATGATCATAATTTTTCCTATTGTTCATTAATAATTGATATAATCATTGGTTTTCTTTTTGTCTTCTTGAAGAAGAAGTTTGCAGCAATTTTTTTGATTGATTGTTTTAGTTCGTTATTATCCATACCTTTGCTATCTAGATTTGCAAGGCCATTTGCTATTACTTCTTTTGCTTCTGTGATTACTTCACTAGCCTCGTCTTGATAGATAAAGCCACGTGAAATAAGTGTTGGCTCACCAAAGACATCTCCACCACGTGAATATTTGTTAACAATAACAATACACATACCTTCTTCGCTAAGTAGTTTTCTATCTCTCAAAACTACACTTTCCATATCACCAAGGCCAGTACCGTCAACTAGTCTTTCTCCTGCAGGTACTGTTCCTGCTACTTTGAAATAGTTTCTGTTTAGTTCTACTTGCATACCTAGTTCTGGGATAATAATATTTCTATCTTCAAGCCCCATATCTTTTGCTAATTTTTTGTGTACAACCATATGTCTGTATTCGCCATGAACCGGAATAAAGAATTTTGGTCTAACAAGTGAGTGGATAAGTTTTAGTTCTTCTTGATATGCGTGACCTGATACGTGAACATCTGCAAGTTCGTTATATATTACTGTGCAGCCTCTTCTGTATAGGTTGTTGATTACGGTATTAATACTCTTTTCGTTGCCAGGAATTGGACTAGCAGAAAAGATAATTGCGTCGTTTTCGTCAAGTCTGATTTTTGGGAAGTTGTCTGATGCCATACGTGTCATAGCACTCATAGCTTCGCCTTGGCTACCTGTTGTCAAAATGATAAGCTCTTTGTCTTCATATTTGTCAATTTTATCAAAGTCAATGAAGTTTTCTTTATCGCCTTTTAGTTCGCCAATTTTTAGTGCGGTATCAATTACGTTTACCATGCTTCTACCAGTAAAGGCAATCTTTCTATTATATCTTTTTGAGATATCAAGAACTTGTTGCAAACGGTGAACGTTTGATGAAAATGTTGCGATAAAGATTCTTTTGTCTTTTAATTCGCCAAACAAATCATCAAATGTTTTTCCTACAGTTCTTTCGCTCATAGAAAAACCTTTTCTTTCGGCGTTAGTGCTTTCACACATCAAAAGAAGCACACCTTTTTTACCGATTTCTGCGATACGATTTAGGTTAATTCTATCTTCGCCGATTGGTGTTAGGTCTACTTTGAAGTCGCCTGTATGCATAACTACGCCTACTGGTGTTGTGATACTCAAAGCCATAGCTCCTGGAATTGAGTGAGTAACAGAGATAAATTCTACCTTAAAGCAACCAGCAGAAATTACTGATCCGCCTTTTACACTATTTGCAGTATATTGTATATCTCTAAATTCTTTCATCTTAGACTCAACTAGCCCCAAAGCTAGTCTGCTACCATAGATAGGAACGTTTAGATCGTCCAAAACGTAAGGTAATGATCCGATGTGGTCTTCGTGGCCGTGAGTAATAAAGATACCTCTTACTTTGTCTTTGTTCATTGATAGATAAGTAATGTCTGGAACTACTATATCTATACCTGGCATATTGTCATCAGGAAAGCCCAAACCACTATCGATAACAATAATATCATCGCCATATTCTAAAGCAGTCATATTTTTACCGATTTCGTCTACGCCGCCTAGAAACATAATTTTTAAATTTTCTTTCATATTTTCTCCTTTATATTTTTTTATTTCAGCACAAAAATACCTTGGCTCCCCAAGATATTGTTACTTTTCAACTCTTTTGTCATTTTGTAAAAATTAAATATAGAATTTTAGTTTAGTTATAGTTTCTTGCTCTTTGATTCTCTTTGGTGTTACAAACATATCTGGGTACACATAGAATCTCATACCTTGGTTAGAAAAGTATGAAACCATACCATAAACGATAAATGCGTACATAGTAAGTGGAAGTGTAACTGCAAGACCTATAGTAAATGTAAACACGCCAAACAAGAAGTTAACAACCAAAGCACACAAAACTAACACTAAGGCGTTAGAAAATGTGCTAAAGAAATTTCTAAATACCGCAAAAAAGCCCATTTTCATAGACTTATAAACACCAGTATCATGAACAGCTACTGCTGGCATCCAGCAGGTAAATGTTGTAACTTTGAAGGTCAAAACAACTAGTGTTAGCATAAATACAATAACACCAAAGAAAATGTTAAGTATAGTGCCTGTGGCCCAAAGTTTTACAACGCCCCAAAGCATAGCAATAAACAAAGCTTTTGTTACAATCTCAAAAGGAAGTCTAGCCAAACTATACAAAACAGATTTGCCGAACTTTCTAAAGTATGAACCAGTAAAGCTATATGTTGTTTGAGAAGTCATATAACCATACAAAACTTCGCCTATAGCAAGGTCTGCCAAACTATACATAAATGGCAAAATGACAAAGATAAGCACTAGTGTAAATACATAGTTCCACACTAGAGTTGATGCGTTAACGGTGATTACTTGCCAAATAGTATTAAGGACATCATTAAAAGAAGTAACAAGCCCTGTTGGTTGAGAAAAAATTGCATTAAATAAAAGCTGCAAGTCTTCAAAAACTCTAGCCTCATCTAGTTTTAGCCAGATAGGTCTTACTGCGGCATAAAGCGCCAAAAAACCTATAACTGTGCAGATGGTATAATATAACAATAATTTCCAAACATTAGAAAAATTAGTCAAAACTAATTTTGTAGTGTTACTAAATTTCATATTTTATCCTTATTTTACAACTATTTTTACTTCTAAAATTATACTATAATAATGTGCTTTTGGCAAATACTTTTGGAATTTAACCCAAAATAATACAAAATATATTATATTAATATACTTTTGTCAATACAAAAATCAAAAATAAAGCAAAATATTTTTTCTTTTTGCTATAAAGTAAAACTCTCAATATTATTTGACAACGGCCAAAAAATGAAACTATAATCAAAGTATAAAAAAAGAGGTTATTTTTATGCAAAGTTTGAAAAAAATATTTTGGCACAATACATTGCATATGACAATATGCACATCTCCCTTTTTACTTGCGTGGGTTATGTCGCTACTATTTCCGCAAGACGGCATGACAAAGTATCTATTTTTGCTACTTTATATTGTTTCAATTTGTCTTATGTACTACCCTATTGGAATTAATTTCAGGATTCTACTTGACCTAAGAAAAAACAAAACAACTGATGTTGATACAATAATCGAAATAGACCCAGGTTGGAAAAATGCTTGTTTTGGTATAAAGAAAAAATATATTCATGAAATCTTTTCTAAAGATTATCACAATATTTTTGACATTTACTTTGAAGAGGGCGATGATTATACCTTTCTTGAAATGTACATTAAAAACTCTGAACTTCAAAAAACTAATTTCAAACAATACTTTATGGTTTCTTATGACGGAAAGAACGAAATAATATCTAAAAAAGAAAATAAGATTGCCGCAAAAATCACTTATTATAACAAATCTTTGATTATCAAAGAAATATCTTTTTATAAAGCTCCTGACAAAAAACCAGAAGAAAAAAAGCCAGTAAAAACTAGGTTCTACACCGAAAAGACAGATACAAAAACTAAAAAAAGCAAATAAAAAAACAGAAGGTAAAATAAACCTTCTGTTTTTTTGTTATTTAGTTGTCATCTTCGTCGTCTTGGTTTAGGTCTTTTTTTATATCTTCTTTTAGAGATTGAATATCGCCTTTATCTTCTTTTTCTACTACCCCTAAGGCAACCAGTATAGTACTGATTATAACCACAACCTCTGTAATAATCGGCATAATATCCAAAATTCCAAAAAAATCAAGCATAAGTCCCGTACAAGACAATATAGCACCAACGATGCCTATATAAAAAGAATATTTTTTTAGTTTATTCATTTTTTCCACCCACCTTTCCTTTCATTACGGCTTGGCGAATTTCTTTTACTTCTTCTTTTATATCACTTACCGCACCTAGATGCTCATTTAGTTTTGAGATGGTTTCTTGGTACTTTTTTTCTCTTTTGCTACTATCTTTTAGCTGAAATATCAAAAGCCCAAGAAACATCGCTGACCAAATACCATTTGATAATGCTAAGTTAAAGATTTCTTCCCACATTTTGTTTTTTCTGCACTTTTTGGTTTGTCTTCAAAATTGTGCAGGTAATTTCCTCCTCCGTTATGTTTCTTTTGATTATATCGCATAAAAAAGTTTATAAGTTCGCTCTTGCTTAGGTGTTTTGACATATTTTATTAGCTTCCTTTGTAAAAAATATTTTGTCGCCATATACAAAAACAGCATCGTTATCTATAAGTGGTAAATATTCGGTTATTCCATAGGCTACCGTTTCAAAATAATCACCTACATAACTTCCTGATTCTTCTTTTTTGATGTGATAACACTTTAGATAACCGCTAGACTGATAATAAACCAAAATTTCGCTTCCACTATCATCGCCAAAAACAGAGTGTGTTACTTTTTCTATATTGTCTGTTATATTTTCAACTATTGTTGGCACAGTTACAGTGCTTTCTATAAAAAAGTATAGTTTACCTCCACTTTCTAAAAAACACGGAAATAAGCATCTACATTGGTTTAAGTTTCGAGCTATCGGCATAACTGCACTATTAAAACCTTTAAACGCCGATGTTGTATAATTGTACTTTGTTCCAACAACTGTATTGCTAGACATATATGTAAATGTCAGGCCATTTGGACCAATTGTCATTATTTTTGAATAAGCTTTGCCTGTTGAATTAACTGCGGGTGTTCCGCAGATATTATTTGCAAGAGATAGCAAAGTATATACTCCTGTTTTGAGCGAAACATTCCTAAAGGTATGGGTACTTGTTTTTTGACTATCTGAGGCATATGTTACAAGCGACTTATAACACAAATCTGATATGTCTGTACCTTCCTTTGGGGTAACCAAATAGTTTACGGCATAATCATATCCTTTATCTACGTAGGTTGTAATTTCCATTTGATTGGAAAAGTTTTCAAATGAAAAGTTTTCTTTTGGTCCATCACCAACATAATATGTTCCATCCCTATCCAAAATAGCATAAGCGTATTTTTGACTAACCACCCCATCTATATCTTCACCATTATATACAGAAAATTTAATTTTATTGTTTTTGTATGGCAATTTGTCTACCTCATAAAAACACGGATAGATATTCTGGGCGCTTTTTGTATAAATACAAAAGCCCGTTGCTGTAATAGTATTTGACGCTGAAGTTTCTGGTATAATTTCAATTTTTACAAAATTTCTAGGCGTATGCATAAATGGTGATATAAGAAACTTACAATCATAATCTAAAGTCTTGAGCTCAATATTAAACTCTCGATTTAAATACTCATTGATGAATACTTTAATTTTGTAATTTGTAATAACTGTTGAGGACAAATGCCCTTCGATAATAAAAGTTGTCATTCCCGCTCCAAAATCAAAACCTTCTGTCGCTAGAGAAAAACTTTGAGTTGAAACCATATCATTAAAAGAGATCATTTGCATATCTTCTTTTTCAAAATAACTAGATTTGCTATCGCTTGGTCTTTTTCGCAACATCTCTTCTAATTCGTCACAACGATTAAGTGCAAGTAGGCCTTTATCCATCTAGCATCACCTCTATCTCAAAGGCAGAAATATCTGCTTTACTTGTGTAACTTCTGATTTCAAATTCAATTAGGTTGCCTGGCATATTTATCTTGACGGTCTGCGGAGCAAAAGAGCCTTTGACCGAAAAGTAATTTTGCATAAGGTCTGTTTGAACTTTTACGTCAACATCAAAGCTTGTCAAAATCGAAAAGCTCTTTACCATTTTTGATTTTTTTAAATCACCAAAACTATACTTCTGCACCTTGCAAATTTTCAATAAACTATTGCCAAAATATTCTCCAGACATATCAAGTTGCCCTACCTTATTTGCGTTTGCTCCCCTAGTCAAAATTACAAGTTTGCTTATACGTCCAACCTCTAGCGGCATAATATCTATAACATCAACCCCTCGCAAAATATCAAATTTTTTGCTCTTTGTGTTGAGTGCCAAAATTGTGTTATTGACAAAGTTTGAATCTGGCATCTCATCCCCCACATATGTATTGTCATCATAGTTTAGCCTACATGCAAGAAAGTATGTGTCTTTGTGAAAGACTGCTTTTGCTCCATCTAAATTGTCTATACCAAATAGACTATCAATCCCCAAATTTACCTTTTCACAAGTCACACCGTCAAAGGTAAAAATTCCATCTCTTGTAGCAAAATAAATTTCTCTTTCACACACCGAAACGGTCTCTCCATATATCTTGCTTCCAGCAAAAAATATGTGTGAAATTTTGTAGGTGTCGTCCTCTTCATAAAAAGAAATTTTGCTGATGCCGTTATCTCTAATTACATACAAATTTCCTAAAAATTCTACAATTTTACTAGCACCGCCCATTTGGTCGGAAAATCGTATAATGCCCGAATTATCGGCGTTTCCGTCAACCAACCAGTTGGTCGGGTTTAATTCTTTACTGTATCTTATTTGGAATTTTTCTGACGTTATGGCAAACAATCTATTTTTGAAAACAACCGCCGACCTGATGTTCGGTGCGGCAGCAATTTTTTGCGGAATTGTCACTCCGTCCCACGCTATCATGCCATCAGTTTCGTTACAGATAAGTAGATAATCTCTATCGTGCATACGATAGTTAATTATAGTTGGTTTGCTGGTTAATTCTATTTCGTACAACCTATAAATATAGTTATCGTTTTCAAACAAACTTATCCAATAAAGGTAGCCGTTGTTTGCATACAATATAAGGTCATAGCAGTTTTTTGCTTTTTCTATATTATAATTTTTGTACACCCACACACCTTGATACTCTACCCCCAATTTTTCATACTCTGGCAAAAGCAAAGCATCTTTGTCATCTTCGCTGGTTGGGATAGTCAAAGCATTGATACCATAACTTGTTTGTAGTTTGCCGTTTTTGGTAATGTAATTAAAAAGCGAAATCGGTGTTTTATATTTTGAAATTTCGCCATTGAGTTCTGTATCGGCTCCCACAGAAAAATCAGATATTTTTATGCTTTTATATTTATAAGGAGGGGTTGCAATTTTCTTTTCATAGATCATAGCCACTTCCTTTTAGGCAAGGTTATGTGACTTTTTTTTGATAAGTTGTTTTTTATGCTATCAACAAATCTTCTGTGCCAAATCTCTGCCTCATCAAAAATATTGCTTATAAAGCAATACTCCGCCGCAACACCTAAGGCAAAAGTTCTAACTGAGATTTTGCCGCTATAGTTTGGCATGTCATCAGTCATAGATAGTTTTTGAGGAAGATAGCTATATGTGATATTCATTTTGCCGTTGGCTCCAACTTCGATGTAGTTATCAAAAGTTTTGAATCGATAAGATATTGAATTGTCAAGTGATGATATTTTGTAAACGTCTTTTACTTCTTTGTTTAGGTCTATATTAAATATTTTGTTATGGGTAACGTCAATTTCTTGTTTATAAAAAAGCGGGAAATAGTCACTTGCTATTTCGTTATTGACAATGTTTAGAGCACTAAACAAAACTTTAAATGATTTTGTGCCAACACTATCGCCGTTATCGTTTTTGATAAAGGCACTGAAGTCTTCTTCTTTATTTAGAAATTGACTGGCCATTGTTAATACTTCTCTTACGGTCATTTATATCTCCTTAGTAATATTTTTTTGTTTCTAAAATCTCTTTTATATTTGTTTTTGCTTTATCGATTACAAATTCTTTTGCATTTTCTTCTACTCTTTTGTTGGTTTGGTCTATGGCTTTAAATAATTCTAGGGCGTTTTTGCTTTGGGTTGAGTAAACTTTTTTGATACTTCTTTTGTCTAGCTTGTCAAAAAGCGTTACCGAATAGGTTGGCTTTTGTCTTTTGTCGTGTAGTTCATACTTTTTCTTTTCTTCGTCGTACATTACAAAATAGTTTTTATCGATGGCTTTTATTTGCTTTACTATGTCATAAACATCTTGATTTATAATTCTTTTCATACAAAATCCTTTTTTATAAAAATATGACAGGCGGATATTTGCCTGTCATATTAATTTTTTTTATGCAAGTGGATTTGTTACACTACCAGATATACCACTGATTTTTGCTTGGCCATTTGTATCATCACTGCACGAAGTCTAGTGTTAATCATTTGTATTTCTTCACTGCTATTTGTCTAATGTTTTGACAAATAAAAAACCTACTAGGTTGTTCCTAATAGGTTTACTCTACTATATTTCTTCTTTTAATTTCATTGAATAAATACTCTTCTATCTCTTCTCTTTTATCCAAATTAAATTTTGCCTTATATGGCACTCCTGTGTTTTCTCCAATCAGAAAACCCTTTTCAAATAATTCATCAATTATTCTTCCTGCTGTTGTA